>NZ_JAAGNI010000053.1 GCF_010550605.1 Streptomyces sp. SID9727
GTGCCGGCTGACGGTGCGCCGACGGACGCCGTGCCGGGCCCGGGCAGGGTCACGGGTCCCGCCCCGATCCCCGGCGGCGGGAAGCCCCAGGGCACGGTCCCCCTCACCAAGCCGGGCGCCCCCGGCGACGCGGTGAGCGGCGTTCCGTCCGACGCGGTGAGCGGCGCTCCGTCCGACGCGGTGAACGGCGCCCCCTCCGACACTCCCTCCGACGCGGTGAACAGCGCCCCCTCCGACGCGGTGTCCGGCGCTCCGTCCGGCCCGGGCGCCGAGCCTGCCGCCGAGCCGGCGACCGAGGTCCTCGACGCCCCCACCGGTCCGACCGCCCCTCT
>NZ_JAAGNI010000069.1 GCF_010550605.1 Streptomyces sp. SID9727
GAGCCGGGCCTCGCCGAGCCGGTTGAGCCCGGCGGCCCGGTCCTCGGTCGCGCCGGTGGCCTGTGCGCGGGCGTGCAGGGCGGTCTGGGCGGCGAGGCGGTCACGGGCCGCGAAGAGGGCGCGGGACAGGGCGAGCGCGGTGCGGCGCTCGTGCGTGTCGAGGAAGCGGTTGCGGCTGGACAGGGCGAGGCCGTCCGGCTCCCGGACCGTCTCCACACCGGCGATCTCCACCGGGAAGTTCAGGTCGCGCGCCATGCGCCGGATCAGCGCCAGCTGCTGGGCGTCCTTCTGCCCGAAGAACGCGGTGTCCGGCCGGGTGAGGTGGAGCAGCTTGGCGACGACGGTGAGCATGCCGTCGAAGTGCCCGGGGCGGGACGCCCCCTCCAGACGCTCGCCCATCGGGCCCGCCGAGATCCGGACCTGCGGCTCGCCGCCCGGGTAGACCTCGTCCACGGAGGGCGCGAAGACCACGTCGGCACCGGCCGCGCCGGCCACCGCGAGGTCGGCGTCGAGCGTGCGCGGGTAGCGGTCGAGGTCGGCGGCCTCGCCGAACTGGAGCGGGTTGACGAAGACGGTGACGACGACCTGCCCGGCGGGGCCCGCGTGGGCGCGGGCGGCGCGGATGAGCGAGGCGTGGCCCTCGTGCAGGGCGCCCATCGTCATGACGACGGCCCGCCGCCCCTCGGGGGCGTACGCGCTCAGCTCGGCGGCCGTGTTCAGCAGGACCGGGGCGGTGGACGTGGTGGCGGTCATCAGGACTCCTCCGGTCCGGTGCCGGTGTCGCCGGAAGAGGCCGGGCCGCCGTCCGGGGCGGGGCCCCGCGTGCCCGCGCCGCCGTCCGCCAGCGCGTCCAGCAGGTCCTCGGCCAGTTCCGGCTTGAGCAGGCCGTGGGCGAGGGCGCGGTCCGCCGTGGCGCGGGCCATCGCCACGTAACCGGCGACCGTCTGCGGGGCGTGGGCGCGCA
>NZ_JAAGNI010000084.1 GCF_010550605.1 Streptomyces sp. SID9727
GCGTGCTGCCGGGGGGCGCGGGGACAGCGCGCTGTCCAGGACGAGTGTCAGCTCGCGGCGGCCGACGCCGATCCGCAGCCGGACCGGCGCACCGGGGACGCCGTGCCGCAGCGCGTTGCTCAGACCCTCCTGGACGATCCGGTACGCCTCGGCCGAGACGGGTCCGGTCACCGCGCCCGGGTCGCCGTCGGCCTCGTAGCGCACGGGCACCCCGCACCGGGCGAGCAGCCCGCCGAGCGCGTCGAGCCCGGGGCCCGCGAGCGCGCCGGACCCGTCTCCGTCCTGCCGCAACAGGCCGAGCACCGCGTCGAGTTCGCCGACCGTGCGCCGCGTGGTCTCCTCGATCGCGGTGAGCGCCTGCCGGGCGAACTCGGGGTCGCTGTCCAGAACCCGGCGGGCGGCCCCCGCCTGGAGGGTGACGGCGCTCAGCGCGTGGCCGACCGAGTCGTGCAGCTCCCGGGCGAGCCGGTTGCGCACGGCCAGCTCGGCCGCCCGGCGCTCG
>NZ_JAAGNI010000102.1 GCF_010550605.1 Streptomyces sp. SID9727
CGGACGGCATCCTGCGCGTGCCGGTCGACGCCGAACTTCCGTTGGAGGAGGCGCCGTCGGCCCTGGCGCGCAACCGGGCGGGCGGGGCGCGCGGCAAGACGGTGATCGCGCTGCGCGGCTGACGCGCGGGCCGCCGGCTACTCCGCCGGACCGGGGCCCGTTCCGCGCAGCCGGTCCATCTCGCGGCGGTCCCGCTTCGTGGGCCTGCCCGCGCCCCGGTCGCGTACCGGGACCTGGATCGCGGTCTCACGCGGCGGCGGGGGCGGACTGTTGTCGATGAAGCACTCGGCGGCCACGGGCGGGCCCACCCGCTTCTTCACCAGCTTCGACACGACGACGATCCGGTCCCGACCCGCGTGCCGGAGCCGCACCTCGTCACCGACCCGCACCGACTGCGCGGGCTTGGCGCGTTCGCCCGCGACCTTCACATGACCCGCACGGCAGGCGGCGGCGGCCTGCGCCCGGGTCTTCGTGAGCCGGACCGACCAGATCCAGACATCGACCCGGACACTGCCCTCTGCCTGCGGAGCCTCACCCGAAACCATGCGTCCGACTGTAAGCGGTGGGCCCGGACGGTACGTTCCCGCGTCAACTCGACGCCTACGCGGTGCAGGTGAAGTGGGGGCGCGGTGAACGGCCCCTACGGCTCTCAGGACTCGGTCCGGGATCGGTTCGCTCTCGGTTGTCCCACATGCGGGCCGTGCCGCCGGACGGCCTTATCCGGCCGCTAACCTTACGTATCCGCCCTGGCCAGGGATCAATTCCCGCAGTACGGACATTCATCGCACCCAACTCACGCGAAAGGCTCGCCCATGGGCATTCGGAGCTTGCTGCGCAAGGTGTTCGGCCGTGACCGCACGGACCAGGACGACCCGACCACGGCCACGGTCCCGCCCCAGGGCGAGCACGCGAGTGCCACGGCGCCGGAGCCGGACGAGGCACCCGTCAGGATCTCGGTGCCCTCCCCCGCGTCGTCGGACGAGGACACGGAGACGCCCTCGTCCAACGCCAAGGCGGCGGACGAGGGCGCCAAGGCGTCGGACCTGGTGGCCGCGGCCTTCGACAACCCGGCCACGCCCACGGTCCCGGCCCAGGGCAAGGGCCCGGACGCGGCGGCGCCGGAGGCGGCCGAGCCCGAGGCGCCGGAGGCGGCCGCGGAGCCCGTCGCGGACCCCGAGCCCGTCGTGGAGACCGCCGCACCCGTGGCAGAGCCCGAGGCACCGAAGCCGG
>NZ_JAAGNI010000135.1 GCF_010550605.1 Streptomyces sp. SID9727
AAGCTGGACCGGCGTGCCCTGCCTGCCCCGGACCGCAGCGCCGAACTGGAAGCGTCCTACCGTGCTCCGCGCACACCGGACGAGCAACTGCTGTGCGAAGCGTTCGCCGAAATTCTGGGCCTGGACCGGGTCGGCATCGACGACAACTTCTTCGAGCTGGGCGGGCACTCCCTGCTTGCGGTGCTGCTGGTGGAGCGGTTGCGTGAGGGTGGGTTGTCGGTGTCGGTACGCGCACTGTTCCAGGCGCCGACCCCTGCCGACCTGGCGGTGGTTGGCGAGGACGCGTCGTTCGTGGTGCCGGCGAACGGTATTCCGGCGG
>NZ_JAAGNI010000150.1 GCF_010550605.1 Streptomyces sp. SID9727
ACGCCGAGGCCCCGGACGCCTCCGTCCCGGCCCAGGCGGACCCGGACGCCTCCGCCCCGCATCGGCTGGGCATGGACGAGGTCGGTCCGGACGCGGGCGACGGCGACTGGTGGCGGGACGAACCCGGGCCGTTCGGTGAGACCGGGCCCGGCGCGTTCGGGGAGTTCGGGCCGGGGACGGAGGTGCCGGGGTTCCGGGGCGGCGTCGAGATCCCGGCGCTGCTCCGGCCGCCGGAGGCGGAGGAGGAGCCGGACGAGGAAACGGAGGACGAGGCCCCGGAAGACGAGGAGCCGGAGGCGCAGGCACCTCCGAAGAAGGCGCGCCGCCGGTTCCGCCGCGCCCGCCCGGTCCCGGCGGCCCCCGAGGCGGCCCCCCGCCGGGGCTTCGGCCACCCCGTCCTGCTGCTGGCGGCGGCCCTCCTCGTGGTGGGCGCGGTGATGGGCTCCCTGCTCGCCGTCGCGGGCGGCTGGCTGCTCGCGTACAGCTCCCGGAAACTGTCCCGCGCGGAAGCGAAGTGGGCCGCGATGGGCCTCCCCGGCGTGGTCGCGACGGCCGCCCTGGTCTGGCTCTGGGGCCGCATGGACGGCCGCTGGGGCACCCCGATCCCGGAACACGGCATGAAGGACGCGCTGGGTGACGTATGGCCGGTCACGGTACGCGCGGCGGCGGTGGCCTCGGCGCTGTTCCTGGTGTGGCGGGCGAGGCGTCGGTAGGAGAGGGGCGCGCCCCCTCAAGCCCGTCCGGCGCTTGAGGACGGAACCCCGCGTCCGGGTCTTCGGGCGCGCCCGAAGGCCCACCCCCCGGCCGAAGACCGGCCCGGCACAATGGGGCGTATGACCCCCTCACCCCTCACGGTCGGCTTCGACCTGGACATGACGCTCATCGACTCCCGCCCCGGCATCAAGGCCGTCTACGAGGCCCTCGTCGCCGAGACGGGCACCCCGATCGACACCGACCTGGTGGTGAGCCGTCTGGGTCCCCCGCTGGAGGACGAGCTCACGAACTGGTTCCCGGCCGCCGACGTGCCCGCCGTGGCGAACCGTTACCGCGCGCTGTATCCCACGTACGCCATCGAGCCGACCCACGCCCTGCCCGGCGCCCGGGAGGCGATCGAGGCGATACGGGAGCGCGGCGGCCGCACCATGGTCGTCACCGCCAAGTACGAGCCGAACGCCAAGCTGCACCTGGCCCACCTCGGCATCGAGCCCGACGTCGTCGCGGGCAACCTCTGGGCCGAGCAGAAGGCGGTGGCGCTGAAGGAGCACGGCGCCACGGTCTACGTGGGCGACCACGTCGGCGACGTCCGCGGCGCCCGGGCCGCGAACGCCGTCCCGGTGGGCGTCGCGACGGGCCCCTGCGACGCGGAGGAACTGCGTGCAGCGGGCGCGGACGTGGTCCTCACCTCGCTCACGGAGCTGCCCGCCTGGCTGGAGGCTCACGCGAAGCGCACGGCGTCCTGACCACGTCCCCCGAGCTCGAAGTGCAGGCCGGGCCGAATGGCCGGCCCCAGACGGAGGGGGGTCACACCGGCGACGGCTTCACGGGCGCGGGCGAGGCCGAGATCGGCGACGGCGTCGGGCCCCAGGGCGAGGGAGACCGGCACCGGAGGCGGTTGGTGCCGGGCCGGAGTGCTCAGGTCGGCCCGGGCGGAACGCAGCTGGGTGACCATGGTCGCGAGGCCGTGCCCCGTGGCCAGGGACGCCGCGAGTTCCGGCACGAGATCCAGCGGTACGTCGTGGCCGGACCCGTAGCCGAGCACGATCGTGGCGCGTTCCTCGACGCCGGCAGCGGTGTGCGACACCCGAACGGTAGCGATCGAGGGGCGACCGGCACCGCCGACGGCCACCACCCAGGTGGGCAAGGACCGCTGGGCGCGCCCGCGGGCGAGTTCGGTCAACTGGCGAGGCGACCAGGGCACGTTGACCGGCTCAGCGGTGGACCACCCGGCGGGCGGCGCCCCCGTGAGCGTGCGCCAGGCCAGTTCCAGGGCGCGGCCGAGGGTGAGGCGGTCGTCGGCCGGATGAATCGTGCGGAGGGAGAGGATCAGCTGGTGCTCCCCCTCGGCCCCGGCAGGCTGCCGGAACGCGTCCGAGATCCGGGGCGTGCCGTTGTCGACGGGGTCGAAGCGCCCGTCGTACCAGTCGAGTACGGCCCCGGAGAGGCCGTCGTCATAGCCGCACGCCGGGTCTCGCACGACCCAGCGCGACGGCAGCCCGTCGAGCAGGGTGTGAAGGGGGAACGTGAGCCGGGTGCCCGGAGGCGTGACGAGTTGCAGTTCCCGCCCGGTGCGTACGGCGTTACGAGCGACATCGGTCAGCCACGTGGTCGCGGCCACGACGGGGCGTCCCTGGATGACGACGGCCGCCCTCGCGGTGAGCACGTCGACGCCGGGAGGAGCCGTATCGCCGCGGAGCCCCGCGAGGTCGGGCACCACTTCGGTGTGCCCGGCCCCGGGTGGCCAGACGGCGCCCCCGAGCACCGCTGCCAGCCGACCCGCGACGGACCCCGCGAGCCGCGCGGCCTCCGCCGCCGCACTGGACGCCCGCGCCTCGGTCCACCACACGGGCGACTCGTCCCAGACGCCCTTGCCGAGCAACCTTTCCACTTCGCCGGGCACTTGGAGATACCGGGGTGCTTCGAGCGAGACCAGCGTCTGGCCGGAGTCCGCGCACAGTCGAACGACGGCCCCGTCCCCGGCCTGGTTCACCCGCAGATCGGGGCCGCCCGCGTGCAGCCCGGCCAGCAGCGTCCTGGTGTCGGGCATTCGAGGCGTGAGGGCGATGACGTCCTGGGTCATGCTGCTCCGCGGAGTGGGGTTGTGGGCGGGCGGGTGGGCGCGGTCAGTACCGGCCGGACAGCTCCTCCAACGCTTCCAGGGACGGTGCTTCCAAGGGCCCCTCCCGGGCGATGACACCGGCTTCCGGCGGTGCGGGGCGCCGGCCCGCGTCGCGCAGTGCCGCGAGGGGGGTGAGTCCGCTCCGCCGCGCTTCCCTGAGGGCCGTCAGCCAAGCCGCTCCGGCGTCGAACGCCTCGTCACCGGCTGCGGTACGGGGCACGTACCCGGCGGCGGAATCGTCGGCGGCCGCCCAGACGAATCCCAGCGTCCGGCCGTGCCGCCGAACCGCGAGGTACCGGACGGGCCCGTCGGCGGTCTGCTCGTAGTCGTCCTCGGACTCGGGCAGACGGGAGTCGAGCAGCCGTGTGCGGTCGAGCGTCTCGAAGGTCCCCCAGGCGTCGTCGTAGGCGGGGCCTTCGGCCCGTACGTCCCGGAATCCGGTCGTGCTCGGTGCCGCGTACCTGTTCTCTTCACCGGGCTCGGGCGGGCCGCCCAGCAGCGCCGAGATGCCGTCGAGCGCGGCGGCGAGCCGGGGCGCGTTCAGCGCGTGCACCTCGGGCTGCTCCCTGCCGCGGGTGTCCACCGTCAGCCAGGCATCGGAGTACGTCTCCAGCGTCGTGACGAGCAGGGTGCCGCCCCATACCTCCACCTGAACGGCGAACAGTCTTTCGGCGCGGTGGGTGCCACCGGGCTCCAGCCACTTCCCGGGACACTCGAGACGAATGACGACGACGAGGTCCCCCTCCAGCGCGTCCGCCTCCCGCACCGCCCGGGCGAAGGGCGAAGCCGGTGCCCACGGTGGCGCTCCGAGGCCCGGCCCGCTCAGCTCCATCCGGACGTTCCGCGGGTTGTCCCGGTCGAGGACCCGTAGAGCAGCCGTCCCGCCGGATGCGGCGAGACCCTGGTCCGCCAGTCGACCCCACAGTCCTGCCGCAGTCCGTGCGGCATCGCTGGGCCGGAATGCGACCTGGCCCGGGGAAAGCTCCCATACCCACTCGCCGACAGGAGTCGAGGTGATCACAGCATGTCCTTGGGGTCGGTGCGACTGCCCGGCGGAATGACGAGATTGCCGTCCTCCAGTCGGATGACGAACGTGATGCCTGTGCCTTTGCGTCCCCGCGCGCCGCTGTGGATGGCCAGGAGTTCATCGTAAGATCCGTTGGTCATCCAGTCCCGCACGGTTCCCCGCCCTCCGTCCACGAGCATGACGGAGTGGTCGGCGTCGGCGATGGCCAATTGCAACAAGTACTTGCCCCGCGTGATCTCACTGACCGGGTCCTGCGGATCGTTGAGGTGCTTCATCTGGTACGCGTACACGTCACCGGATTCGTCCCTGATGCGAATATCCACGTCAGCGCCGACCGGCACTTTCTGTTCGCAGTCGATGGCGTGCGCCGGGACACCGCTCTCCACCAGCTTGTCCGCGAAGATCAACTGGTCGGCGGACGGCTGGAACATGTGCGCCTTGTTCGCTCCCAGAGCAGAGACGACCTGGCCGTACTCATCGGCCTGATTGAACCGGCCCGAAGCGATGATATCGGCGACGCGCTGTCCATCCGGTTCCGAAGCGAGCCGCTCCAGAACCCGTTCCAGCACATTCGGCTTGGGGCGCTTCTTTCCCGGGACACTCTGCACGGCGTCGCGAATGCGTTGTTCCGTTTCGCTGCCGCGGATGAGGGGGCCGCTCTCGGGTGCGGGACTGCGAGGCGCGCCGGAGACGCTTCCGCCGGAACTTCCTGATCCGCCGTCGGAGCCACGGCTGGTATCGCCGTCTCCGCCCGTCCCCTCACCATCGGGTGTGCCATCCCGTCCGTGCGCTGCGTCATCGCGGTGCGCGCCATGATTCCCCTCACCGGCGGGGTGCGGGGCCGCGTTCTCGTGCACGTGTGCCGCAGGGGTCTCCGCTTCTGCGCCGACGCCTACCGGCTGCCGTTCGGCCTCGCCCCTTCGGTCCGCCGCCGGCTCGCGCCGCGCAGGTTCCAGGTGGGGGTTGCCCTCGCGGTCGAGGGGGACGAAGTTGCCGTCCTTGTCGATGCGGTAGCGGTGGTCCAGGTCCAGGACGCCGTCGGGGAAGCGTGAGGCCGGGATGCGGAGGTGGTCGCTGACGTTGGCGAGTACCTGGGAGACCTTGGGCAGGTCCGACAGGGCCTTGGCCGCCCTGAACGCACCGCCGAGCGGGTCCAGGGCGTCGCCGATCCGGGCCACGGTGCCCGCCGCCTTCGCGAACGTTCCGCCCTTGCCGAGCTTGGCGGCGACTCCCAGCGGGCCTGCGAAGAGGGTGAGGAGGTTGAACGAGACGATGGCGTGGCCCCGGGCCGGGTCCTCCGGCGTGACGTCGTACGCGACGAGCTGCTTGGCGAACTCCTTCGCGTACGCCTCGCTCTCCCGCTGCCAGTCCGACAGGTGCTCGCCCCGGCCCAGGGCGTCCATGCCGTACGCGTACCCGCCGACGGCTGTCCTGCGTAAGCCGTCCAAGCTCTACCAAGGGGTACGTTGCAAGTGCAACGCATTTCCGGCCAAAGGCGGCAGGGTGTGGCTATCCCTCCCGCGACCCCGCCCGTGCCGAGCGGATCACGCCTGCCGCAGCGATCAGGAAGCCGACGCCCATCAGCATGCAGAGGGACCAGGCGATGGACGGCAGCGGATGGGTGCCGAGGAAGAGCGGGGCCATGGTGGCGAGGGTGGAGAGGGCACCGATGAAGAAGACGATCGCGCCGATCCGGACCAGCCGGTCGCCCGCGCCGGAAGATGAGGTACTCACCCCCTCAGGGTAGTTCCCGAGCGCCGCGGAACCGGGTCCGGGTGGCGGGCGCAACCGTGTCCGGGTGAAGCAGGTGCCGTTTCCGGACACAGTCCGGATGACCAGGCTTGACGAGGGGTACTTCCCCTGTGGAGGCTTCAGCCAGCAGGGGAGCACGACCACAGGACGGCCTGACCTGCTGAGGGCATTCGTTCCGGCATACGGGTTGAGATGGGGTGCGTGCTTTGCCGACTGGCAAGGTCAAGTGGTTCAACAGCGAGAAGGGCTTCGGCTTCCTCTCCCGCGACGACGGCAGCGACGTCTTCGTGCACTCGTCCGTGCTCCCGGCCGGGGTCGACGCTCTCAAGCCCGGTCAGCGCGTGGAATTCGGCGTGGTCGCCGGTCAGCGCGGTGACCAGGCGCTCTCCGTGTCGATCCTCGACCCGACCCCGTCCGTCGCGGCCGCCCAGCGCCGCAAGCCGGACGAGCTGGCGTCGATCGTCCAGGACCTGACCACCGTCCTGGAGAACATCACGCCCATGCTGGAGCGCGGCCGGTACCCCGACAAGGCGGCGGGTGCCAAGATCGCCGGCCTGCTGCGGGCGGTGGCCGACCAGCTCGACGTGTAGCCGCTACACAGCGCGAGGTGGGTGCTCCCCGGCCGGGGAGCACCCACCTCTTTCTCCTAGGGCGTGTTTCGAAAGTCCCGCCTGTCCGGCGACGCCTGGCACGCACGCTCGCCGCGTTGTCGGGATCACCCCGATACAACCAGTATCGGGGCGACCCTCCGCCTTGCGATCGCACGCACCAGACGCCGCCGGACCCGCCCTACGGGCGGACGGCGCTACTTTCGAAACACGCCCTAGTTGCCGGGCGCCGGCGTCGGCATTCCGTCGGCCGGGACCCCCTCCTCGATCACCGCGAAGGACTCGTGGACCTCACATTCCTCCGGCATCTCGTCGGTGGGAACGGCGCACTCCGACGGGTCGGTCGCGGGCTTGCTCCGGGCCGTCTGCCCGCTCTCCGAGGACGGCGACGCGCCGTCCGAAGAGGCCGAGCAGGCGGTCGAGCCCAGCAGAGTGAGCAGGACGACGGCCGCGGAGGCCGCGGCGGTGCGGGTACGCATGTGGGAACCCCCCCAGGGTTTGGCGTACCGGCGTCGGACGCGCCGGTACGCCAACCATGTCACCGCGCACCGCGGCTGTGGCGTGCGGTACGTGAAGGAAGTGTGCGCTCAGACGAACGACAGCGCGTCCGGCGCCAGCGGCGGGACCAGGCCCTCGGCCGCCGCGCGGGTCAGCAGGCCGCGGACCGCCGCGTAACCGTCCTCACCCAGGTCCGCGGTGAACTCGTTCACGTACAGGCCGATGTGCTGGTCCGCGACGGACGGGTCCATCTCCTGGGCGTGGGCGAGGACGTACGGACGGGAGGTCTCCGGGTCGTCCCACGCCATCCGGACCGAGGCGCGGGCCGATTCGGCGAGCAGCCTCAGCCGGTCCGCGCCCAGCGAGCGCTTCGCGATGATGGCGCCGAGCGGGATCGGCAGGCCGGTGGTGTCCTCCCAGTGCCGGCCCATGTCGGCCAGGTTGTGCAGGCCGTAGTTCTGGTACGTGAAGCGCGCCTCGTGGATGACCAGGCCGGCGTCGACCTTGCCGTCCCGGACCGCGGGCATGATCTCGTCGAACGGCATGACGACGATCTCGCCGACCCCGCCCGGCACCACGTCGGCGGCCCAGAGGCGGAAGAGGAGGTACGCGGTCGAGCGCTCGCTCGGCACGGCGACGGTCTTCCCGGTCAGGTCGGCGCCCGCCTCGCGGGTGAGGACGAGCGGGCCGCAGCCCCGGCCCAGCGCGCCGCCGCACGGCAGGAGCGCGTACTCCTCCAGCACCCAGGGCAGCACCGCGTACGACACCTTGAGCACGTCCAGCTCACCGCGCTCGGCCATGCCGTTGGTGATGTCGATGTCCGCGAACGTGACGTCCAGCGCCGGCGCGCCGGGGACCCTGCCGTGCGCCCAGGCGTCGAAGACGAACGTGTCGTTCGGGCAGGGCGAGAAGGCGATACGCAGCGCGTCAGCCTGCGGAGTCGTCTCGGTCATGGCGGGTCCAGCCTTCCAGTACGGGTATGAGCTTCCCGAACGCCTCGGTCAGCGCGGTCAGCGCGTCGCCGATGCGCCAGGCGTCGCGGTCGCGCGGGCCGACGGTGTTCGACACGGCCCTGATCTCCAGGACCGGTGCGCCGGCCAGGTCCGCCGCCTCCGCGACCCCGAAGCCCTCCATGGCCTCGGCGACGGCGTGCGGGTGGGCGGCCAGCAGGGCGGCGGTGCGGTCCGCCGTGCCGGTGACGGTGGAGACGGTGAGGATGTCGCCGGTCGCCGCCCCGGTCGCCCCGGCGGCGGCGCGGACGAGGGAGCGGGGCGGCAGGTGCGCGG
>NZ_JAAGNI010000168.1 GCF_010550605.1 Streptomyces sp. SID9727
TGCCGGTCCCGGGCGGCCCGGTGAACACCAGGTGCGGGGGTGTCAGCTCGCCGGTGCCGTGGGCCCGGCGCAGGCGCTGCCGGTTGGCGAGGCCGGTCAGCACCTCGCGGACCGGGCCGAGGCCCACGTACGCGTCCAGCTCGGCGAGGAGCCGCGCGGGGTCGGGGGCCGGGCGGTCCAGGTGGTCGCGGTAGCGCTCGGGGATGTCGTCGGGGACGACGGGTTCGTCCACCCGGCGGCGTACCCGGTGGGACCAGCGGGTGAAGACGGCGTCGGCGAGGGTGCGCATGTCGCGGGCGTTGCCGAAGGACTCGTCGCGGGTGCGGTGCATCCCGGTGACGATCCGCAGGAGCTGGGACTCCGTCTCGGGGGTGGGCCGGGCCCCTCGCTCGCGGAGCCGGCCGAGGGCGATGGCGTGCAGGTCGGGCGGCGGGTAGTCGGGGAAACGCAGGACGTTGTCCTGGGCGTACCTGCTCCTCAGGCCGGGGTTGGCGGCCAGGAACTCGGTCATCTTGTCCGGGTACCCGGCGACGATCACGACGAGCCGGCCCCGGTCGTTCTCCATGCGGGTGAGCAGGGCCTGGATGGCCTCGTGGCCGAAGCCGTCGCGCTGGTCGCTCAGTTCGTACGCCTCGTCGATGAACAGCACCCCGTCCAGGGCGCTGTCGACGGCCGCGTCGACGAGCCCGGCGGTCTGGCCGACGTAGCCGGCCACCAGGTCGCTCGTCTTCGCCTCGACCACGTGGCCCCGCTCCAGGAGCCCGAGGTCGCGGTAGATCTCCCCGGCCAGCCGGGCCACCGTGGTCTTGCCGGTGCCCGGGTTGCCGGTGAACACGAGGTGCAGGGAGGGCGGTTCGAAGACGCCGGCCCGGCCGCCCGCGTGCAGGGCCTCCGCCGTCTCGGCCTCGGCCCGCAGCTGCTCGAAGCGCTCGCGCACCACGTCGAGCCCCGGCATGGCCGCCAGCCGTTCCCACGGGCCACGGGGGTCGTCCGTGGTGGCCCCGGGGAAGGAGTCGCGTACCGCGGCCGGGCCGAGGACGGCGCCCGGGGTGGCGGCCAGCTGTTCCAGCCAGGCCCGCCAGGCGCGCGCCGTGCGGGGGTGGCCGCCCATCGCCCTGACGACGGTGTCCAGTTCCCGCCAGTCCCCGACGCGCAGTCCGGTGCGCAGCCGTACGGCGTGGACGAGCCGTTCCACCTCGGCGGCGGGCGGGTGGCCGATCCTGGCGGTGCCGGGGCGGCCCGGGGCGGCGGCCTGCTGGCGGACCAGGGCTTCCAGGGCCGGGTAGGCGCGGCAGGACTCCACGAACCGCGCGACCTCGTCCAGGCCGGACCGGCGGAAGACCATCACCCACAGGTTTCCGTTGCCGTGGTCGTCGGCCCAGGCGTCCATGGCGCCGGCCAGCTCGCGCTGGGCGCGGTAGTGGAGGAGGGTGCCCTCGGCGTGCGCGAAGACGACGGCCGTGCGGTGCCGGCGCTGCGTCAGGTAGCCCTTCAGGGTCATCACGGCGAACGGGTCGCTGACCCCGGGCGCGGGGCCGGGAGCGGGCAGCGGCGCGCTGTCCTCGCGGGGCGCGCCGCCGGCGACCCGGAGGTTGCCCATCGGCCCCCGCATGCCGGGCGTACGCATGGCGGGGAGCCCCGTGCCGCCCCCCGTGCGGGGGCCGGGTGCGCTGGCGCCCGGCCGGGACAGGTCGCGGGACGCGGTGTCCCGGAAGTAGACGGGGTGGTCGGTGGAGCTGAAGACGATCCGCTCGTAGCCCTCGGCGCGCAGCAGCCGCCACAGCGCCTCCTCCAGCCGGCAGACCTGGTAGGCGGTGTCGACGAAGAGGTCGCCGGCGCCGGGACCGTAGAGGATGGTGAACGGTTCGCCCCCGCGCAGCGCCGCCGGGTCGAGGCGTTCCACCAGCGGCCCGGCGGGGCGGGCCGGTTCGCCGGGCCGGGTCATCCGCCGCTCCCCGTCCCCCTCCGCCGGGCCTCCTCCCCGCGCTGCCGGTGGCCCTCGATGTCGAGGAAGCCCCGGTCCGGGGTGCCGGGTTCGGCCTCGGGGGCGGCCGGGGCGGCCCGGCCGTCCTCGGCGAGGGCCCGGCGGACGGCCTCGGCGCGGTCGCGGAGCTGGTCCTCGGAGGTGGTGTCGTAGTCGTAGGAGAGGACCCGGACGACCTGCTCACCGGAGTCCGGAGCGGCCTGCGAGATGTCGAGGACGATCTCGTTGCCGTTCTCGTGGCGCAGCTTGGCGTAGTACGAGCCCCGGGGGTCGGCGTTCTCGTACTCGCCGTCCACGAAGTCGTAGTAGGCGAGCCTGCTCAGGCTGTGGGCGACGGTGTCGGCCAGGTTCACCCGGAGCTGCGAGGCGAGGTGGCGCATCGTGGCGCGCCCCACGGTCTCGCCGAGCTCCTCCTCCAGGCGGGGTGCCTCGCGGTCGCGCAGGCCGAGGAGTTCGTCGGTGCCCGTGGCGTCGTCGCGGGCGCGGGCGAGGGTCTCGGCGGCCTCGGTACGCAGCCGGTCCCAGTCGCCCTCGGACCAGTAGGCGACGTCCACGGTGTAGTCGGGCAGGACGGTGCCGTCGGGGCCGGTGACGGGCTGTTCGCGGCTGCCGTCGATCGCGCCGGCCACGGTGGCGAGTGCGTCGATGGCGGCCAGCTGGGCGGTGCAGCGCTCCAGTTCGCGCTGTTCGGTGTCGGCGCGGAGCTCGCTCAGGGAGTGACAGGTCTCCTGGACGAGCGCGAGGGCGGCGTCGAACCTGCCCTCGGCGGCGTTCTGTTCGGCGGTGGTGAGCCGGCCGGTGAGGCGGTCCAGTTCGCCCGGTGCGTAGCGCTCGTGGAGCCCGGCCTCGGTGAGGTCGGCGGCCAGCGCGCGGGCGTCGGCCAGCCAGCTGCGTACCGTGCGGCCGGCGCGGGCCCGGTCCTCGGTGAGTTCGCCGATCTCCCGCGCGAGCCGGGCGGTCTCGGCGCGGCGTTCGGCGCGTTCCTCGGCGATGGCCCGGCGGGTCCGTTCCTGCTGGTCGGCGAGGCGCCGGCGGGTCTCCTCGCGGATCTGCCCGGCGGACGCGGCGAGCGCCCCGCGCACCTCGGCGGCCTGGTCGCGGAGCCGGCGCGCGGTGTCGGCCTCCAGTCGGCGGGTCTGATCGCTGAGGCCCTGGACGACCGCTTCGTGCCGCCGCTGTCGCTCCTCGACGCGTGAGAAGACCCGCTCCAGGTCCTCGCCGGTCCGGCGGCGGACCTCCTCGATGAGGCCGGGGATGTCGCGCTGGACGGCCTTGAGCTGCTGGGCCTTGCGCTGGATGCGGTACCACTCGGACTCGTCGACCTGGATGCGCTTCCTACCGCTCATCGTGTTCCTGTCCTCTCACGGGGGTCGTGGTACGGGTGCGGACCGCGTCGACCGCGAGGTCGAAGGCGTCGAGCAGGCCGGGCGGCGGTACGCCGATGAGCAGGGCCTCCGGTCCGTTGACGGCGATCTCGGCGGACCGGGTGCGGTGCTCGAAGTCGTAACCCGTGTCCGCGAGGCGTCCGGTGAGGTGGTGGACGCGCTGGTTGGTGCTGCCGCGCAGGCCGCGTCCGTCGTCCAGGGCGGCCGCGTACACGCCGTCGACCAGGACGTCCACCTCGGCCAGCAGCGCGGCGACGCCGGGCCCCGGCGGCCGGGCACGGAGCCGTTCGAGCCGGTGTCCGGTGAAGCAGATCACCGTCACGTCGCGGATGTCCCGGGCCAGCCGGGCCACTTCGGCGAGGCCGGCCGCCTGGGCCATGGGCTCGCCCCCCGAGAAGGTCAGCCCGGTCACCCGCGCGTCGGCCAGCAGCTCCCGGGCCAGTTCCGCCGGCGCGGCCCGCCGGGCGGTACGGAAGGGGATCCAGTCGGGCGCCATGCAGCCGGCGCAGCTGAACGGGCAGCCCTGGACCCAGAGCGCGGACCGCACGCCGGGTCCGAGTGCTTCGGTGCCGACGCGGGTGGCGGCCACGTTGAGGGCGGTGCCGGTCATCCGGGCCGGCCGGGGGCGGGGGCGGCGCCGGGTGCGTCCAGGTAGGTGAAGGAGACGCCGCTGACGACGACTTCGGCGCCGGGTGCGCAGACCGCGCCGCTCTCGCGGGCGGCCGTGCCGTCCGGCGAGAACCGGATGCGCAGATCGGTGCGGGGGCCCTCGCGGGTGGACCTGCGCCGTCCGTGGACGGTGCCCCGGCCGCCGGCCGAGGCGGGGCGCAGCGCCATCCGGCGTCCGCGCAGCTCGATCCGCTCGGGCAGCGGCCCGCCGAAGGGGGTGGCGAGCAGGAGCACGCCCCGCAGCGGCGGCCGGTTGGTCCGCCGCCAGGTCAGCCAGCCGGCGAGGACGACGACGGCGAGCCCGGTGGCCAGGGCGGGCAGGAACACGGCGGAGCCGACGTCGGCCCGCAGCGGCAGCCCCGTCTGCTGGACGCGTACCGCCGCCGGGGTCCTGAGCTGGATGTCGGGGGCGAGGGGCCGCTGCCAGGGGGAGGTGACCCTGCCCGCCAGGTGGAAGGTGGCACGGGCGTTCTCCGTGCGGCGGTAGGGCAGGGCGCCTGCGGAGAGCCGGCCGCGCAGCCGGAGGGTGTAGGTCTTCGACTCGCCCGGTTCCAGGTCGAGTCGGGCGGGCAGCCCTTCGACGGTCAGGTCCGGTCCGGTGACGGAGGCGCGCAGCCCGGTGACGGCCAGGGGGGCGTGGGCGGTGGCCGAGCGCAGGGTGAGCTTCCTGGTGGCGGAGCCGTCGCCGAGGTCGACGGTGTCGCCGTCCTGCCAGGTGGCGGTGACGCCCTTGCCGGTGTCGGGTGCGAGGAGCCGCGCGGCCTTGCGGGCCCGGGTGCGGTCGCCGGCCCGGGCCAGGTAGGCGCCGAGGTCCTGGATGCCGTCCGGGCGCAGGACGGTGGTGTCGGGGACGACGTTCGCGAGGAGGCCGGCGCCGGTCGCGCCGCCGCCCAGCGGGATGGCGTAGCCGGCGAGTTCGGTGCGTCCGGCGACCGCCTTCGCCCGCTTGGTGAGCGCGTCCCAGGCGGGGCCGGACGCCTTGGGGTAGCGGGAGTGGGCGGCGGGGCGGTGCTCGCCGTCGGTGAGCAGGACGACGGAGGCCACCGGCGACGCGTCGTCGCGAGCCACCTCCTCCAGGGCGGCGTCCAGGGCGGCGCCGATGTCGGTGTCGCCGCCCTCGGTGGGCGCGGCCGGGAGCGCGGAGATGATCTTGGAGGTGTTACCGGCCGGGCCCACGTACCGCGCCTCGGTCCGGGAGTCGAACGTGAACAGCGCGACGTGGTCCTCGGGGGTGAGGCCGTCCAGGAAGGGGCGCAGCGTCGCCCGGACGGTGTCGTACCGGCCCTCCTCGGTCATGGAGCCGGAGGTGTCCACGAGGATCGCGTAGTCGGCCGGTTCCCGGTCCAGTTCGAGCGCCCGGTAGATCTCGGCGCGGGTGGGGTCCGGGGCGGCGGGCGCGGCCTGGGCGGGAGCGGCCGGGAGCGCGGCGAGGAGCGCGGCGGCGAGGAGCGCGGCG
>NZ_JAAGNI010000217.1 GCF_010550605.1 Streptomyces sp. SID9727
GGCCGGGGCCGACGCCTTGCGGGTGGCCCGGCGGCGGCCACGGCCGCGTGCGACGGCGGCCTCGGCCTCGGCGGCGCTGCTGTACAGCTCCTCGTCCGGGACGAACTCCGGCTCGGGCAGGGCCACCGGCGCGGCGACCTCCGCCGCCACCTCGGCCTCGGTCTCGGCCTCCGCCTCGGTGTGCTCCTGGACGTGCTCGTGGTCGTGGCCGTGGTCCTGACCGCCGCGGCGCTTCTTCGAGCGCTTGCCGCCACCACCGCCGCCCGCGGACGCGGGCTGCTCCATGTGGACGATGACGCCGCGGCCGTTGCAGTGGACGCAGGTCTCGGAGAAGGACTCCAGCAGCCCCTGGCCGACCCGCTTGCGGGTCATCTGGACCAGGCCCAGCGAGGTGACCTCGGCGACCTGGTGCTTCGTACGGTCGCGGCCCAGGCACTCCAGCAGACGCCGCAGCACCAGGTCCCGGTTGGACTCCAGCACCATGTCGATGAAGTCGACCACCACGATGCCGCCGAGGTCGCGCAGCCGCAGCTGGCGCACGATCTCCTCGGCCGCCTCCAGGTTGTTCTTGGTGACCGTCTCCTCCAGGTTGCCGCCCTGGCCGGTGAACTTGCCGGTGTTGACGTCGACCACGACCATCGCCTCGGTCTTGTCGATCACCAGCGAACCGCCGCTCGGCAGGTAGACCTTCCGGTCCAGCGCCTTCATGAGCTGCTCGTCGATCCGGTACGTCGCGAAGATGTCGACCTCGGAGGTCCACCGCGACAGCCGGTCGGCCAGGTCGGGCGCCACGTGCGAGACGTAGCCGTGGATGGTCTCCCACGCGTCGTCGCCGCTGACGATGACCTTGGAGAAGTCCTCGTTGAAGATGTCCCGGACGACCCGGACGGTCATGTCCGGCTCGCCGTACAGGAGCGTCGGCGCGTTGGAGCTGCCGGTGCTCTTCGCCTTCTTCTGGATGTCCTCCCACTGCTGCTGGAGCCGCTCGACGTCGCGGCGCAGCTCGTCCTCGCTCGCGCCCTCGGCGGCGGTGCGCACGATGACGCCCGCGTCCTCGGGGACGATCTTCTTGAGGATGGTCTTGAGCCGGGCGCGCTCGGTGTCGGGCAGCTTGCGGCTGATCCCGGTCATCGAGCCCTCGGGCACGTAGACCAGGTAGCGGCCGGGCAGCGAGACCTGGCTGGTCAGGCGGGCGCCCTTGTGGCCGATCGGGTCCTTGGTGACCTGCACCAGGACGGACTGGCCGGACTTGAGCGCGGTCTCGATACGGCGGGGCCCGTGGGCCATGCCGAGCGCCTCGAAGTTGACCTCACCGGCGTACAGGACGGCGTTGCGGCCCTTGCCGATGTCCACGAAGGCGGCCTCCATGGACGGCAGCACGTTCTGGACCTTGCCCAGGTAGACGTTGCCGACGTAGCTGGTGGCCTGCTCCTTGTTGACGTAGTGCTCCACGAGCACGTTGTCCTCGAGGACGCCGATCTGGGTGCGCTCGCCGCTCTGGCGGACGACCATGACGCGCTCGACGGCCTCGCGGCGCGCCAGGAACTCGGCCTCGGTGATGATCGGCACCCGGCGGCGGCCCTGCTCGCGGCCCTCGCGGCGGCGCTGCTTCTTGGCCTCCATGCGGGTCGAGCCCTTGATGGACTGGACCTCGTCGAAGCCGGTGCCGGGCTCCCGCTCCTCCTTCTTGCGGGGCTCGCGGACCTTGACGACGGTGCGCTCCGGGTCGTCCGAGCCGTTCTCGGCCTCGGACACCGCGTCACCGCTGCGACGACGGCGGCGCCGGCGCCGGCGGCTGCTGCTCGTACCGGAGGCGGCGGACTCGCGCTCGTCGTCCTCGTCGTCGGCCTCGTCCCCGGACTCATGGGCGGCCTCGGGCTCGTCCTCGGCCCGGTCGGCGGCCTCGTCGTCCGTGTGCTGCCCGTCGCCCTCGTCCTCGGCGGCCTCGCCCCGGCGACGGCGACGGCCGCCCCGGCGGCGGCGGCGCGACGGGCGGTCGCCGTACTCGTCGGTGTCCTCACCGTCCTGCCC
>NZ_JAAGNI010000258.1 GCF_010550605.1 Streptomyces sp. SID9727
CCGGCTACCCGTCGTCGCCTTGGTAGGCCATTACCCCACCAACTAGCTGATAGGCCGCGGGCTCATCCTTCACCGCCGGAGCTTTCAACCCTCTCCCAGGAGGAAGAGAGTGTTATCCGGTATTAGACCCCGTTTCCAGGGCTTGTCCCAGAGTGAAGGGCAGATTGCCCACGTGTTACTCACCCGTTCGCCACTAATCCACCCCGAAGGGCTTCATCGTTCGACTTGCATGTGTTAAGCACGCCGCCAGCGTTCGTCCTGAGCCAGGATCAAACTCTCCGTGAATGTTTTCCCGTAATCGGGAGACACATCACGAGAGCGGAACAACAAGGTCGGAATATGACCCGTTGTCCACTGCGTCCTCGCTGTGTTGTGCCTACCCGGACCCGAAGACCCGTGCAGGACTTTCAAAGGAACCACCAACCTGCCGAAGCAGGCCGGGGTATCAACATATCTGGCGTTGACTTTTGGCACGCTGTTGAGTTCTCAAGGAACGGACGCTTCCTTTGTACTCACCCCTGCGGGCTTTCCTCCGGGCACTTCCCTTCGGTCTTGCGTTTCCGACTCTATCAGACTCTTTCGTGTCCGATTCCCGGTCGAAGCGGGTCAAGCATTTTTCGCTTTCCAGTTCTCCGCTTTCGCGTTTCCCTTTCGGCGTGTCCACTACTTTAGCGGATTCCCCCGGTTACTCATAATCGAGTCAGTGGGTCTGAATTCCGGGCACGCCGAAATTCGCACCCTCTGGGGTGAGTCGTAGGTAGTGGTTGGCCGCTTCGGGTCTGCGCGGCATGCGATCCGATGGACTGAACCAACAGCTGTACCCGTGTCAAGCGACTCGGACAACATTAGGTGCCCCACTCGGGCGAGTCAAGTTGACCTCAAGCGCGGCGCATGCGTCCGGCACGGGCTCGGCGACGGGTCGCCGTCGCCGCAGAACCGCCGGGGGTGCGGCGCGCCCTCTTCTCCCCGCTCCGGTGCGGGGCCGTTGCGTACCTGGTCACGCGGTGGCCGGGCGTTCCGGAACACGAAGATGCCGGCGCCCTCGTGGGTCATCACATCGAGGCCGCGCCATGCCGGGCGGCATGTCCAGTGCGGTCGCGAGGGAGGCCGAGCCTTTGGCCGGTTCTCTGTGCTGACGGGCTGGAACCCGACGTTCAGCCTCCGGTCGTCGGCTTGGCCCGCGGGCTCAGTCGGTACGCCGAGACCGTCGGGTCACCTGCCAGGTAGAAACGGTGCAGCCAGTCGTGGGCCTGGCTCACGCCTACCCGGGGACCCGCCTGGATGAGCGCGGCCCGCACCGACTCGCCCTCGGACAGCCTGACCGAGGTACCCGTCAGGAGGTCCGCGCCGTTGTGCTCGGCCGTGATGCCGAGCGCCTGGCAGAAGTTCCCCGGGCCTCGGGCGAGACGTGCGCTTTCGACCCTCTCGCCCCGACGCCGGCTTGCCAGGTCCTCTCCCTTGATGACCCTGCCTGCCCGGATGAGGACGGCCGAGGCGATGCCGTCCGTGCCCGTGACGATGTTGGCGCACCAGTGGAGACCGTGGGACCGGTAGACGTACAGGTGTCCCGCGGGGCCGAACATGACGGCGTTACGGGGCGTCTGGCCTCGGTAGGCGTGGGAAGCCGGGTCGGCCGCGCCGGAATACGCCTCGGTCTCCGTGATGGTGATGCTCACGGTTCCCTCCGGGGTCGTGCAGGTGAGCACAGTGCCGAGCAGCTTGGGGGCGACTTCTTCGGCAGGTTGGGCGAGGAGGTCGACGTTCATGCTGACTCCCTTGACGTGCGTACGTGAAAGTGCCCGGGGCGGTGCCGGGAGGGACCGGGCCGCGGCCCGAGGCGTCCCGCGTCGGCGGCGTACGTCCGGGCCGTCGATCATGAGGTTCGAGGTTACTGGGAACCGACTACGGTCGTCGCGCGTATGTAGGGGTCAGGACCTAGGAGGAGAAAACATGGGCTTCAAGCGGCTGCTCGCGAGCATGGGTGCCGGCGGCGCCTCGGTGGAGACGGAGCTGACCGAGGTCAACGTCGTCCCCGGCGGGGTCGTCCAGGGCGAGGTGCGGATCCAGGGCGGCTCCGTCGACCAGCAGATCGAAGGGCTCTCCGTGGGCCTTCAGGCCCGCGTCGAGGTCGAGGGCCAGGACCAGGAGACCAAGCAGGACATCGAGTTCACCAAGCTGCGCATCGGCGGCGCCTTCCAGGTGCAGGCGGGCGCGGTGCACGTGGTCCCGTTCGGCCTGGAGATCCCGTGGGAGACGCCGATCACCATGTTCGCGGGCCAGCACCTGCACGGCATGAACATCGGGGTGACGACCGAGCTGGAGATCGCGCGGGCGCTGGACTCGGGCGACCTCGACCCGATCAACGTGCACCCGCTGCCGGCCCAGGAGGCCATCCTCGACGCCTTCGGCCAACTCGGCTTCAGCTTCCGCAGCGCCGACATGGAGCGCGGCCACATCCGCGGTACGCGGCAGCGGCTGCCGTTCTACCAGGAGATCGAGTTCCACCCGCCGCAGCAGTACCGGGGGCTCAACCAGGTGGAGCTGTCGTTCGTCGCGGACGACCGCGAGATGGACGTCGTCCTGGAGATGGACAAGAAGGCGGGTCTGTTCAGCGAGGGCAGCGACTCGTACCGCGCCTTCAAGGTCGGTCTGCACAACTTCCAGGAGACCGACTGGGCGGCATATCTGAACCAGTGGCTGGCGCAGGTCGGCGGTCAGCGCAACTGGCTCTAGGGTCGGAGGCGTAATCCGACAGAGCCGACAGAAAGGTGCTGACGTGACCGAGCCGAAGAGGGCGCCGCTGCCGCACGACTTCCACCCGGAGGTCCCCTCGTTCACCGTGGTCAGCGAGGACATCGCCGCCGGTGCCGTGCTCGCCGACGCGCAGGTCTACGCGGCGGGGAACACCTCGCCGCAGCTGCGGTGGGAGGGCTTCCCGGCAGAGACGAAGAGCTTCGCCGTGACGTGCTTCGACCCCGACGCCCCCACGGGCAGCGGGTTCTGGCACTGGGTGCTCTTCGACATCCCCGCCTCGGTCACCGAGCTGCCGGCCGGTGCGGGCGGCGGGACGTTCGAAGGACTGCCCGCCGGCGCCGTGCACGCGCGCAACGACTACGGGACCAAGGACTTCGGCGGGGCCGCCCCGCCGGCCGGGGAGAACCACCGCTATGTGTTCACCGTGTACGCGGTGGACAGCGAGAAGCTGGGCCCCGACAGCGACGCCTCGCCCGCGGCGGTCGGGTTCAACCTGCGGTTCCACACCGTGGGCCGGGCCCAGCTGGTCACCGAGTACGCGGAGCCCGCCGAGAACGCCTGAGTACCAAAACGTGCGCATCCGTTTGCCCTGCCCCGGTCTTGGAGAGATCAGGGCAGGGCATTTTTTAATGCGTTGTCCATCACGGCGTGCCGGGGCCAGAGTTGATCCGGGCCTGCCAGGGGGCGGCCGGCACACGGGAGGTGGGCGGGATGCGGGACACGCTGGTACTCAACGCGAGCTTCGAGCCGCTGTCGACGGTGACGTTGAACCGCGCGGTGGTGCTGATCCTTCAGGACAAGGCCGTCGTCGAGCAGTCCCACCCCGGCCTCCGGATGCGCGGCGCCGCCGTGGACATCCCGGTGCCCCGGGTGATCAGGCTCTGCCGGTACGTACGGGTGCCGTTCCGAAGACAGGCGCCGTGGTCCAGGAGGGGCGTCCTGGTCAGGGACCAGCACCGGTGCGCGTACTGCGGGAAGCGGGCGAGCACCGTCGACCATGTGGTGCCGAGGGCTCAGGGCGGGCAGGACACCTGGCTGAACACGGTGGCCTCATGCGCGGAGGACAACCACCGCAAGGCGGACCGTACGCCGGAGCAGGCGGGAATGCCGCTGCTGCGGAAGCCCTTCGTGCCGTCCCCCGCGGAGGCGATGCTGCTGGCGCTGGGGGCCGGCGACCGGTCGGCGCTGCCGGAGTGGCTGGCGCGGAGCGCGGCGTAGCCGTCGTACGCCCGACGATATGAGCGAGGCCCGTCTCCCCGGGGAGACGGGCCTCGGCCGTTCAGCGGAGCAGCAGCTGGACGATGGCGACCGTGCCGACGGTGACGATGAGGCCGCGCAGCAGGGCGGGGCTGAGGCGGCGGCCGACCTTGGCGCCGATCTGGCCGCCGATGGCGGAGCCCACCGCGATCAGGACGACGGCGGTCCAGTCGAAGTCGGCGACGAAGAGGAAGAACAGCGCGGCGATGCTGTTGACGACGGCGGCGAGGACGTTCTTGACGGCGTTGAGACGCTGCATGGTGTCGTCCACCAGCATGCCCATGAGGGAGAGGTAGATGATCCCCTGGGCAGCCGTGAAGTACCCGCCGTAGACGCTGGCGAGGGTCAGGCCGACGTAGAGCAGCGGCCCTCCGTCGGGGTGGGCGGGCGTCCCGGTGCGGGCGCGTCGGTCCTGGACGGCCTTGCTGATGCGCGGTTGCAGGATGACCAGGACGAGGGCCAGGGCGACCAGGACCGGGACGATGGTCTCGAAGGCCGTGGACGGGAGCGCCAGGAGCAGGGTGGCGCCGGTGAGGCCGCCGATGAGGGCGCCTACCGTGAGTTTGAGGACACGGGAGCGCTGGCCTTCGAGTTCCTTGCGGTAGCCGATCGCGCCGCTGATGGAGCCGGGGATCAGGCCGAGCGCGTTGGAGACGGTGGCGGTGACCGGGGCCAGGCCGGTGGCGAGCAGGACGGGGAAGGTGATGAGCGTGCCGGAGCCGACGATCGTGTTGATCGCGCCGGCGCTCATCCCCGCGGCGAAGACGGCGAGCATCTCCCAGATGGACATGGCGTTCCCCCGTGCGTGATCGGTGCTTGCTGCACCGCATCATGCACGGGGGGTGTACACGTCAGTCGACCGGGGGTTCCTCGCGTCGCTCCTTGCCGGTGTTGAAGCCGGGTGCGCCGCCGCCGAGGTTGCCGAAGGCTCCGCTGAGTCCCTTGAGGGCATCGCCGATCTCGCTGGGCACGATCCAGAGCTTGTTGGCGTCGCCCTCGGCGATCTTCGGCAGCATCTGGAGGTACTGGTACGAGAGCAGCTTCTGGTCCGGGTCGCCGGCGTGGATGGACTCGAAGACCGTGCGGATGGCCTGGGCCTCGCCCTCCGCGCGCAGGGCGGCGGCCTTGGCCTCACCCTCGGCGCGCAGGATCGCGGACTGCTTCTCGCCCTCGGCGGTGAGGATCGCGGACTGGCGGGTCCCCTCGGCCTGGAGGATCGCGGCGCGCTTGTCCCGGTCGGCGCGCATCTGCTTCTCCATCGAGTCCTGGATGGAGGTGGGCGGCTCGATCGCCTTGAGCTCGACGCGGTTGACGCGGATGCCCCACTTGCCGGTGGCCTCGTCCAGGACGCCGCGCAGGGCCGCGTTGATCTCCTCGCGGGAGGTGAGGGTCCGTTCCAGGTCCATGCCGCCGATGATGTTGCGGAGGGTGGTGACGGTGAGCTGCTCGATGGCCTGGATGTAGCTGGCCACCTCGTACGTCGCGGCCCGGGCGTCGGTCACCTGGTAGTAGATGACGGTGTCGATGTTGACGACCAGGTTGTCCTGGGTGATGACGGGCTGCGGCGGGAAGGGCACGACCTGCTCGCGCAGGTCGATCCGGTTGCGGATCGAGTCGATGAACGGGACGACGATGTTCAGGCCGGCGTTGAGGGTGCGGGTGTACCGGCCGAAGCGTTCCACGATGGCTGCGCTGGCCTGCGGGATGACCTGGATCGTCTTGATCAGGGCGATGAAGACGAGCACCACCAGAATGATCAGGACGATGATGATCGGTTGCATCGTTTCCTCGTGCCCTTCGGTTGATGATCGTCATCGAGTCTGACAGAACGCGCTTGGGAGCGCGGGCAGTTCGGTCACATGACGATGGCCGTCGCCCCGTCGATGTCCACGACGTCGACCTGTTGGCCGGGCTCGTAACTGAATCCGGTGTCGAATGCGCGCGCCGACCAGACCTCACCGGCCAGTTTGATGCGGCCGCCACCGCCGGTCACCCGTTCCAGGACGACGGCCTGACGGCCCTTCAGGGCGTCGATGCCGGTGGCGTGCACGGGCGCCCGGTCCGCGCGCTGCCGCCCCGCGATCACGCGCACCACGGCCGTCAGCGCCACCGAGACGATGACGAAGACCAGGACCTGGGCGACGATTCCGCCGCCGAGGGCCGCGACGACCGCGGCGGCGACGGCCCCCACGGCGAACATGCCGAACTCGGGCATCGCGGTCAGGACGAGCGGAATGCCCAGTCCCACCGCGCCGATCAGCCACCACACCCACGCGTCGATGTCCACGTGGTCATGGTAGGACCGCATGCACCCTTACCGACAGGGCGCAACCGGGCAACAACCCCTAGCCGAGCGGCAGTCCGCGGGCGGTGTAGCGGTCGCCCTGGTGCTCGACCACGAGGGGCAGGCCGAAGCAGAGGGAGAGGTTGCGGGAGGTGAGCTCGGTCTCCATGGGGCCGGCGGCGAGCACCTTGCCCTGGCGGATCATCAGGACGTGGGTGAAGCCGGGGGCGATCTCCTCGACGTGGTGGGTCACCATGATCATGGAGGGCGCGTACGGATCGCGGGCCAGCCGGCCGAGGCGCCGGACGAGGTCCTCGCGTCCGCCGAGGTCGAGGCCGGCGGCGGGCTCGTCCAGGAGGAGGAGCTCGGGGTCGGTCATCATGGCGCGGGCGATCAGGGTGCGCTTGCGCTCGCCCTCGGAGAGGGTGCCGAACTTGCGGTCGAGGTACTCGGTCATGCCGAGCCGGTCGAGGAAGGCGCGGGCGCGGTCCTCGTCGACCTTGTCGTAGTTCTCGTTCCAGGTGGCGGTCATGCCGTAGGCGGCGGTGAGCACCGTCTGGAGGACCGTCTGGCGGCGGGGCAGCTTGTCGGCCAGTGCGACGCCCGCGATGCCGATGCGGGGGCGCAGGTCGAAGACGTCGGTGCCGACGCCGCCGAGCTTCTCGCCGAGGACGCGGGCGCTGCCCTTGGTGGGGAAGAGGTAGCTGGACGCGATGTTGAGCAGGGTGGTCTTGCCGGCGCCGTTGGGGCCGAGGATGACCCAGCGCTCCCCCTCCTTGACCGACCAGGAGACGTCGTCCACCAGAGCGCGTCCGTCGCGGACCACGGATACGTCCACCAGCTCCAGTACATCGCTCATGAGCGCGTTGTCTCCCCATGCAGTGTCGAGATCGTCGCGTGCCTGTGGGCACAGCTCCCAGGGAAAACCTACGCCACCGCGCGAGTACCGGCGGCGCTGGGCCCGCCGTCGCGGGCCGGGCCGGGCGCGGCAGGACACCCCCTAGGCTGTCCGCATGCTTTCGGAACCACGTTCAGGGCTGCTGGCCGCCTGGGGGAACGCGTTGCTGGCGGGGCTCGTGTCGCCGGACGACGCGGCGCTCGCCATCGTCGGGGAGGACGCGGTGCACCGCGTCGAGGGGCTGCCGGGTGAGGCCGGTCCGGTCGGGCTGACGTTCGCCCTGGGGCGGCTGCGGGCGCTGGGGGTGAGCGGCTTCCGGGTCGCGCTGCCGGTGCCGGGGCATCCGCTGGGGCTGAGCGGTCCGGCCGATTTCAACGCCCGGGCCCTGGAGGCGGAGGAGGCGGTCGTCACGTTCGGCGCCCCGTACGGCCTGGTGCCCGAGGTGCGCGAGGCGGGCCCGGCCGGTGATGTGCACGTGGACGTGGTGTGGCACTGCCTGGCGGTCCGGGAGGCTCCGCCGGCCGACGTGCCCTCGCTGGGCGAGGCGGAACGTGAGCTGGCGGAGGCGCTGCGGGACGCGACGGCGGTGCTGTCCCGGCTCGACGTGGCCGGCTCGGGGCCGGTGGCCGAGGCGGCGGTGGACGCGTACCGGGCGCGGGCGGAACGGGGCCGCGAGGTGCTGGCCCCGGGCTATCCGCCGAGGGCGGTGCGGGTCCTGGAGCTGGCCCAGCGGGTGGGGCTGCTGGTCTCGGTGGCGTACGAGAACGGGCACGGCGGCGCGGTGAGCGCGTCGGAGATGGCGGCGCGGGGTGAGGCGCTGCGGCCGGTGGAGCGGGTGGCGCGGCGGGCGCAGGTG
>NZ_JAAGNI010000274.1 GCF_010550605.1 Streptomyces sp. SID9727
CGCCTCCGCGAGCCGGGTCCGGGCGGTGCTGCCGACCGCGCCCCGGTGCGTCGTGACGAAGTCCGCCGCGGCGGCGACCGAGGAGCGTGCGGTGAGCAGCGCCCCGTCGAGCAGCGAGCGCGCCCGGGTGTCGCCCTGTTCCCGCTCGCGGGCCCCGGCCAGCGCCTCGTCCAGCGCCCGGTCCGCCTCCTCCACCCGGCGCAGCGCGTTGATCGGGTC
>NZ_JAAGNI010000289.1 GCF_010550605.1 Streptomyces sp. SID9727
TCCCGCCCCGACGGCGGGCCGGCGGGGCGGGAGGCGGCGCGGCGCCTGCGGCGCGGGGGCAGCTTGTCCCCGGGGGTGTTGTTGTCTTCTGCGTTCCCGGCGGTGCCGGGTTCGTTCGGCTGGGGCATGCGGGCGTTTCTCCCGTCGCGCTCCCGGGCGCCGCACCTGGTTCCGGTCCGGTCCGGTCCGCGGGTGGCCGCGGCACCGCCGTCCGGGGCGCGGGCGCCGCACGGGAGCTGAATCTTGGCTCGCCGGTTCCGTACGCGGTGTGCGGACGGCCTGGCGAAAGTCTTATGGGTCAGCGCGCGGCCCGGCCCAGGTGGCTCCCGAGCGCGAGGGCTGCGCTACGACGACCGCCTTACGCGGAACCTGCACCTTCGGGCGCCGTCGCGACGGCGGTCCCGGTGGCCGTGGTTGATGCGGCCGGGGCTGCCTCGCGGTCGGGCGCGAGCGGGTCGGTCACCGTGCCGGACTCCTCGTCGAAGAGCCCCTGCGCCAGCCTGGTCACCGCTGCGGGGACCGGCGGCGCCAGGTCGGCCACAACGCGGAGACCGGACAGGACGTCGTCAGGCCGTACGGCAGGTGTCACGTGCCGAACAACCAGGCGCAGTATCGCACAGGCCCTGTCACCGGACCTATCAGCCGGAAGATCGAGGGTCCGGAGGTCGACCACGGCGGAACGGGCGTCGAAGGTCCGCATGCCGTTCTTCGTCCGGCGCTCGACCTCGACGGTCTCCGCCGCGCCGAAGGCGGACACGGCCTTCTCCGCGCCCTCCGGGGTCACCCCGTCGAGGCGGATCTCCCAGACGGAGGCGGTCAGCCGGTCGGCGAGACCCGAGGTGCGGGCCTCGACGGCGTCCGTGATGTCCAGGCCGTCCGGCATCGAGTCGTTGAGCAGCTCACGCAGGACACCCGGGTCTCGGGGCTCGGTGAGGGCGATCTCCAGGAACTCGGCCTCGCTGCCCGTACCGGTGGGGGCGGCGTTGGCGTACGACACCTTGGGGTGCGGGGTGAAGCCCGCCGAGTAGGCCATGGGCACCTGGGAGCGGCGCAGCGCCCGCTCGAAGGCACGCTGGAAGTCGCGGTGGCTGGTGAACCGGAGGCGGCCGCGCTTGGTGTAGCGCAGTCGGATGCGCTGCACCGCCGGTGCGGGCGGCGGGCCTTCGGGCTGTCGCTTGCCCAGTGGTTCTTCTCCTCGGTGCGGGGCGGGCGCGGTGGCGCGCCGCCCTCGAAATACGGGTGGCCCGGCGGCCCGGTCCGGCTCACCCCTGCTGTGCGGATTTCTCCGGGAGCGGGGAGAACTCTGGTCCTGGTGCCGCGCTGGGCACGGTCGTTGCACTACCCAGAGTACGCGCAAGGGGGCTTCCGGGTTCCCCGGGCTCGGATTCGGCGGGCGCGCCGATCAGGGCGCGCCAGGCGTCGCGCCTGGCCCGGCGGACCGTTTCCCGGGCCGCGCGCAGCGTCTGGCGGGTGGTCCGGCCCACCGTGCGCAGGGCCCGCCCGACGGGTGCCAGGAAGGCGTCGCGCACGAAGCGGCCGACCGGGACGCACACCGTGCGGTACGCCCAGCGCACCGGCGCGGCGATCAGGTTCCGGGCGAGCCAGGCGAGCGCCCGGCCGACCGCCCGGGAGAGGTATCCCGCGACCCGCCAGGCGACGCCGAGCGCGGCGGCGATCTCCCGGCCGGCCGGGGTCAGGACACGCCGGTACACCCAGACGACGGGCGTGACGAGAAGCACGACGACGAGCCACCGCAGCGCGACGCCGAGGCCCCGGACGAACGCCTCGATCCCCCGGATCACCAGATCCAGCACCCAGGCGATGCCGCGGCCCACCGGGGTGAGCACCCGCCGGTACACCCAGACGAGCGGGACCACCACGAGCCACCGCAGCGCGACGCCGAGGCCCCGGACGAACGCCTCGATCCCCCGGATCACCAGATCCAGCACCCAGGCGATGCCGCGGCCCACCGGGGTGAGCACCCGCCGGTACACCCAGACGAGCGGGACCACCACGAGGTACCGGACCAGCCACGCCACGGCGAGCCCGACGGGCACCAGGACGTACCGCCACAGCAGCACCACCGGCATGACGAACACCATGGCGAGCAGCCACTTCAGGGCGGAGCCCAGCCACCGCGCCGCCGGGACCAGCACCTCCCGGTACAGCCACCGCAGCCCGTGTCCGAGCGGGGTGAGCAGGTGCGCGTACGCCCATCGGAGCGGCACCACGATCCCGTACCGCACCACGGGCACCACGACGTGGCGCCAGAGCGCGACCCACGGCCACACGAACACCGCGCGGGCCAGCCAGAGCAGGGCGTGCCCCAGCGGAACGCAGACGTACCGCCCCAGCCATCGCGCAGGGATCACCACCAGCACGTCGAAGAGCCAGGCCAGGGCGCGGCCGAGCGGGCGGAACAGCACCCGTTCGGCGGCACGGGCGGTGACGACGAGGGCGTCCCACACCATCCGCACCGGCAGGACGACGAGGAGCACCACGATCCGGACCGGGATCCGGATGAGCGTGGTGAGGCAGCCGTCACCGCCCTCGTAGTGCGCGGGCGCCTGGTGGGCGCCGTACTGCACCGGCGCCCGGTGCTTTCCCTGTTCCATGCTCCCCATGACGCGAAGGCCCGGCCCGGGGTTTCCCCGGACCGGGCCTTCGTCACCGAGCTGTCACACGCCCGCGATCACTTCGCGGCTCACTTCACGACCGTCAGCGGCAGGAGCTTCTTGCCGGTCGGGCCGATCTGGATACTGGTGTCCATCTGAGGGCACACCCCGCAGTCGAAGCACGGCGTCCAGCGGCAGTCCTCGACCTCGGTCTCGTCCAGCGAGTCCTGCCAGTCCTCCCAGAGCCAGTCCTTGTCGAGGCCCGAGTCCAGGTGGTCCCAGGGCAGGACCTCCTCGTAGGTCCGCTCGCGGGTGGTGTACCAGTCGACGTCCACGCCGAACTCCGGCAGGGTCGCGTCGGCGCTCTTCATCCACAGGTCGTAGCTGAAGTACTCGCGCCAGCCGTCGAACCGGCCGCCGGCCTCGTAGACCGCGCGGATGACGGAGCCGACCCGGCGGTCGCCGCGCGAGAGCAGGCCCTCCACGATGCCGGGCTTGCCGTCGTGGTAGCGGAAGCCGATCGAGCGGCCGTACTTCTTGTCGCCGCGGATCTTGTCCCGCAGCTTGGCGAGGCGGGCGTCGGTCTCCTCGGCGCTGAGCTGCGGCGCCCACTGGAACGGGGTGTGCGGCTTGGGCACGAAGCCGCCGATGGAGACCGTGCAGCGGATGTCGTTCTGCCCCGAGACCTCGCGGCCCTTGGCGATCACGTTGACCGCCATGTCGCCGATCTGGAGGACGTCCTCGTCGGTCTCGGTGGGCAGTCCGCACATGAAGTACAGCTTCACTTGGCGCCAGCCGTTGCCGTACGCGGTGGCGACCGTGCGGATCAGGTCCTCCTCCGAGACCATCTTGTTGATGACCTTGCGCATGCGCTCGGAGCCGCCCTCGGGGGCGAAGGTGAGGCCGGAGCGGCGCCCGTTGCGGGTCAGCTCGTTGGCCAGGTCCACGTTGAACGCGTCGACGCGGGTGGACGGCAGCGAGAGGCCGATCTTGTCGTCGGTGTAGCGGTCGGCGAGGCCCTTGGCGATCTCACCGATCTCGGTGTGGTCGGCGGAGGACAGCGAGAGCAGACCGACCTCCTCGAAGCCGGTGGCCTTGAGACCCTTCTCCACCATCTCGCCGATGCCGGTGATGCTTCGCTCCCGCACGGGGCGCGTGATCATGCCGGCCTGGCAGAAACGGCAGCCGCGGGTGCAGCCGCGGAAGATCTCCACGGACATCCGCTCGTGGACGGTCTCGGCGAGCGGGACCAGGGGCTGCTTCGGGTACGGCCACTCGTCCAGGTCCATCACGGTGTGCTTGGACACCCGCCACGGCACGCCCGACCTGTTCGGCACGACGCGGCCGATGCGGCCGTCCGGGAGGTACTCCACGTCGTAGAAGCCGGGGACGTAGACGCCGCCGGTCCTCGCGAGGCGGAACAGGACCTCCTCGCGGCCGCCGGGGCGGCCCTCGGCCTTCCAGGCGCGGACGATCTCGGTGATCTCCAGGACCGCCTGCTCGCCGTCGCCGATGACCGCGCAGTCGATGAACTCCGCGATCGGCTCCGGGTTGAACGCGGCGTGGCCGCCCGCGAGCACGATCGGGTCGTCGATGTCCCGGTCCTTCGCGGCCAGCGGGATGCCGGCCAGGTCCAGGGCGGTGAGCATGTTGGTGTAGCCCAGCTCGGTGGAGAAGCTGAGCCCGAAGACGTCGAACGCCTTGACCGGGCGGTGGCTGTCCACGGTGAACTGCGGCACCTCGTGCTCGCGCATCAGCGCTTCGAGGTCCGGCCAGACGCTGTAGGTGCGCTCGGCGAGGACGCCCTGGCGCTCGTTGAGTACCTCGTAGAGGATCATGACGCCCTGGTTGGGCAGCCCGACCTCGTACGCGTCCGGGTACATCAGCGCCCAGCGGACGTCGCACTCGTCCCACGGCTTGACGGTGGAGTTCAGCTCACCGCCGACGTACTGGATGGGCTTCTGCACATGCGGGAGCAGAGCTTCGAGCTGTGGGAAGACCGAATCGACAGACATCGCGAACTTTCGAGAGCCGGCAGGGGTGACCATCCAGCGTACCTCGCTGCTCAGCCTCCGGCGGACCGCCGGACGCGGGCCCTGTGCGCCCGGTGCCACACCCCGGCCAGCTCGCGCTCGGTCGCTGCCGCGGCCGCCTCCTCGCGCCCGTACACCAGTCCCCAGGTGAACGACGGCTCCTCCGCCGCGTGCGCCTGTACGGCGAGGGCGCGCAGGGTCTCGCGGGCGACGACGCCGTCCTGGTGGTCGCCGAGGAGGCTCTGTACGGCCTTGAGCCGCTTGGCCGCCTTCTTCGCGGGCTTGCCGAGGGCCGGGCGGGCGGCCTCCGCCGCGTACCGCGCCCGTTTCGCGGCCTTGCGGGCGCTGTGCAGCGCGGCGTCCCGGTCCGGGCCCGGCGGCAGCTCCCGGGCGTGCGCCACCCGTCCGGCGAGGCGCTTGTGGTCCTTG
>NZ_JAAGNI010000306.1 GCF_010550605.1 Streptomyces sp. SID9727
TCCGGGGCCCGGCGAGCGCGGGCGCCCCGGCCAGCACCCCGAACGCGACGGCGGCCGCGGTCACCGAGGCGACCGTGGACGCGTACAGCCCGGCCCGGCGCGGTCTTCGCACCGCCGCCGCGACAGCGGCGATCTTCCGTGACATCGCATGCCCGTTTCTCTGAGGGAACGACGGGGCTCAACGGCCGTGCGCGCGTGGGGAGACCGCCACCGTCATGAGTGAGGCGACAGTAGGGCGCGCGTCGGCTCCCCCACAAGCCTTATGCGAGATGTTTCCACTCGCACGCAGGGTGAGTGCGTCTTCATGTCAGGTTTTTGCGCAAGCGACGCAAGGTGCGGGGCACATGCCTGTCCCCCGCACCCAAACCAGGACGGATGCGGGGGACGGGCGTGCGGAACCTCGCGCGGAGTGACAGTGCCTAGCTCTGCACCGCCTGCCGGCCATGCGCCGCCCTGATCGTCGATGGCGACGATCACTTCGTGCCCCTCGTCCTGGTAGTGCACTCCGTGAGCCACGACCACCGCTTCGCCGAGATCCTTCGAGTTCCGCAGGGCGTCTTCCACCTGCCGGCCTCGCACATCCTCGAAGACCTCGATGACACGAGCCGGTGCTGTTGGTGCCTCAAGGGCGGGAAGGACACGGACGTGTCGACTGCCCGTCAGACGCGTCCACTTCAGCTTCAGCCCGGGGTACTTCTCCGGCTTCGCCGGTTCAACGTGAACCGCTTTGCATTCTGGACGCAGTGATCTGCGTGCACTTCGTCGGTGCGAATGTTCATCGTTTGCTGGTGGACGTTCTCCAGCAGGCGGATCTGATGCCGCGTGCTGGTTGGGCAAGCCCCCACCCCTTCGACATCCCCAGGCGGGGTTACTTCACTCTTGCTGCGCCAGCCCTCGGGCGACCAGCCGGGACAGGTTGGCCCGCCTGGGATTCGGAGGGTCGGGAACGATTCCGGCTTCCGCGAGTCTGGCTTCGGCGTCTTCCGGTCTGCATCCTTCGAGCATGGCCAGAGCCCGCACACCCAGAAGATTCTGCCGATAGGCGTCCACGGCCCGTTCGAGAACGCGCCTGGGAGCCCGTACGGCCTGGGCGGCTTCCTTCTCCTGCTCGTACGCCGGGCCCCAGCCGTAACGGTGTGCCAACTGCGCGCCTGTCGGCCCTCGCAGGTCGTTCTTCTGCTCGGTCGTGACGAGCGACATCTCCTCCAGCTGAATGAGGATGACGGGAAAGCTGACTCGGAAGTGGCGTGCAAGAAGTGCGGCCGTACGCTCGTCCATCCGGCCACCCTCCGGAAAACTCTCAGCGGCCAGCCAGGATCTGATGCCTTCCCTCGGCGCCAAGAGGTTGCGGGCAAAGGCGTCGCAACGTCTTTCACCCGGCGTTCTTTCGTCGTTCAGCGCATGAACCTGGGCACCGTCGTTCCACAACAAGTGCCCGAGCTCGTGAGCGAAACTGAACCGCTGCCGTTCGGGCACGTCACACGCACGAACGGCGATGAGAGTCGTGTCGCGAGCAGGGTCGGTGGCGGTGAATCCTTCGGCGCCCTTCGGCAGCCTCAGTACCGCTGTGTCGACACCGGTGAGCTGCTCGATCAGTTCGTCCACATCGGCAACGGGGGCGCAGCCCAGATGAAGAGCTTCGCGGACCCGCTCGGCCAGCTCGCTGGCCTGCGCTTCCCCGGGAAGCCCCTGGTCCGGGATCCGCACACGCCCCTGCGGCTTCCGCTGCTGGGTGGTGTTCGTCCCCAGCTTGTCCAGGCGGGCATCCAGTTCCAGCACTTCGAGGGTGCGCCGGAGCGCCTCCTCACGCTCCGCGACCGTCACCTCGTCGGTTCTGGCCGCGATCTGGACCCTCTCTCGTACGGGGTCGCCGCTGGTGAGCAGCCGCACCGGGATACCCAGCGCGACGGCGAGGCGATCCAGTTCCGCGAGAGTCACATGGGCACGCGCACCGGTCTCGATACGGGTCAGGGTCGGTTGGGAGAGCTGGGCGCGTCGCGCGAGCTCACGCTGGTTGAGCCCAGCGCGCTCACGTTCGCGGCGGATCCGCTCCCCCACAAGCACGAGATCCACTTAGCACCTCCTTGTTGAATCTATTCTACGGACCTGATTCACGATGGTCAGTCGTATGTCTACCACCCAGGACTGACAGACGGCGCCAGGCGCATGCCCTCACCCGGTCGGCCCCACCGGCAGCGTCAACTCCGAGTCCGCGTGCACCGTCACCCGTACGGGCACGAACTCCGTCGCATCGATCCGGGGCTCCCCCGTGCCCGGGTTCAGCGCGTAGCGCGGGTGGGGGGCGGGGCTGATCTGCCAGCGGAGGCGGTGGCCGGGGGCGAAGCGGTGGGCGGTGGGGGTCATCGGGACCGTCACGCGGACCGGGTCCGGGCCCGTGCTGCGGAGCCGGGCCAGGCCGTCGCAGACGTTGACCGAGCGGCCCTCCGGGTCCACGTCGCACAGCCGGACGAACACATCGCCGTACCCCGTGTCCGTGGCGGCGCTGATCCGGGCGGAGACCGGGCCGAGGACGGTGAGAGGTCCGGCCAGGGCGGGCCCGGTGAACGTCAGGACGTCCGCGCGCGCCTCCGACGACGCGTTGTCCCGCGCCCCGGCGCTACGGGAGAGCAGCGCACCGCCCACCGTGGGCACCGGGTCGTCCGGGTCGTGGCGGAAGGAGGCGACGGGGGCGGTGTCCGTGGGGGCCTCGCGGGTCAGGTGGCCGTCGGCGGTGGGGTACCAGGAAGCCGTGGACGCCTCCGGAGGCCACGCGTCCAGGTCGCGCACCGACGCCTGCGCGCCGCCCACGTGCACGCGCACCGGCGTCGGGCGCAGACCGGACGGATCGGCGCACAGGTGGGCCCGGAGCCAGGCCAGGGATTCGGTGAACACCTCGGACCAGCCCGCCTGGAGCGCCGAGGTGTGGGTCCACGGGCCGACGAGCAGGGACGCGTCGGCGCCCGCCCGGCGCAGCCGGTCGTACTGCGCGAAGGTCTGGTCCACGAGGGCGTCGTGCCATCCGGTGATCAGGGCGACGGGCACAGCCGCCCGGTCCGCCGCCCCTTCCGCCGCCCCGGCCAGGGACGCGCCCTCCCAGTACGGGTCGTCCGCGTCCGGGTGGGCCATCACGTCGTCCAGCCAGGGGATCTCCCCGCCGAGCGCGTCCGCGTACGCCCCGCGCAGCGGACGCGCGGTGACGGCGGAACGCACCCGGCGCTGGAGGCGCAGGGTCGCCCGGACGAACGGGCCCATGCCCCGGTGCTGATGTGTCATGCCGGCGCCCACGGCGAGCGCGGTCTCCAGGCCGAGGACGCCGTCCGTGTGGAAGAGGGCGTACGGATCGTGCAGCCCCACCTGCACCACCATGGCCTTCAGCTCCGGCGGCGGATCGAGGGCCAGCGCCCACTGCACGTACCCGAGGTAGCTGGGGCCGACGGTGCCCAACCGCCCGTCGAACCAGGGCTGTTCGCGCAACCAGCCGACCGCCGCCAGGCCGTCGGCGGGCTCGTTGCGCCAGAGGTGGAACGCTCCGCCCGAGCCACCGGTGCCCCGGCAGCTCTGCAGGACCACGTGGAAGCCCTGCTCGGCGAAGAGGATGCCGTACTGCGGGGACCACGGCACCCCCCGCCCGTACGGCGTACGGACCAGGAGTGTGGGGAAGTCGCCCTCGGCGCGCGGGAAGTAGTGGTCGGTGACCAGCGGGCTGCCGTCGGCGGCGGGGACCGCCAGGCCGCGCTCCACGCCCACCTGGTGGCGCGCGGCGGGCAGCCCGCGCCAGGAGGCGCGCATCAGCCGGGAGGCGAGCGGCGGCTTCGCGGACGACGGCGTCCATGCGGCCCGGGGGCGGGCGTCGTGCGTCGATCGGGTCATCTTCGCCTCCATCGGTACGTCGTACGGCGGTGCGGCAGCGCCGCTCTCTATTCTCGTACTAAGTACGAGAATACTGGATGCTTGGATGGACGACGGAGGCGACCCGGGTGAGAGAGGCTGAGAACGTGACCCGCACCGAAGGTGCCGGAGGCATCGATCCGCGCGTGCTGTGGCGGGAGCAGGACACGCCCCGGCGCGGGCGCAGACCCGCGTTCAGCCGCGAGGCGATCACGGCCGCCGCCGTCGCCGTCGCGGACGCCGAGGGGATCGACGCCGTCACCATGCGGCGGGTCGCCGCCGAGGTGGGCGCCGGCGTCATGTCGCTGTACAGCTACGCCCCGGACAAGGAGACGCTGCTCGACCTGATGGTCGACCACGTCTCCGGCGAGCTGCCCACGTCGGGGCCGTTCACGGGCGACTGGCGCGCCGACCTCAAGACCATCGGCCGCCACCAGCGCGCGAACATGCTCCGCCACCCCTGGCTGCCCGCCGCCGTGCAGGCTCGCCGGTCCCTGGGCCCGCGCACGCTCGCCTTCCTGGAGCACGCGCTGACCGCCCTGCGGCCCAGCGGGCTCGACGGGGCGGCCCGCCTGGAGGTCTTCGCCCAGCTCACCTCGTTCGTGGCGGCCCAGGTCGGCTACGAGGTCGGCCGGGCGCGGGCGGCCCAGGACCCGGGGCGGGCCGCCGCCGAGGCGCTCCATCTGGCCGAGGTCGCGGCCGACGGCGACCATCCGGAGCTGGCCGAGGCCCTGGCGACGGCCGGCCGGCCCGTCACCCCCGACGCCGTGTTCGACCGCTTCCTCACCCGTCTCGTGGACGGCCTCGACGCGGGCTGAGCCCGTCCACGTACCCGTACCCGTACACACAACGACACCGGCTCCCGGGGACGAATCCCCGGGAGCCGGTGTCCTGGTACTGCTGGAACCGCTGATCCGTCAGGATCAGAAGTCCATGTCACCGCCCGGCATGCCGCCCGGAGCGGCCGCGGCGGCCTTCTCCGGCTTGTCGGCGATGACGGCCTCGGTGGTGAGGAACAGCGCGGCGATCGACGCGGCGTTCTGCAGCGCGGAGCGCGTGACCTTCGCCGGGTCGAGAATGCCCTCGGCGATCATGTCGACGTACTCGCCGGTCGCGGCGTTCAGGCCGTGGCCGACGGCCAGGTTGCGGACCTTCTCCACGACGACGCCACCCTCGAGACCACCGTTGACGGCGATCTGCTTCAGCGGGGCCTCGAGCGCGAGCTTGACGGCGTTGGCGCCGGTCGCCTCGTCACCCGAGAGCTCCAGCTTCTCGAAGACGGCCGAAGCCTGGAGCAGAGCCACGCCACCACCGGCGACGATGCCCTCCTCGACGGCGGCCTTGGCGTTGCGCACCGCGTCCTCGATGCGGTGCTTGCGCTCCTTCAGCTCGACCTCGGTCGCGGCACCGGCCTTGATGACGGCCACGCCGCCGGCCAGCTTCGCCAGGCGCTCCTGGAGCTTCTCGCGGTCGTAGTCCGAGTCGGAGTTCTCGATCTCGGCACGGATCTGGTTGACGCGGCCCTGGACCTGGTCGCTGTCACCGGCGCCGTCGACGATCGTCGTCTCGTCCTTGGTGATGACGACCTTGCGGGCGCGGCCGAGCAGGTCGAGACCGGCGTTCTCCAGCTTGAGGCCGACCTCCTCGGAGATGACGGTGCCGCCCGTGAGGATGGCGATGTCACCGAGCATGGCCTTGCGGCGGTCGCCGAAGCCCGGGGCCTTGACGGCGACGGACTTGAAGGTGCCGCGGATCTTGTTGACGACCAGGGTCGACAGGGCCTCGCCCTCGACGTCCTCGGCGATGATCAGCAGCGGCTTGCCGGACTGCATGACCTTCTCCAGCAGCGGAAGGAGGTCCTTCACGTTGCTGACCTTGGAGTTCACGATCAGGATGTACGGGTCGTCCAGGGACGACTCCATGCGCTCCATGTCGGTGGCGAAGTACGCCGAGATGTAGCCCTTGTCGAAGCGCATACCCTCGGTGAGCTCCAGCTCCAGACCGAAGGTCTGGGACTCCTCGACGGTGATGACGCCTTCCTTGCCGACCTTGTCCATGGCCTCGGCGATGAGCTCGCCGATCTGGGTGTCGGCGGCGGAGATGGAGGCGGTCGAAGCGATCTGCTCCTTGGTCTCCACGTCCTTGGCCTGCTCCAGGAGGGCGGCGGAGACGGCCTCGACGGCCTTCTCGATGCCCCGCTTGAGAGCCATCGGGTTCGCACCCGCGGCCACGTTGCGCAGGCCCTCGCGGACGAGCGCCTGGGCGAGAACGGTGGCGGTGGTCGTACCGTCGCCGGCGACGTCGTCCGTCTTCTTGGCGACCTCCTTGACCAGCTCCGCACCGATCTTCTCGTACGGGTCCTCCAGCTCGATCTCCTTGGCGATGGACACGCCATCGTTGGTGATCGTGGGGGCGCCCCACTTCTTCTCGAGGACGACGTTGCGACCCTTGGGGCCAAGGGTGACCTTGACGGCGTCGGCGAGCTGGTTCATGCCGCGCTCGAGACCGCGCCGGGCCTCCTCGTCGAACGCGATGATCTTGGCCATGTGAAGTGGTCCTCCCGGACAGGGGTGGATTGCTCCGGACCGAGTGGCGCCCGCGACGGACGGCCTGCGTGCCCTGCGGTTCCTTCCCCGCCTGGCCTGCGGGCCTCACCGGCCCGGTCCAAATCTGTCACTCTCACCTGGAGAGTGCTAAGCCCAATGATTAGCACTCGACCCCCGAGAGTGCAAGCGCCTCCGGTCGGAGTGTGGGCGCCCCCGGGCGCCCCCGGGCATGACGAAGGGCCCGTACCCCTGGGTACGGGCCCTCCGTGCGTGCGTGGCGTCGCGGCCGACGTGCCGTGCCGCGCTTCAGCCGACGGCGAGCTTGACCATGTCCGCCTGCGGCCCCTTCTGGCCCTGCGAGATCTCGAACTCGACCCGCTGACCTTCTTCGAGGGTGCGGTACCCGTCCATCTGGATCGCGCTGTAGTGGACGAATACATCCGCACCACCGTCGACCGCGATGAAGCCGTACCCCTTCTCCGCGTTGAACCACTTGACGGTGCCCTGAGCCATGCCTAACTCCCCTGTAACGTGTGTGCGCCGAAGCGCGTCGACCGCGGCTGAATGTATCTGCCCAACTGCCCTGTGCGACAGGTCAATCGGACGACAATTCTGCGCGGCACCGATCGCCCGAATACGGGGAATTCATGAGCTTGCGGGGCAAGTCGGGCCCGACAAAGGTGACTTATGGAACAAGAGGCCCGGGCACATTGGCTGCTTCTGATCGTGGCGCGGCGCATTCTCATATGCGGGGGGCACGGGCAGCGAAGGGGGCTTCCCACACTCTACCCCGCTCAACCATGCAGAATTGCCCCCTCCGCTTCTCTCGCGGAGGGGGCAATCAGGGTGACACCACGGAGTCGTCGACTCAGCAGCCGCCGGCCACGGCGGGGATGATCGAGACGCCGGCACCGTCCGGGGTGGCCGCGTCCAGGCCGCCTTCAAAGCGCACGTCGTCGTCGTTGACGTACACGTTGACGAAGCGGCGCAGCTTGCCCTGGTCGTCCAGCACGCGGGCGGCGATGCCCGGGTGGTCCTTCTCCAGCGAGGCGATGACCTCGGAGAGGGTCGCGCCCTCGGCCGGAACCTCGGCCTGGCCGCCGGTGTAGGTGCGGAGGATGGTGGGGATGCGGACCTTGACGCTCATGGCGGTGCCTTCCTGAGATCTCGGGTGGTCAGCTGGTGGCGAGTCCGGCGGCGCGGAAGGCGTCCAGGCTCGGGCGGATCGTGGCGGTCGCCTGCGAGGTGTCGGCCACCGCGTCCAGCGTCTTGAGGCCGTCACCCGTGTTCAGGACGACGGTGGTGAGCGCCGGGTCGAGCAGGCCGGCGTCGATCAGCTTCTTCGTCACGCCGACCGTCACCCCGCCCGCCGTCTCGGCGAAGATGCCCTCGGTGCGGGCCAGCAGCTTGATCGCGTCCACGACCTGCTCGTCGTTCACGTCCTCGACGGCGCCGCCGGTGCGGCGGGCGATGTCCAGGACGTACGGGCCGTCGGCCGGGTTGCCGATCGCGAGGGACTTGGCGATCGTGTTCGGCTTCTGCGGGCGGACCACGTCGTGACCGGCCTTGAAGGCGGTGGAGACCGGGGAGCAGCCCTCGGCCTGGGCGCCGAAGATCTTGTACGGCTTGTCCTCGACCAGGCCGAGCTTGATCAGCTCCTGGAGGCCCTTGTCGATCTTCGTGAGCTGCGAGCCGGACGCGATCGGGATGACGATCTGGTCGGGCAGCCGCCAGCCGAGCTGCTCGCAGATCTCGTACGCCAGCGTCTTGGAGCCCTCGCCGTAGTACGGACGCAGGTTGACGTTGACGAACCCCCAGCCCTCGCCCAGCGGGTCGCCGATGAGCTCGGAGCAGAAGCGGTTGACGTCGTCGTAGTTGCCCTCGATGCCGACCAGCTCACCGCCGTACACCGCGGCCATGACGACCTTGCCCTGTTCCAGGTCGTGCGGGATGAACACGCAGGAGCGCAGGCCCGCCCGGGAGGCGGCGGCGCCGACCGCACCGGCGAGGTTGCCGGTCGAGGAGCAGGAGAGCGTGGTGAAGCCGAAGGCACGGGCGGCCTCGACGGCGATGGCGACGACGCGGTCCTTGAAGGAGTGCGTCGGGTTGCCCGAGTCGTCCTTCACGTACAGGCCGCCGGTCACACCCAGCTCGCGGGCGAGGTTGTCGGCCTTGACCAGCTTGGTGAAGCCGGGGTTGAGATTCGGCTTGTCGGCCACGTCGGCGGGCACCGGCAGCAGCGGCGCGTAGCGCCAGATGTTGTTCGGGCCGGCCTCGATGCGCTTCTTCAGCTCGTCGGGGGAACCGCTCGGCAGGTCGTACGCCACTTCGAGCGGCCCGAAACAGGACGCGCAGGCGAAAATCGGACCGAGTGCGAACCGTTCACCGCACTCGCGGCAGGAAAGGGCCGCGGCGGGACCGAGGTCCACGGAAGATTCGGTGTGCGCTGCGACAGTCTCAACAGCCATGATGGCGAGGCCCTTTCTCCTCATCTTCCTCACGACGCGTTTCGCCGCGAGACGGAATTGGCACCTTCCCCACCTGACCTCGCGGTCGGCAGGAGGGTTGCCGGGACTTCAACGGGCCGTTCCCTCTGTCCCTCTGGATGAGCGCTGTGGCGACGGATCATGGATCCGCGCGTTTGTCGGCGGACCGACCCCGGCATGCGATGGCCGTCCGCGTTGTTCAAGACTGTAACCGAAGGACCGGACGGGTGAGACAGCCGTCCGTACCGCGAGATGGATCACATACAGGGAGTATCGACCGTGCTCGAAGAGGTCGAACGCTGGCTGACCAGGCGTTCCTGGTCGGCCGCCGACCACCCGCCGGCGAGTGCGCGGACCGCCGCGAACGGTACGGGCGTCAGCGTCGTTCTACCGGCCCTCAATGAGGCCGCGACCGTCGGGGACATCGTCACGACGATCCGGCGCGAGCTGATGGAGCGCGTTCCGCTGGTGGACGAGCTGGTCGTGATCGACTCGGGCTCCACGGACGCCACCGCCGAGGTCGCCCGCCGCGCGGGCGCCCGCGTCGTCCACCGCGACGCGATCCTGCCCCGCCTCCCCGCCGTCCCCGGCAAGGGCGAGGTGCTGTGGCGGTCGCTCCTGGTCACCAGCGGCGACATCCTGTGCTTCGTCGACGCGGACCTGAAGGACTTCTCGGCCGACTTCGTCTCCGGCATCGTCGGCCCGCTCCTCGCCCGCCCCGAGGTGCAGTTCGTCAAGGCGATGTACGACCGGCCGCTCGGCGAGCTGCCGGGCCAGGGCGGCCGCGTCACCGAGCTGGTGGCCCGCCCCCTGCTGAACCTGCACTGGCCGCTCCTCGCCGGCTTCGTCCAGCCGCTGGGCGGCGAGTACGCCGTGCGCCGCTCGCTCCTGGAGCGGCTGCCGTTCCCGGTCGGTTACGGGGTCGAGCTCGGTCTGCTCGTGGACGCGCTGCACACCGTGGGCCTCGACGCCCTCGCGCAGGTGGACGTCGGCGTCCGCGTCCACCGCCACCAGGACGGCCAGGCGCTCGGCCGGATGGCCGCCGCGATCTACCGCACCGCGCAGGTGCGGCTCTCCCGGGGCCATCTGGTGCGGCCGGCGCTGACCCAGTTCGAACGGGGACCGGACGGGTTCGTTCCGCACACCTACCCGGTGGACACGCAGGAGAGGCCGCCCATGTGCGAGATCGAGGAGTACGTGGCACGCCACGCGGCCTGATCACGACGCCATCCCGTCCGACTTCGTACGTTTGGGCGGATCGGGTTCGGGCTAGATTCCGGCCATGGTCTCCGAGCACGCCCCCCAGCCCGCTGCCCAGGTCCTCGTCGCGTCCAACCGCGGCCCCGTCTCGTACGCCCTGGGCGACGACGGCACCCTCGAAGCGAAACGGGGCGGAGGCGGACTCGTCTCCGGCCTCAGCGCCGTCGACGACAAGATGTGGGTCTGCGCCGCCCTCGGCGCCGGCGACCGCGAGGCGGTGCGCCGAGGGGTCGGCGAGCCGGGCGTCCGGATGCTCGACATCGACGCCGGGGTGCACGCCGACGCGTACAACGGCATCGCCAACTCCGTGCTGTGGTTCGTCCACCACATGCTGTACCAGACGCCCGTCGAGCCCGTCTTCGACGCGGAGTTCCGCAGGCAGTGGGCCTCCTTCGAGACCTACAACCGTGCCTTCGCCGAGGCACTGGCCGAGGAGGCGGGCGAGGGCGCGGCCGTCCTCGTGCAGGACTACCACCTCTCGCTGGTCCCCGGCATGCTCCGCGAGCTCCGCCCCGACCTGCGGATCGGCCACTTCTCGCACACCCCGTGGGCGCCCGTCGACTACTTCCGGCTGCTCCCCGACGACATCGCCGAACAGCTGCTGCGCGGCATCCTCGGCGCCGACCGCGCCGCCTTCCTGACCCGCCGCTGGGCGGACGCCTTCATCGGCTGCTGCGCGGAGATCCTCGGCGGCACCGGTCACACCCGCGTCGGCGTCCACGGCCTGGGCGCCGACGCCGGATTCCTGCGGAGCCGCTCGCACGAGGCGGACGTGGACGAGCGGATGGCGGCCCTGCGCGAGCAGATCGGGCCCGACCGGAAGACCATCGTCCGGGTCGACCGCACGGAACTGTCCAAGAACATCGTCCGGGGCCTCCACGCCTACCGCACCCTGCTGGACGAACACCCCGAGTGGCGCGAACGCGTCGTGCACGTCGCCTTCGCCTACCCCTCGCGCCAGGACCTCGCGGTCTACCGCGAGTACACCGCGGAGGTCCAGCAGGTCGCCGACGCGATCAACAAGACGTACGGCACGGACGCCTGGACCCCGGTCGTCCTGCACGTCAAGGACGACTTCGCCCGCTCGCTCGCCGCGTACCGGCTGGCCGACGTCGCCCTCGTCAACCCGATCCGCGACGGCATGAACCTGGTCGCCAAGGAGGTCCCGGTCGTCTCCGACGAGGGCTGCGCGCTGGTCCTGTCGCGGGAGGCCGGCGCTTACGAGGAGCTGGGCGAGCACGCCTTCACGGTCAACCCGTACGACGTCTCCGCCACGGCCGGCGCACTGCACGAGGCGCTGACGCTCCCGGACGACGTACGGGCCGCCCGCTCGGAGCGCCTGGCCGAGGCGGCCACCGCGCTGCCGCCGCAGCAGTGGTTCCTGGACCAGCTGGAGGCGCTCCGGCGCGGTTAGGGCCGGTCCGGCGGACTGTCGTGGGCCCGACCGGCCTTAGGCGAGCCGGCCGGCGAGTTCCCGCAGGTACTCCACGACCGCGCCGGGCCCGGGCAGGGCCAGGTCGGCGCGCTCGGCGAGCTCCGGCACCTCGCCGCTCCCGCTGCAGATGAGCAGCCCGGGCACGGGGTCCGCCTCGTCCGTGCGCAGCTTCTCCACGGCCGCGTACGCGGCGAGGTCGCCCAGGTCGTCGCCCGCGTACAGCACGGACGTGGCACCGATCTCGCGCACGTACTCGGTGAGCGCGACGCCCTTGTCCATGCCCGGCGGGCGCAGCTCCAGGACCAGCCGCCCCGGTTCCACGATCAGACCGTGCCGCGCGGCCAGCTCGCCGAGGGGCCCGCGCAGCGCGTCGAACGCGGCCTGCGGGTCGTCGGCGCGCCGCGTGTGCACGGCGAGGGCGCGGCCCTTGTCCTCGGTCCAGGTCCCGTCCCGGAGGCCGGACTCCGCCAGCACGCCGGGGAGCTCCGCGCGCACGGCGTCGACACCCGGGTGCGGGGCGGGGGCGTGCACGGTCCCGGTCACGGCGTCCCAGCGCTCGGCCCCGTAGTGCCCGAGCACGACGAGGTGGTCGAGCCCTTCGACCCCGGCGACCCCGGCGTACCGCACGGCGACGTCGGCGGGGCGCCCGGTGATCACGGCCACGGACGCGACCTTCGGCGCGAGGGCGGCGAGCGCCGCCACGGCTCCGGGGTGCGCCCGCGCCTGCTCCGGGTCCGGCACGATGTCCGCCAGTGTCCCGTCGAAGTCGAGCGCGACGAGGGCCTCGGCCGGGCGGGCGAGGATGGCTTCCAGCCCGGTACGGCCTGCGGTTGTCTGTGGGATGCCCATACGGTGAGCGTATCGCCGCGCGTCCCCGGTGCGGGGGAGCTCCCCCCGCACCCCCGCTGCTCAATCGCCGCAGGGGCTGGTTTCCGCCGCTGCCACCTCCAGCCCCGCCGGCGTCCGAGGCGCGGAGCCCCGGGGGCGGAGCCCCGGGCGCCCCTACCGCCTCCCCCGCCGAGCCTCCCGCACGCGCCGGAGGCGGTTCACCGTCACCGGGTCCTCCTCCAACGCCCGCCGGTCGTCCAGCAACGCGTTCAGCAGTTGGTAGTACCGAGTGGGCGACAGCCCGAGCCGCTCCCGGATCGCCCGCTCCTTCGCACCCGCCCCCGCCCACGACTGCCGCTCCACCGCCAGCACCGCGCGATCGCGGTCGGACAGCGGCGCGGACTCGGCAGGGCCGTTCGGGGGGTGGGCGGTCATATCAGCCAATATATGGCGCGACCCGCCCCCGCGGAACGCGCGGGCTACTCCGCCGCCTCCGCCTGGGTCGCGTCCCGCGATATCCGGTCCAGCACGCTCTCCGGGTTCGCCCCCGGCTGCACCGCCTTGCCGATGTTCTCCTTGATCGACTCGCTCGCCGCCGCCCAGGACGTCTTGCCGAACGGGTAGAACTCCGACTCCGGCAGCGCCGCCAGGAACTGGTGCAGCGGCTTGTACGCGGCGTCGTCCTCCATCGCGGCGGAGGCACTGCCGGTGACCGGCAGCATGTCGTACATGTCGGCGAACTCGATCACGTTCTTGTCGGTGAACAGGAAGTCGAAGAACGTGCCGATCTCGGCCCGGTGGTCGTTCTGCTTGAAGCCCATGATCCAGTCGGCGACGCCCATCGACCCCGTGGTGGGGCCGTGCTCGCCGGGCAGCGGGACCATGCCGACCTCGACGCCCTGCTTCTGCGCCTCGTCCATCAGCGTGGGGTGGCCGTTGAGCATGCCGACCTTCCCCTTCGAGAACTCCTCGAACGCCTTCGCGCGGTTCAGCTTGCCGGGGGCGACCGGGCCGACGAGGCCCTTGTCCACGAGGTTCGTCTTCAGCCAGTCGAACGTCTTGGCGTTCTCGTCGGAGGCGATGTCGTACGAGCCGACCTCGTCGGTGTAGCCGCCGCCCCCGCTGAGCATCCACATCAGGGTCTCGGCCTGGGACTCCTCCGGACCGAGCGGCAGCGCGAGGGGGTAGGACACCCCGCGCTGCTTGAGCGCGGCGGCGTCGGCGGCTATGTCGCTCCAGGTCTTGGGGGCGTCGAGGCCGGCCTGCGAGAAGAGCTTCTTGTTGAAGAAGAGCAGCCGGGTGGAGGCGGCGAACGGCAGCCCGTACTGGATGCGGTTGACCTGCCCCGCGTCGATCAGCTTCGGCAGGAAGTTGGCCTGGGTCGGGATGCTCAGCATCTCGTCGGCGGAGTAGAGCTTCCCGGCCTTCGCGTAGTCCGCGTAGGCGCCGATCTGCGCGATGTCGGGGGCCTTGCCGTCCTTGACCATCTTGGCGACCTCGCGGTCGATGTCGGTCCAGGGCAGCACGGTCACGTCGACCTTGATGCCGGGGTGGGACGCCTCGAAGCCGCGGGCGATGCCGTCCCAGTACGTGTCGGACTTGTTCGCCTCGCTCGTGCCGTAATCGGCCGCGACCAGCTTCAGCGTCACCTCTCCGGAGCCGCCGTCCGCGCCGCAGCCCGACAGCGCCGCCGTCATCCCCAGTACGGCGACAGCCGCCGTCAGTCCCACGTAACGCCGCTGCACAGCTCTGTCCATCCTCGTCGATCGCACTGCCCGCGGCTGCCGCCTCCGTGCGGGGCCCTCCGGGTGAGCTGCGATTTTGCCCGCCACCGGCATAGAGGTCTACACCACGGAGGTCTCGCTTCCACAACGCAGCAGCATTGCACGGGAGCTGTGGCGACTGCTAAGGAGGTCTCGACGTACGGGCCTTATTGGTCCAGACCTTTAACCGACGGCGCGTCAGTTCTCTTACCGGCCCACCCGCGTCGCGCCCGACCCGCCCAGCCCGAGGAGCCGCTCCGCATGTCGCGTACCGCATCTGAGATTGCCACCCAGCCCGGCTGCTGGCGGCGTGCCGCACAGGCGGGCGCGGAGTTCGAGGGACTGCCGAAGCCGGGCGAGCGCGTCGCCGTCACGGGCTGCGGCACCTCGTGGTTCATGGCCATCGCGTACGCGGCCCTGCGGGAGGCCGCGGGGCAGGGCGAGACGGACGCGTACGCCTCCTCGGAGTTCCCGGCGGGACGGCCGTACGACCGGGTGGTCGCGATCACCCGGTCCGGTACGACGAGCGAGGTGCTGGCCCTCCTGCGCGAGCTGCGCGGGAGGACCGCGACCGTCGCGCTGACCGGCGACCCGAAGACGCCCGTCATGGAGGCCGCCGACGCGGTGGCGGTGCTGGACTGGGCGGACGAGGAGTCGGTGGTCCAGACCCGGTTCGCGACGACCGCGCTCGCCTTCCTGCGGGCGGGCCTGGAGGCGGCCGGTCCGCTTCCGGCCGGCGTGAAGACGGTCGCCGAGGCGGCGGTCGACGCGGAGCTGGCGGTGACCGAGCCGCTGGACGAGGCGGTGGTCGCGGCCGAACAGTGGACGTTCCTGGGGCGCGGCTGGACCTACGGCCTCGCCCAGGAGGCCGGGCTGAAGATGCGCGAGGCGGCCGGCGCCTGGACCGAGTCGTACCCGGCGATGGAGTACCGCCACGGCCCGATCGCGATCACCGGTCCGAACCGGGTGGCCTGGGTCTTCGGCGCGCTGCCCGAGGGGCTGGCCGGCGAGGTCGCGGCGGTCGGCGGGACGCTCGTCGCCCACGGGACGGCGGACCCGATGGCCGACCTGATCCGCGCGCAGCGGCTCGCGGTGGTCCTGGCCGAGTCGAAGGGGTACGACCCCGATCACCCCCGGAACCTCTCGCGCAGCGTGATCCTGCCGGAGTAGGCCCTTCCCGGGACCGGAACCGCGCCGGAACCGGGCCGGGACCGGGCGGACGCCGGACCGTTCCCGGGCGGCCTTCTCGACAAACCGGGCCGTTCCCCGTAACCGGTACCGGGATTTTGTATGGGTGCGCAACAAACAGCACTAGTGGACTAGACCTTTTGGGTCGCTCGGGCGAAACTGTTTCCCGTGAAACACGTCATCGCCCTCGATGTGGGCGGCACCGGGATGAAGGCCGCACTGGTCGGGGCCGACGGCGCCCTGCTCCACGAGGCACGGCGCGCGACCGGCAGAGAGCGCGGCCCCGACGCCGTCGTGGAGTCGATCCTCGCCTTCGCCGCCGACCTGCGCGCCTACGGCGAGGAGCACTTCGGCGAGAGCGCCGTCGCGGCCGGTGTCGCCGTGCCCGGCATCGTCGACGCGGAGAAGGGGATCGCCGTCTACGCGGCGAACCTGGGCTGGCGCGACGTACCCATGCGGCAGCTGCTCGGCGAACGGCTCGGCGGGGTGCCCGTGGCGCTCGGCCACGACGTCCGCACCGGCGGGCTCGCCGAGGGCCGGATCGGCGCCGGCCAGGGCGCCGACCGCTTCCTCTTCATCCCGCTCGGCACCGGGATCGCCGGAGCCATCGGCATCGCCGGCGCGATCGAGGAGGGCGCCCACGGCTACGCGGGCGAGATCGGCCACATCGTGATCCGGCCGGACGGCCCGGACTGCGGCTGCGGCCAGCGCGGCTGCCTGGAGACCCTGGCCTCCGCCTCCGCCGTCAGCCGCGCCTGGGCGGCCGCCTCCGGCGACCCGAAGGCCGACGCCGCCGACTGCGCCAAGGCCGTCGAATCCGGCGACCCGAAGGCCGTCGAGGTCTGGCGGAACGCCGTCGACGCACTGGCCGCCGGACTCGTCACCGCGCTCACCCTGCTGGACCCGCGCACGCTCATCATCGGTGGCGGGCTCGCCGAGGCCGGGGAAACCTTGTTCACACCACTCCGTGCGGCCGTCGAGGAACGCGTCACGTTCCAGAAGCTGCCCCACATCGTCCCGGCGGCCCTCGGGGACACCGCCGGATGCCTGGGCGCAGGGCTGCTCGCCTGGGATCTACTCTCCACGGAGGTATCCGCCTGATGGCCGGACGCGCAGACAGCACCGTTCTCGCAGGGGCCCGGGTGGTGCTGCCCACCGGCACCGTCGAGGGCGGCCGGGTGACCGTCGAAGGCACCCGCATCTCCCGCACCGAGGCCGAGAACGCCCCGGTCCTGGACCTCTCCGGCCACTGGATCGTCCCCGGCTTCGTGGACATGCACAACCACGGCGGCGGCGGCGCGTCCTTCACCTCCGGCACCGTGGACGAGGTCCTGACCGGCGTCCGCACCCACCGCGAGCACGGCACCACCACCCTCGTCGCCTCCACGGTCACCGGCGAGATGGACTTCCTCGCCGAGCGCGCCGGCATCCTCTCGGAACTGGTCGAACAGGGCGACCTCGCCGGCATCCACTTCGAGGGCCCCTTCATCTCCCCCTGCCGCAAGGGCGCCCACAGCGAGGCCCTGCTCCGCCACCCGGACCCGGCCGAGGTCCGCAAGCTGATGGACGCCGCGCGCGGCACCGCCAAGATGTTCACCCTCGCCACCGAGCTGCCCGGCGGCATCGAGTCCGTACGGCTGCTCGCCGAGCACGGCGTCATCGCGGCCATCGGCCACACCGACGCCACGTACGAGCAGACCGTCGAGGCGATCGACGCCGGCGCCACCGTCGCCACGCACCTCTACAACGCGATGCCCGGCATCGGACACCGCGCACCCGGCCCGATCACCGCGCTCCTGGAGGACGAGCGGATCACCATCGAGCTGATCAACGACGGCACGCACCTGCACCCGGCCGCGCTCGGACTGGCCTACCACCACGCGGGCGCCGACCGCGTCGCCCTCATCACCGACGCCATGGACGCGGCCGGCTTCGGCGACGGCCGCTACCAGCTCGGCCCGCTCGCCGTGAACGTCGAGAACGGCGTCGCCCGGCTGGTCGAGGGCAACTCCATCGCCGGCTCCACCCTCACCCTGGACACCGCTTTCCACCGCGCCGTGACCATCGACCGCATCCCCGTCGAGGACGTCGTCACGTCCATCTCCGCCAACCCGGCGCGCCTCCTCGGCGTCTACGACAAGGTCGGCTCGCTGGAGCCCGGCAAGGACGCCGACCTCGTCGTCCTGGACGAGGAGTTCCGGCTCAAGGGCGTCATGCGCAAGGGCGAGTGGGTCGTCCGCCCCGCGGCCGCGACGCGCTGACCCGCACGTAAGGCACGTAACGAAGAGACGGCGGTTGGCCCCGAGGTCTGGGCCGACCGCCCCCTCTTTGGCATGATCGCCTGGGAAACCAGCACGGAAAGCGCGTTCCGGCAAGGCTTCGACGCGCAGCACGGACCGATCGCGAAAGGGCGGCCGCGGTGATCCTCACGGTCACGCTGAACACGGCACTCGACCTCACCTACTCCGTCCCCGCCCTCGTACCGCACTCCAGCCACCGGGTCACCGCCCTCTCCGAGCGCCCCGGCGGCAAGGGCCTCAACGTCGCCCGCGTCCTCACCGCCCTCGGCCACGACACCGTCGTCACCGGCTTCGCCGGCGGCGCCACCGGGACCGTGCTGCGCGACCTGCTCGCCGCGCTCCCCCGGCAGAACGCCACCCTCACCGACGCGCTCGTCCCCGTCTCCGGCGACACCCGCCGCACCCTCGCCGTGGCCGACGCGGCCACCGGCGACACCACCCAGTTCAACGAGGCGGGACCGCACGTCACCGCCGACGAGTGGACCGCCTTCCTCGGCGCGTACGCCGGCCTGCTGAAGACCGCCGACGCCGTCGCCCTGTGCGGCAGCCTCCCGCCCGGCATCCACGTCGGCGCGTACGGCGAACTCGTCCGGCTCGCCCGCACCGCCGGCGTTCCCGTCCTCCTGGACACCAGCGGCGAGCCGCTGCGCCGGGGCATCGCCGCCCGCCCCGACCTGATCAAGCCGAACGCCGACGAGCTCGCCCAGCTCACCGGCTCCCGCGAGCCCCTGCGCGCCACCCGCGACGCCCGCCGCCGCGGCGCCCACGGCGTCATCGCCTCGCTCGGCCCGGACGGCATGCTCGCCGTCACCCCGGACGGCGTCTGGCGGGCCTCGCCGCCCGCGCCCGTCAAGGGCAACCCGACCGGAGCGGGTGACTCCGCCGTGGCCGGGCTGCTCTCCGGCCTCGTGGAGTCCCTGAGCTGGCCGGACCGGCTGCGCCGGGCGGTGGCACTGTCGACGGCGACCGTGCTGGCCCCCACCGCGGGCGACTTCGACCGCACGGCGTACGAGGAGCTGCTGCCGCGCGTCGCCATCGAGGAACACGCAGCGGGGACGGCCTGACCGCCGCGCCCCGCCCCGCACCGGGCCCGCCCGCCGGGTCCGGAGAAACCACAGAGGTCAGCAATGCCGCTCGTCAGCACCGGTGAACTCGTCTCCGCCGCCCAGGCCCGGGGACGCGGGATCGCCGCGTTCAACGTCATCACCCTGGAACACGCGGAGGCCATCGCCACCGGTGCCGAACGGGCCGGCGCGCCCGCCATCCTCCAGGTCTCCGAGAACGCCGTGAAGTTCCACGGCGGCCGGCTCACCGCCATAGCCGCGGCCGCCGCCGCCGTCGCCCGGACCTCCTCCGCGCCGCTCGCCCTGCACCTCGACCACGTCGAGTCCGTGGACCTGCTCCACCGGGCCCACGACGAGGGCTTCGGCTCCGTGATGTTCGACGCGTCCAAGCTCTCCTACGAGGACAACGTCCGGGCCACCGCCGAGGCCGTCGCCTGGGGCCACGAGCGCGGCATCTGGATCGAGGCCGAGCTCGGCAAGGTCGGCGGCAAGGAGGGCGAGGCCCCGCTCGACGCCCACGCCCCCGGCGTCCGCACCGACCCGGACGAGGCCGCCGCGTACGTCGCCGCGACCGGCGTGGACGCCCTCGCCGTCGCGGTCGGCTCCTCGCACGCCATGACCGAGCGCACCGCCGCCCTCGACCACGAGCTGATCGGCCGGCTCCGCGCCGCCGTCCCCGTCCCGCTCGTCCTGCACGGCTCCAGCGGCGTCCCGGACGACGAGATCCACCGGGCCGTCGCCGCCTCCGGCATGGTCAAGATCAACGTCGGCACCGCCCTGAACACCGCGTTCACCGGCGCCGTCCGCGCCCACCTGGCCGAGAACGCCACGGGCGTCGACCCCCGCAAGTACCTCGCCCCCGGCCGCGAGGCCATGGCCGCGACGGTCGCCGCCTTCCTCGCCCTGATGGGCTGAGCGGACCGGGAACGCGCCGGCCCCCCTCACCCGGAGGCGAGGGGGGCCGGAAAGTCGTACGTCGTACGGTCAGCGGGTCTGGTGACCGGCCTTCAGCGACAGCTGGTCCAGATTGGCGTCGCACTGATCGCCCTCGTTGCACGAGATCATCAGCGTGTTCTGGCCCTTGACGAGGTTGACGTAGGCGTACGTCGTCGTCCAGCCCTTCTCCAGGTCGCCCTCGGGGGCGTTCGCGTAGTTCTTCATGTTGATCCCGCGCGGGTCCTCGGAGTTGACCGTCAGCGAGGTCTTGGCGTCCTTGCCCGGTACGCCGTACGTCACGAACAGCGTGTACTCACCGGCGTCCGGCACCTCGACCGTCCAGGTCGCCGACCGGCCCACCTCGTTGAGGTTGATGTACTGCCCGTTCGCGCTCTTGGCGCCCTTCACGGTGTTGTCGAGCCGCGCCGAGCCGCCCAGGTGGAGCGAGGCCGCGTCCTGCTCCGGCAGCTCCGCCGGAGCCGAGGAGGACGGGGACGTCTCCGGCGTGGGGGACTCCTCGACCTTCGAGCCGGGCTCCTGCGAGGAGTTCGCCTCGGCCTTCTTGTCCTTGTCGCCGTCGCTCGTCAGCAGCGCCGCGCCGATGCCGATGAGCACCACCGCGACGACCGCGACCGCCGCGATCAGCAGGCCCTTGGTGTTCGGGCCGCCCTTGCCGGAACCGCCGCCGCGACCGCCCTGCTGCGGCACCTGCTGGGTGGCCGCGCCGCCGGGATACGTCTCGGGAGCGGCGTACTGCGGGCTGGGCTGACCGTACTGACCCTGGGGCGGGTAGCCGTACGCCTGCTGCGGCGGCACCTGCTGCCCGTACTGCCGCTCGCCGACGGTCCGCACCTGGTTGTACGAGGTCCTGGGCACACCCGGCTGGGCGGCGGGACCCGGGTAGCCGTAGCCGCCCTGCCCCGGGGGCTGCGCACCGGCCGCCTGCCCGTCCGCGTAGAGGTAGCCGAACGGATCGTCGTCCTCGGGTGTGCTCGCGCCGTTGTTCCCGGCCATCCCTGGGTCACTCCTCACCATGTCGCCAGCCGTCGCCGAATAGCGCCGGCCCTCGCCGACCGGCCGAGCCTACCTCGAATGGACGATGTCAAGGATGGACGAGGACCTCGGCGGGAACCCGGGCGGGGACGCGCGGAAGAACGTCAGCCTGCCCTGCGGTGAACCTTCGACCGCGACCGCTTCTCCACGTACATCCGCTGGTCGGCGGAGCGCAGCACCTCTTCCGCGGTCATCCCGCAGGCCGCCCAGCCGATGCCGAAACTCGCCCCCACACGCACCGCGCGCCCGTCGACCCGAATGGGCGGAATGATCGCATTTCGCAGGCGAACGGCCAGGTCAGCGGCGTCCGCCGCACCCAGGCCGTCCGCGAGGACGACGAATTCGTCACCCCCGAGCCGGGCGACGGTGTCCCCGTCCCGGACACAGGTGGTCAGCCGCCGGGCCACCTCGATGAGCACCACGTCACCCGTGTGGTGCCCGAAGCGGTCGTTGATCGACTTGAAGCCGTCCAGGTCGCAGAAGAGGACCGCGAGCCCCTTCGCGCCGTCGTCCCGCGATGTGTCCGGCGCCACCGCGTGCACATGGTGGTCGAACGGGTGCGCACCCGGACCGGTGACCGGGTAGTGCCCCCGCGTCCCGTCCACGTCCCCGTACGCCGCGTCCAGCGCCTCGACGTCGGTCGTCGCCGCGGCGTCCGGGCGGGCGCACAGCCGGGCGCCGAGCCGGGTCCGCAGCTCCGCGCTGTTGGGCAGCCCGGTGAGCGCGTCGTGCGAGGCCCGGTGGGCGAGGTTCAGCTCATGGCGCTTGCGCTCCTCGATGTCCTCCACGTGCGTCAGCAGGAAGCGCGGCCCGTCCGCCGTGTCCGCGACGACGGAGTTACGCAGCGACACCCACAGGTACGAGCCGTCCCGCCGCCCCAGGCGCAGCTCGGCCCGGCCGCCCTCGGCGGAGGTACGGAGCAGGGTGCCGATGTCCTCGGGGTGGACCAGGTCGGCGAAGGAGTAGCGGCGCAGCACCGACGCGGGGCGGCCAAGCAGCCGGCACAGCGCGTCGTTCGTCCGCAGCAGCCGCCCCTGCTGGTCGCCCCCCAGCTCGGCGATCGCCATGCCGCTGGGGGCGTACTCGAATGCCTGGCGGAAGGATTCCTCACTGGCCCGGAGCGCCTGCTGTTCGCGCTCCAGCCGGACCAGGGCCCGCTGCATGTTGGCCCGGAGCCGGGCGTTGCTGATCGCGATGGCGGACTGCGAGGCGTACATGTGGAGCGCCTCGCGTCCCCAGGCGCCCGGGCGGCGTCCGTTGCGCGGCCGGTCGACGGATATGACGCCCAGGAGGTCCGAGCCGCCGCCGGACGCGTACATCGGCGCGTACAGCCGGTCGTGCGGGTGCCACTCGTCCTCGAAGCGGGGCTCGGGGCCCTCCGTGTGCCACTGCGGCACGTCGTCGTCGAGGAGGACCCAGCCCTCGGTGTGCGGTATGAACCGCAGCCCGTCCCACGCCTCGCCCATGACGAGCCGGCGCTCCCAGGAGGCGCGGGAGCCGACCCGGCCGGTGATCAGGGCCTCGGCGGCGTGGTTCCCGGCGAGGGCGGCGACGACGAGGTCGCCGTCGGGGCGGACGAGGTTGACGCAGGCAAGCTCGTAGCCGAGATTGGCGACGATCCCGTCGGCCACGGTCTGCAGTGTGTCGGCCAGGCTCCGCGCCGTGTTGAGATCGGCGACGGCCTGGTGCAGCTGCCGCATCGTCGCGAGACGGACGTAGGGCTCCGACTCGGCGTCCATCGCTCGCACTCCCCGAGACCTCGACAGCACTCCAGAATTCATATCGACGTACGTGACGTACTTACTGCAGTGTCACGGCCACTGAATCACAGCGAGCTGTGCACCCGGTACACAGGGTCAGCAAATATTGCACTCTGTGACTCAAGTCACAAACGAGCGGGAAGGGGTCATGGCAGGTCAGCGGGGTGGCGGAACCCGGCGGTCCTAGGACCCGGCTGGTCCCCTGGCCCGATGCGGGCGCCCCGGACGCGCGGCTAGCGTTCCCGGTGTGTTGCAGACGAAACCCCCCACCCCGCGTACCGAGCCCGTCCCCCATGCTGAGGGGGTGAGCAACGAAGAGTTCCGTGCCGCCCTGTCCCGGCTGGCGGCCGGCGTGGTGCTGGTCACCGCCCAGGAGCCGCCGCTCGACGAGGGCGGACGCGGTGAGGACGTCGGCATGACCGCGACCGCCTTCATGTCCGTGTCCCTGGACCCGCCGCTGGTCATGGTCAGTCTGCGCAACGACTCCCGGATGGACGACCTGCTCGCGGAGCAGCCGCTGTGGGCGGTGTCCGTGCTGGCGGAGAGCCAGCGGCACATCGCGGGCCGGTTCGCGATGAAGGGCCGGATCAGCGACCGGCTGCTCTTCGAGGACATCCCGTACGTACGCGGCGAGGTCACCGGTGCCCCGCTGGCGGGCGGCGCGCTCGCGACGCTGGAGTGCCGCACGGAGCAGCGGGTGGTCGCGGGCGACCACACCCTGGTGATCGGCCGGGTGCTGGCGGCGCGGGTGCCGAGCGGGGACGGCGGGCCGCTGACGTACTTCCGGGGGAAGTACCGACAGCTGGGCTGAACCGGACGGGCCGGATCCGGTGCCGTGTCAGCGGTCGCGCCCTGAGCGGCCCCGGCGGGCCCGGGACAGCGTCACCAGTCGCGCCCCGAGCGACCCCTCTTCGTGTCGCCGCGCTGCTTCTTCTCGCGCAGCCGGCGTTCGTTGATCCCACGGGGGACCTTCTTCTTCACGCGCGGCCTGGGCGGCGGGGCGGACGCCTCCGCCAGGAGCGCCGCGAGGCGTACGGCGGCCGTCTCGCGGTTGCGCCACTGCGAGCGGTGCTCGGAGGCGCGTACCGCGATCACACCACCGGTCAGCCGGCCCGCCAGCCTTTCCAGCGCGCGTTCCTTCCACACCTCGGGCAGCGCCTCGGTGGCCGCGAGGTCGAAGCGCAGTTCGACCTGCGAGTCGCTGGTGTTGACGTGCTGGCCGCCGGGCCCGGAGGACCGCGAGAAACGCCACATCAGCTCGGCCTCCGGGAGGGAGACCGAACCTCGGATGACATAGGGCCCGGACATGACACCCATGTTCCCCGCCCCACCAGCGGTTCGTCACCTCTTTTTGCCGCGCCCCGCCTCCCTTCGGCAAAGAAAGTAAAGGCGGGCGGAACCTCGCGGTCCCCTGTCGGCGTTATGACCTGTGACGGTAGCTTCGTGACCGCGAAGCCCGCACCGACAGATGAAAGGGACTTCCCATGGCAGTAAGCCTGTCCAAGGGCGGCAACGTCTCCCTCACCAAGGAGGCCCCCGGCCTCACCGCCGTCACGGTCGGCCTCGGCTGGGACGTCCGTACCACCACCGGCACCGACTTCGACCTCGACGCCTCGGCGATCGCGGTCAACACGGGCGGCAAGGTCTACTCCGACGGTCACTTCGTCTTCTTCAACAACAAGTCGACCCCGGACCAGACCATCGTGCACACCGGTGACAACGTCACGGGTGAGGGTGAGGGCGACGACGAGCAGATCAACGTCAACCTGGCGGGCCTGCCGGCCGACGTCGACAAGATCGTCTTCCCGGTCTCCATCTACGACGCCGAGACCCGCAGCCAGAACTTCGGCCAGGTGCGCAACGCGTACATCCGCATCCTCAACCAGGCCGGCGGCGCCGAGATCGCCCGCTACGACCTGAGCGAGGACGCCGCCACCGAGACCGCCATGGTCTTCGGCGAGCTGTACCGCAACGGCGCCGACTGGAAGTTCCGCGCCGTGGGCCAGGGCTACGCCTCCGGCCTGCGCGGCATCGCCCAGGACTTCGGCGTCAGCCTCTGACGCCCGGCAGACCCGTACGGGAGCCCCCGGCCGCACGCCCTGCGGCCGGGGGCTCCCGCGTGTCCGGACATCCGGTCACGACCGGTCGAAGGCCGCCGGATAACGGACATGACGGAGCCTCAGTCGGACAAGAAGTGGTCAAGGAAATGTGAGGCAATTGTTCGTACACCGTCAATAGCGTTCATTCGATGGCAGGCTCCCCGCTCGTAACCCCCCACGGAACGAGCAACGGAGCTTGTATGACCCCCCACATCTCGACCCGTCGCACCGCAGCCCTGGCCGCCGTGGCCGCGATGGTCGTCGTCGGCATGCAGACCGGCGCGGCGAACGCCCGCCCGAACACCCCCGACGACACCCCCTCCGTCTCCACCGCCCCGGCCTTCAGCAGCGCCTCGGCCCGCACCGCCGCCATCGAGTCCGCCCAGTCCGACGCCTCCTCCACCGCCTCCGCGCTGAAGCTCGGCGCCAAGGAGAAGCTGATCGCGCGTGACGTGATCAAGGACGCCGACGGCACCGTCCACACCCGCTACGAGCGCACCTACGCCGGACTGCCCGTCCTCGGCGGCGACCTCGTCACCCACACCGCCGCGAACGGCAAGCTCAAGAGCGTCACCAAGGCGACCACCGCCCGCATATCCGTGCCGTCCACCACACCGAAGATCAAGACCGCGGCGAGTGCCCGCAAGGTGGTCTGGGCCGGCGACGGCACCCCCGTCCTCGCCCTGGAATCCGTGCAGACCGGCGTCCAGAAGGACGGAACCCCCAGCCGCAAGCGCGTCATCACCGACGCCACCACCGGCAAGGTCCTCCAGAGCTACGAGGAGATCGAGACCGCCGGCGTCGGCAACAGCCAGTACAGCGGCGAGGTCGGCCTCTCCACCACCGCGTCCGGCTCCGGCTTCGAGCTGACCGACGGCGACCGCGGCGGCCACCAGACGTACGACCTGGGCCAGGGCACCAGCGGCACCGGCGACCTCGTCACGGACGACGACGACACCTGGGGCGACGGCACCGGCGACGACCGCCAGACCGCCGCCGTCGACGCCCACTACGGCGCCGCGCAGACCTGGGACTTCTACAAGTCCGCCTTCGGACGCGACGGCATCGCGGGCGACGGCAAGGCCGCGTACTCCCGCGTCCACTACGGCGACGCGTACGTCAACGCCTTCTGGGACGACAGCTGCTTCTGCATGACGTACGGCGACGGTGCCGACAACAAGAGCGCCCTCACCGCGCTCGACGTCGCCGGCCACGAGATGAGCCACGGCCTCACCTCTTCCACCGCCAACCTGAACTACTCCGGCGAGTCCGGCGGGCTCAACGAGGCCACCAGCGACATCCTCGGCACCTCCGTCGAGTTCTTCGCCGACAACGCGACCGACGTCGGCGACTACCTCATCGGCGAGAAGATCGACATCAACGGCGACGGCAGCCCGCTGCGCTACATGGACGAGCCCAGCAAGGACGGCGGCTCGGCCGACTACTGGGACAGCGGTGTCGGCGGCCTCGACGTCCACTACTCCTCCGGCGTCGCCAACCACTTCTTCTACCTGCTGTCCGAGGGCAGCGGCGCGAAGACCATCAACGGCGTCGCCTACGACTCCCCCACCGCCGACGGCTCCACCGTCACCGGCATCGGCCGGGAGAAGGCCGTCCAGATCTGGTACAAGGCCCTGTCCGAGTACATGACCTCCACCACCGACTACGCGGACGCCCGCACCGCCACCGAGAAGGCGGCGACCGACCTCTACGGCGCCGACAGTGCCGAACTCAAGGCCGTCGACGCCGCCTGGAGCGGCGTCAACGTGCAGTAACCCGTACGCGGGAGCGGAAGCGGGAGCCGGTCAGCCGTCCGCGGCGGGCCGGCTTCCGCCGTACAGCCACGCCTTCCACAGGTCCGACAGGTCCTGGCCCGTCTCCTCCTCCACGTACGCCGTGAAGTCGGCCGTCGACGCGTTGCGGTGCCGGTACTTCTTCGTCCAGCCCCGCAACAGCGCGAAGAACTCCTCGTCGTCGTCCACCGCCTCGCGGATCCTGTGGACGACCATCGCCCCGCGGCCGTACACCGGATCGTCCGAGATGGCCGCGGCGGACGGCGGATCGGCGGGCGGGAAGGCCCAGTTGGCCTTGTCCTCGTAGGCCTCCTCGAACGACTCCTCCGCCGGGACGTCGTTCTTCTCCTCCTCCCACAGCCACTCCGCGTACGTCGCCAGGCCCTCGTTCAGCCACATGTCGCGCCAGCTCTCCGGCGTGACCGAGTCACCGAACCACTGGTGCGCCATCTCGTGGACGAGCAGCCCGACGCTCGGCGGGCCGGGGAAGAACGGCCGGGTCTGCGTCTCCAGCGCGTACCCCGCGTCGTCCTCGCGGTCCACGATCGCGCCCGTCGCGGAGAACGGATACGGACCGAAATGCTCCGCCTCCCAGGCCACGACTTCCGGAACCCGGCCGACGGTCCGCGCGCTCGCCTTCGCCACCTCCGGGTCCACGGCCGTGAACACCGTCACGCCGCCCGCCATCGTCGACGTCTTCGTCTCGAACTTCCCGACGGCCAGCGTCGCGAGATAGCTCGCCATCGGCTCGGCGGTGTGCCAGCGGAAGGTGGTGCGGTCCTTCTCCGTGACCGGCGGACCCGCCATCACCCCGTTGGAGACCGCCGTGAGCCCCTTCGGGACGGTGACCGTCAGGTCGTACGCGGCCTTGTCGCTCGGGTGGTGGTTCCCCGGGAACCAGGCCATCGAACCGGTCGGCTCGCCGAGGGCCAGCGCCCCGTCGTCGGTCGGCAGCCAGCCCTCCTCGGACTCGTCCGCGTCGGTGATCGTCTTCGGCGATCCGGAGTAGCGCACGACGGCACGGAACGTCTCGCCCTTCCGCAGCCGGTCCTCGACCTTCGCGTCCGTACGGAGCGTCAGCTCGTTCCCCGCCCGGTTCACGGCGGCCGGTCGCCCCTCCACGGTCGCCGATTCCACGGTCAGCCCGGCCAGGTCCAGATTGAACGAGCTCAGGTCCTGCGTGGCCCGCGCGGTGATCTCGGCCGTCCCGCGCAGGGTCTGCTCGTCCGGGTCCACGTCGAGCGTGAGGGCGTAGTGCGTGACGTCGTAGCCGCCGTTGCCCAGCTTCGGGAAGTACGGATCGCGCACCCCGGACGCGCCCGGCTTCCCCTCGACCCCACCGGAGCAGGCGGGCGCGAGGAGCGCGAGGGCGAGCAGGGGGAGAGCGGCGCGGGCCGCCCTGCGGCATGCCGGGGTTCGATGATCCACACGGATGATCCTATGTGCGGAATGTCGTAATCCGGAGGTGGTGCGCCGGGCTCACAGCACCGCGATCCCCAGCGGCCGTTCGCCCGCCGCCAGCCGGACCGGGGGCGTCCGCCCGTCGAGGGCGACGACCGTGATGCCGTTCCAGTAACCGTCCCGGGTGAAGCCTCCCGTGACGTACGCCGTACGGCCGTCCCGCGACACGGCGACGTCCTCGTGCGGACCGTCCAGATCCACCACGCGCTCGGAGCCGTCCGGCTCACGGATCGTCAGCGACGCCTCCTCGTCGTCGGAGGCGATCGGGCCGGTACCGACGACGAGCAGCCTGCCGTCCGGGGTGAGCGCCGCCCCGTGCTGGTGGGTGTCGGCCGTCATCCGCTCGACGGTCACCTTCCCGGTGCGCGGGTCGAGGACCGCGAGCCGCTCGCCCTCGAACGGCAGCAGCAGCTTCCCGTCGGACGGCCGGACCACCGCGTAGTGCGGCTTCAGCCAGGACCCGAGCCCGCCCTCGGTGCCGTACGGGGCGACCTCCATCCGGCGCGCGCGGAGCGTGTCCGTGCGGACGGACGTCACGTCGAACGAGTCGTGCCCGGTGGCGTACGCCTCCGAGCCGTCGGCCGACACGTCCACGTCGAAGGGCCGGCGCCCGACGGGAACCGTGCCGGTGACCTTCCGGGTCGCGGTGTCGACGACCTCAAGGACGCCGTTGCCCTCCGGCACGTTGACGCCGACATACGCGTGCCGGCCGTCCGGGGCCAGCGCGATACCCATCCCCCCGCCCCGGTACTCACCCGTCGTCACGGGTCCGGTCCGCGTCCGGTACGGGATCCGGGCCAGCCGCGTCCGCTTCCCGGTGTCCACGACCGCGACGCCCTCGGCGGTGGTGACCCACGCCCGCCCGTCCGCGCCGACGGCGACGCCGTAGGGGGCGGTGCCGACCTCCACCCGGTCGAACGTGCCCCGTACGGGGTCCACGAAGGACACGGTGTCGGCCCCGAAGTCGGCGACGAGCAGGGTGCCATCGGGGGTGGTGCGCGGGGCGGGCGCCCGCGCGGCGGGGGCAGCGGTGGGCGAGGTGCCGGGGGACGCGGGCGCGCCG
>NZ_JAAGNI010000323.1 GCF_010550605.1 Streptomyces sp. SID9727
CGACCGGCCCGGGGGCGACGGTGCGGGCGGTTCCGCCGGGGGCGACCGGCCCGGGGGCGACGGTGCGGGCGGTTCCGCCGGGGGCGACCGGCCCGGGGGCGACGGTGCGGGCGGTTCCGCCGGGGGCGACCGGCCCGGGGGCGACGGTGCGGGCGGTTCCGCCGGGGGCGACCGGCCCGGGGGCGACGGTGCGGGCGGTTCCGCCGGGGGCGACCGGCCCGGGGGCGACGGTGCGGGCGGTTCCGCCGGGGGCGACCGGCCCGGGGGCGACGGTGCGGGCGGTTCCGCCGGGGGCGACCGGCCCGGGGGCGACGGTGCGGGCGGTTCCGCCGGGGGCGGCGGGTGCCTCGGCGCCGTCGCGGACACCGGGACAGCCGAGGCGGGAGGCCAGGTCGGGGCGTTGCTCGCCGAACTGGCGGCACAGCCCGTGCTCGACGCTCTCGCCGGAGCGGGTGGTGCCGACGGCCCAGACGCTGCCGTCGGTCTCCTCGGTGAGCACGACCTTGGGCAGCCCCCGGGGCGGCGGCCCGGCGGTGACCTCGCCGCTCCGGGCGTCGAAGACGCCTTCGTGGCAGGGGCAGTACAGCTCGCCCTCGGTGCCCCGGTCCTTGCGCCAGAGCACGCCGCAGGCGAGGTGGGTGCAGATGGCGGAGTAGCCGACGAGGGTGCCGTCGTTGAGCCGGACGGCGACCGCCCGGTCCTCCTCGTCGGGGTAGTCGAAGGCGATGGACTCGCCGGGAAGGAGCTGGGCGGCGATCTTCTTCGGGGCGGGGGCCTTGCCGTCGTCGGGGTCGCCGTGGCGAGGCAGGATGCCGCCGGCGACGCCCAGCCCGCCGATGGCGAGCCCGCCGGACACGGTGGCGACGATGCGGAGGTAGTCGCGCCGGGTGGTGAGGGCGTCGGCGGCGATCCGGTCGTGCAGGGCCTCGCGGGGGTCGCCGGAGGCCGGCTGCCCGGGGGCGGCGGGGGGCGTGCTGCCGGAGTCGCGGGGCGGGGGCTGCTTCGGGTCGCCGGGGGGCGGGTAGTCGGTCTCGGTCACCGTCGGACGTCCTTCCCGTTGATCTCCACGACGGGCAGGCCGCCGGGGACCGGCCACTGAACGCGGTCGGCGGGCACGACCATCGCGACGCCGGTGCGGACCTCGCTCTCGCCGAAGACGAAGGAGTCGGCGACCTGGACACCGGGCCGTTCGGCCTGGAGTTCCTCGGCTGTGCCGTAGAAGAGCGCTCCGGTCGGGCAGACGGTGGCGCACATGGGGGCGAGACCGTAGGCGGTGCGGTCGTAGCAGAGGTTGCACTTCATCTGCAGCTTCGCCTGGAGGTCGATCTTCGGTACGCCGAAGGGGCAGGCGTTGACGCAGTTGGCGCAGCCGATGCAGCGGGTGGTGTCGGCCTGCTGCACGACGCCGTCGGCGGTCACCAGGATCGCGTCGGCGGGGCACACCTCGGCGCACGGGGCGACGGGGTCCTCGCAGTGCATGCAGACGGTGGGAAGGGAGGCGACGGACCGGCCCTCGTCGGTGTAGTCGAGGTGGATCATGGACTTGCCGCGGTGCGAGTCGCATTCGCGGCAGGCGGAGACGCAGGCCTGGCAGCCGATGCAACGGCCCGGGTCGATGAAGATCGTTCGGCCCATCATGCGGGCATCAGCTCCTCTCCGAGGTGCCACGGCCCTGCGGGGACGTGGGCGGCAGCGGGTCGGTGCGGGAGACCTGGGCCTCCGGATAGGCGACGTGCCCGGGGGCGACCGGGGGCGCGGCGACCTCGTCGATCCGCTCGGCGTGCTCGATGCGGCAGGCGCACACCTTGTACTCGGGGATCTTGGAGCGAGGGTCGAGGGCGTCGATGGTGAGGACATTGGCCGACGTGGGGAACGGCCAGTGGTAGGGGATGAAGACGGTGTCGGGGCGGATGGCCTCGGTGACCAGGGCCGGATAGGAGGCGCTGCCGCGCCGGGTGACGACGCGGACCGGCTCGCCGTTGCGGAATCCGTGGGACGGGTGGATCTCGGCCCACGGGCGGGGGGTCTGTTCGACGAGGGCCCCCAGACGCCGGGTCTGGTTGCCGGAGAGGAAGTGGGCGACGGTGCGTCCGGTGGTGAGCGACATGGGGAACTCGTCGCTGTACGGGTCCATCGGCGGGTGCCACTCGACGACCTGCATATGGATCTTGCCGTCCGGGTGGTAGGTCCTGCCGTCCTCGAAGAGCCGGGGAGTACCCGGATGGTCCGCGGAGGGGCAGGGCCAGGAGATGCCGCCCGTCTCCTCCAGCCGTTCGTAGGTGATGCCGTAGTAGTCGATGACCGTTCCGGCAGAGGCCACGCGGAGCTCGTCGAAGACGTCGCGTGAGCCGTTGAACGCGAACTTGTCGCCCACGCCGAGGCGGCGGGCCAGTTCGCACATGACCCAGGTGTCGGTCCGCACGCCGGGGGGCGGGTCCTGGGCCTTGTTGTGCTTGACGACTCTGGCCTCGGCGTTGGCCATCACCCCTTCGTCCTCGGCCCAGGAGGTGACGGGAAGGACGACATGGGCATTGGCCGCGGATTCGGAAAGGAAGAAGTCGAGTTGGACATGGAACTCGTTGGCGTCGTACCCCTCCTTGACCACGGGGTAGTTCGGCAGGGAGATGATGGGGTTGTTGCAGACACCCATCAGCCCGCGGATCTCGCCGCGCCGCATCTGGTAAATCATTTCCATCATCGACGTACCGGCCTGTGGGAGTTCCGATTCGTCGATCCCCCAGATCTCGCAGATCTGCCGGCGGTGCTCCTCGTTGTTGATGGAGCGGCCCCCCGGGAGCAGGTCGGACTTCTGCCCGTGCTCGCGGCCGCCCTGTCCGTTGCCCTGACCGGTGAGGGTGCCGTAGCCCGCGCCGGGCCTGCCGATGTGACCGGTGGCCGTGCAGAGGTTGATGACCGTGAGGCAGTTCTCGACGCCCTGGGACTGGTGCTCGATCCCTCGGGCGTGCCAGGCCATGGCCCGGGGCGCGCGGGCGAAGGTGCGGGCGACCTGGACGATCTGCTCGGCGGGGACGCCGCAGATGTCGGCGGCGCGGGACGGCGGGTACTCCAGCGCCTTGGCCCGCACCTCGTCCCAGCCGGTCGCGTGGGCCGCCAGATAGTCCTCGTTGGTCAGGCCCTCCTCGATGATCACGCAGAGCAGGGAGTTGAAGAAGGCGGCGTCGGTGCCGGGTTTCAGCGCGACGTGGATGTCGGCGGTTCGCGCGATGGCCGTCTCGCGTGGATCGATGACGATGAGGCTGGCGCCGCGGTCCCGCGCTCCCCACACGTACTGGGTCAGCACGGGGAAGCACTCGCCGACGTTGGAGCCCGCGATCAACAGGCAGTCGGTGAGCAGCATGTCCGCGAACGGGTTGCCGGCCCGGTCGATGTTGAAGGCGAGCTTGTTGGCGGCGGCGGCGCTGACCATGCAGAGCCGGCCGTTGTAGTCGACGTGCCGGGTCTTCAGGGCGACTCGGGCGAACTTGCCGACGAGGTAGGTCTTCTCGGAGAAGAGGCTGGCACCGCCGAACAGCCCGAAGGCGTCCTTCCCGTACTGCTCCTGGATGCGTTCGATCTCGGAGACCGTGAAGTCGAGCGCTTCCTCCCAGGAAACCTCCTGGAACTCCTCGTCGCGGGAGCGGCGCATGAGGGGGGCGGTGAGCCGGTCGGGGTGGTTGACCTGCTGGTAGGCGTTGATGCCCTTGGGGCACAGGCGCATGCGGTTGATGTCGTGGTTGCGGGGCTCGACGCCGAAGACCTTGCCGCCGCGGTCGACGCGCAGATACATGCCGCACTGGATGCCGCAGAAGCAGCAGTGGGTGGGGACGAGGGTCTCGCCGTTCTGGTCGGCGTGCCACCGGTCGGCGGGGATTCCGCCCGCGTCGCGGAAGGCACGGGTGCCCGGCGGGGCGAGGGAGGGATCGATGGGAACGACCGCATGCGGTTCGGGCGTTCGCGAGTCCGCGGTCACTTGAAACCCTTCTTCACCTGGGAGAGATAGGCGCTGCCTCGCAGCACCCGCTTGCAGCGCGGGCAGTATGCGGCCCACTCGTCGAAACGGAGGCTGAGATCGCGCATGGTGCCGCGGAGGTTGTCGACGTACGAGCTGGTGTCGATGGGTTCCTCGCAGCGGCGGCAGGCGAAGACCTCTTCGTCCTGCCGGCCCGTGTACTTGAACAGCTGCATGCCGACGGCGGCGGGGCGCTGGACGATGTGGAAGAACTTCCCGAACGGGATGTAGATGAGGGTGAAGACCACGGCGACCATGTGGAGGATCGCCAGGAACTCGTAGCCGCCGCCGTGCAGGAAGATCGAGGAGAAGGTGAGCAGCAGCCCGGTCACTGAGATGACGATGAGCGCGATCAGCGGCACCAGGTCGTAGGCGAACCGCTGGCCGGTGATGGCCGCGCGGTCCTTCATCCGCCGCCACAGGAAGTAGGAGGCGCCGGGGATGACGAGGACGGCGGCGATGTCCAGGCCGTGGAACATCAGCCAGCCGAGGAAGTCGAGGGAGTCGAACCCGATGATCTTGAAGCCCCAGATACGCATCTCGTAGCCGGGTCCGGAGCCGGTGCCCGAGGTGAAGGTGAACCAGCCCCAGGTCAACGGGAAGGTGATCAGCGCGGCGAGGACACAGCCCCAGAAGATCAGCTGGTGGGCGGCCCAGCGGGCGTGCGAGCGGGCGCCGAGGAACTTCTGGAAGCCGAGGTAGGTGGCGATCATCTTCGGCAGCGCGGTGGGGGCGCGGCGGAAGTTGGCCATCGAGAAGAGGCTCCCCCAGCCCTTCTTGAACAGCCGCTTGGCGCCGGGGGCGGAGACCCACACGGTGTACCGGTACGCGACGCCGAAGGCGAGGAAGACCGTAGCCACGGCGTACGGCAGCAGCGCGGAGTCGAAGTGCTCCAGGAACCGGCTGCCGAGCACGATGGCCACGACGAGCAGAAGGGAGACGATGACGCCGGCCGCGGTCGCCCGCGCGGTGACGGACCGGGGAACGAGCCCTCCGGCCCGTCCGGACGCGCCCGGCTCCGGCGCGTCGCCGGCCCCGCCGACGGTCCCGGTACGACCCCCGGGGGCGGGCTGCGCGGTTGCGCCTGCGGCTTCAGGTGGCTCGGTCACGGTGCCACGGTAGGGCGGTGTGGGGCGATTGGTCCTGTTTTGCGGGTCCAGGGGGTGAGCGAGTCGCGGGGGGGGGCGAGGTGAGCAAGTCGGGGGCCGGGGGAGGTGGGGGCGGGAGGGGCGGGGGGCTGGGGGGTGGGGGGCAGGGGGAGCCCCCCGGGCGCGAGGGGCCTTCGGCGGTACCTTGGCCGCTCGCCCCCCACTCCCGCCCCGAAGGAGCACCGGATGCCCCGTCAGGACTCCCTCACCGATGTGCACGGGCTGCGCGTCGGCCACGCCCAGGTCCCCGGGAAGGGCGCACTGTCCGGGACCACCGTGGTGCTCGCGCCCGAGGGCGGGGTGGTCGCCGCCGTCGATGTGCGCGGGGGCGGGCCGGGCACGCGGGAGACGGACGCGCTGGATCCGCGCAACCTGGTCCAGCGCGTCGACGCGGTCGTGCTCACCGGCGGCAGCGCGTACGGGCTCGACGCGGCGTCCGGGGTGATGGCCTGGCTGGAGGAGCGGGGGCGCGGGGTGCGGGTGGGCGCCGACCCGTCCCAGGTGGTCCCCGTGGTCCCGGCGGCCTGCGTGTTCGATCTGGGGCGGGGCGGCGACTGGCGGGCCAGGCCGGACGCGGCGACGGGCCGGGCGGCCGTGGAGGACGCCGCCAGGGCCGAGG
>NZ_JAAGNI010000399.1 GCF_010550605.1 Streptomyces sp. SID9727
GCCGCCGACTGGCCGCACTCGCCCTGCCGGCGCATCTGCACCGGGCAGCTCTCCGACGCGGACGGCGCGGCCGCGACCGGCGCCGAGGCGTCCGCCTCCGGCCGGGCCGGGTCCGCCGTGTCACCGGACGGCGCGTCGGGCAGGGTGTAGGACGGGACGGAGCCCCGCGTCGGCGTCGGCTCGAAGCGCGTCCAGCCGATCCCCTCGAAGTACAGCTCGGGCCAGGCGTGCGCGTCGCGCAGACCCACCGTGTACGAACCGTCCGCCTGCGCGCTGCCCGGAGTGAAGCCCACCGCCACCCGGGCCGGGATGCCCAGCGTCCGGGCCATCGCCGCCATCGTGAACGAGAAGTGGACGCAGAAGCCCTGCTTGTCCTTCAGGAAGCGGGCGATCGCCGCGCTGCCCGTACCGGAGTTGACCGAGGTGTCGTAGGTGAACCCGCCGCTGGTGGAGAAGTAGTCCTGGAGCTTCACCGCGCGCTCGTAGGAGTTGGCCGCCCCCTCGGTGACCTCGTCGGCCGTCCGCGCGACCACCGCCGGCAGCGAATCGGGCACCTGCGTGTACTCGCGCAGCAACTCGGTCGGCACCGCGCCCGCACGAGCCAGCTGGTCGGACGTCGGCCGCACGTCGAGACTGGTCACCGTGTACTGCGCGCCGCCGGTGGTCTCCCCGTCGTCACCGACGAGAGTGCGGCCCTCGGGCTCGAAGCGCCACCGGCCGCCGACCCGCACCTCGGACGCCGGGTAGGGCAGCGGCAGATACGTCTGCTTGTAGGAGGCCGACGCCGAGACGGTCGACCTGATCTCCGTGACCGCGACGGACGAGGAGAGACCGGCCGGGGCCGGCAACCGCTTCGGCACGTCCTGGAGCCGGCGCGTCGAGGCGCGCCACTCGTTCCCGTTGAACTGGTCCAGGGCCAGGATGCGCAGATAGAAGTCGCCCGGACTGCTCGCGTTGGTGCGGTACGACATCACCTGCCGGTTCTCCGGCTGGTTGAGGTTGTCCTGGAGCGAGACCAGCGGGTTCACCGCGGAGATCGTGCCGCCCCCGCCCCCCCTGCCGCTCCCGCCGCCGGCACCGGCCAGCAGGCCGCCGTCGAGCGCCGGCAGCGCCGCGGGCACGACCAGCGCGATCCCGAGGGCCACCGCCCCGATCCGGCG
>NZ_JAAGNI010000415.1 GCF_010550605.1 Streptomyces sp. SID9727
CCGCCGGATCGCTGCGCCGGGGCACGGGCGCGAAGTGGGCGCCGGTGGCGGCGAAGTCGTGGGTGCGGTCCAGCCCGGCCGGCGCGCAGACGGTCACCCGCACTCCCCGAGCGACCAGTCCGGCGGCCAGCGAGCCGGCGTGCGTGCTGCTGCCGGCACTGCCGCCGCCGAGTACCTGGACCGTGCGCAGCTGTGACACGTCGATTGGCTCCCGGGGCTCCCGAGTCGGGGGTACGAACACGGCCAAGGATGCCAGTCCGTACGCACGTTCCGGCACGACGGAACCGTTACTCCGGGGCCCACCACGACAAATCGGACGGCCGACACCACTCGCACGGGTGAAAGCGTGTACGGCGCCACGACACCCGTACGGCGGGTGCGAGAGCCGGGGCACGCGCCGAGCGCACCCCGGCCGGACATGCCCTACCCGTCCGCGCGGGCCGTGGCGAGCAGTTCCTCGGCGTGGGCGCGGGCCGTCTCGGAGTCCTCCTGGCCCGCGAGCATCCGGGACAGCTCCCGTACCCGGTCCTCGCCCTCCAGGACGGTCACCCCGCTGCTGGTCACCGAGCCGTCCACGGTCTTCTCGACCAGCAGCTGCCGGTCCGCGAACGCGGCCACCTGGGGCAGGTGCGTGACGACGACGACCTGGGCGGACTTCGCCAGCTTCGCGAGCCGCCGCCCGACCTCGACGGCCGCCTTGCCGCCGACACCCGCGTCGACCTCGTCGAAGAGGTACGTGGGCACGGGGTCGGAGCCCGCGAAGACCACCTCGACCGCGAGCATCACCCGGGACAGCTCACCGCCCGACGCGCCCTTGGCGATCGGCCGGGGCTGGGCGCCGGGGTGCGGGGCCAGCAGCAGTTCGACCTCGTCCGCGCCGGAGGGGCCGTACGCCACGTTCCGTCCGCCGATCGCGATGCCGGACGCCTCGTCCGCCGCCTCGGCCTGCCGGATGTCGAAGGACACCCGGGCGTGCGGCATGGCCAGGGACGCCAGCTCCTCGGTCACCGCCTCCGCGAAGGACGCGGCGGCCGCCGTCCGGGCGTCGGTCAGCGCCTGCCCGAGTCCCGAGAGTTCGGCGCGCAGGGCGTCCCGCTCGGCGGTCAGCTCACCGATCCGGTCGTCGTCGCCCTCCAGCTCGGTGAGCCGGGCCGCGCCCTCCTGCGCCCAGGCGAGCACGGCGGTGATGTCATCGCCGTACTTGCGGGTGAGGGCGGTGAGAGCGGCGCGCCGCTCCTCCACGGCGGCGAGCCGCAACGGGTCGGCGTCGAGCTGGTCCGCGTAACCGGACAGCTCGCCGGAGACGTCCGCGAGCAGGATGGAGATCTCGCCGACCCGGTCGGCGAGCGAGGCGAGCGCCGGGTCGTGCGAGCGCACCCCGTCGAGGGCCTGCCGGGCGGCCGCCACCACGGTCGTGGCGTCCAGGGCCTCCGGGTCCTCCGGGTTGCCGGCCAGCGCGGTGTGCGCGAGGGCGGCGGCGGAGGCGAGCGCGTCGGCGTGGCCGAGCCGCTGGGCCTCGGCGGCCAGCTCGGTGTCCTCGCCGGGCAGGGGTTCGACGGCGGCGATCTCGTCGAGGCCGAAGCGCAGCAGGTCGGCCTCCTGGGCGCGTTCGCGGGCGCGCGTCGTCAGCTCGTCCAGCTCCGCCGCCACGTTCCGCAGCCGCCGGTAGGCGGCCGTGTACGCGGCGAGCGGCACGGCGACGCCGTCGCCCGCGTACCGGTCGAGGGCCTGGCGCTGCCGGGCGGGCTTGAGGAGGCCCTGCTGATCGGTCTGGCCGTGCACGGCGACGAGTTCGTCGGCCAGCTCGGACAGCACGCCCACGGGCACGGATCTGCCGCCCAGGTGCGCCCGGGAGCGCCCCTCGGCGGAGACGGTGCGGCTGATGAGCAGCGCCCCGTCCTCGATCTCGGCCCCGGCCTCCTCGGCGCGCAGGACCACCGCGTCGCCCCCGGCCACCGTGATCCGGCCCTCGACGACCGCGGCCTTGGCACCGATCCGCACCAGGGCGGGGTCGGCGCGCCCGCCGAGCAGCAGCCCCAGGCTGGTGACGACCATGGTCTTGCCGGCGCCGGTCTCACCCGTCACCGCGGTGAAGCCGGGTGACAGCTCCACCACCGCGTCGTCGATGACCCCGAGCGACCGTATCCGCATCTCCTCCAACACGGACATGACCATACGAGGTTTCACCGCCCGCGCGCACACGGGCCACGGCCCGGGCCCCCGGATCGTGCCGCCCCGTCCGGGATCAGTGGGGCGCGCCCCGCCACCCCGACACCGGCAGCGCGAACTTGGCGACGAGGCGGTCCGTGAACGACGCCTGGTGCAGCCGGGCCAGCCGGACGGGCACGGCACCGCGCCGCACCTCGACCCGCGCCCCGGAGGGCAGCTCGACGGTCCTGCGCCCGTCGCACCACAGCACCCCGTGCGGGGTGTGCGGCTGCACCTCGACGGCGAGCACCGACGTGGGCGAGGTCACCAGCGGCTTGGCGAACAGGGCGTGGGCGCTGATCGGGACCAGCAGCAGCGCCTCGACCTCCGGCCAGACGACGGGCCCTCCGGCCGAGAAGGCGTACGCGGTGGAGCCGGTGGGCGTCGCGCACACGATGCCGTCGCAGCCGAACCCGGTCACCGGGCGGCCGTCGATCTCCAGGACGACTTCGAGCATCCGCTCGGGCGACACCTTCTGCACGGCCGCCTCGTTGAGCGCCCAGTCGGTGTGGACGACGTCCCCGTTGCTGTGCACCAGGACGTCGATCGTCATGCGCTCCTCGACCGTGTACGCCCGGGTGACGACCCGGTCGACCACCTTGTCGAGGTCGTCGCGCTCGGCCTCGGCGAGGAAGCCGACCCGGCCGAGGTTGACGCCGAGCATGGGCACGCCGGAGGCGCGGGAGAGTTCGGCGCCGCGCAGCAGCGTCCCGTCGCCGCCGAGGACGATCAGCAGCTCACAGCCGTTGAGGACCTCGGGCGTGGCATCGGTGACGGTCTCCACGGACGGGGGCAGGGGCAGGTCGGCCGCCTCCGTGGCGAGGACCCGCACCCCCAGGCCGTGGCGCAGCAGCCCCTGCACGACGAGCTCCGCGCTGCGGATCGCGGCCGGGCGGCCGGTGTGCGCGAGAAGAAAGACTGTACGTGCCGCATTCGTCGTCAACGAGGCCCCTCCGCCACTGCACGGTCGACATCCGCGGGATCCAGTTCCGGTGCCCCGGCCCGCAGCCACAGAAAGTACTCGACGTTCCCGGAGGGCCCCGGCAGCGGGCTCGCGGTCACGCCCCGCACCCCCAGGCCCAGCGCCCACGCCCGGCGGGCCACTTCCCGTACCGCCTCGGCGCGCAGTCCGGGGTCGCGCACCACACCGCCGCTGCCGAGCCGGTCCTTGCCGACCTCGAACTGCGGCTTGACCATGAGGACCAGGTCGGCGCCGGGGGCCGTGCAGCGGACCAGGGCCGGCAGCACGAGTCCGAGCGGGATGAACGACAGGTCGCCGACCACCAGGTCGACCGGCTCGCCGTCGATGGCCTCCAGGGTCAGTTCCCGCACGTTGGTGCGGTCCTTGACGACGACGCGCTCGTCGGACTGGAGCGACCAGGCAAGCTGCCCGTAGCCGACGTCCACGGCCACCACCCGGGCGACCCCGGCGCGCAGCAGCACATCGGTGAACCCGCCGGTCGAGGCGCCCGCGTCCAGCGCACGGCGGCCCTCGACCTCCAGACCGAGCGGGACGAAGGCGGCGAGGGCGCCGGCCAGCTTGTGGCCGCCGCGCGAGACGTACTCGGGGTCGCTGTCGTCCTTGGTGACGACGACGGCGGCGCTGGTCTCGACCTGGGTGGCCGGTTTGGTCGCGGTGTTGCCGCCGACGGTCACCCGGCCCGCCGCGATCAGCTGGCTGGCGTGCTCGCGCGAGCGGGCCAGCTTGCGGCGTACCAGCTCGGCGTCGAGACGGCGACGGGCGACTCCTGCCACGTTCGGTTCAGCTCCTGTGGTTGTACGGGGGCACCGGTACGGGTGGTCCCGGTGCGGGGGCGGGCCCGGCGTCCAGCGCGCTCAGCGCCTCGCGCAGGCCCCGGTGTACATCCTCGTACACCTCGGTGTGCCCGTCCGCCGCGAGGTGGTCGGCATCGGCCAGCCGCTCCAGCAGCGCGTCCACCCCGGGACTGCCGGTGGGCGTCCGTACGACACCGAGGGGCGCGGGCCCCGCGGGCTCGGCCGGCTCCGGCGGGGCGTCCGTCTCGGGGTCGGGCATCGGGTCGCTCATGCGGAAACGCTACCGCGAAGCGCTGGGGTACCGTCGATCATGATGGCGACCATGGCGGAGTGCCGCAGCGCACTCGACAGACTTTCCGACAACCTCGCGGGGGCGGACGGCGACGTGCGCCGCGCCGCGGACCTGGACCGCTCGCTGAGCTGCCACATCCGGGACCTGGACATCACGTTCACCGGCCGCCTGTCCGGCGGCCGCGTCCGGGTCCTGGACACGCTGGAGGGCCCACCCCGGGAAAAGGCCGAGATCCGCCTCTCGATGACCGGCGACGACCTGGTCGCCATGGTCGACGGCGACCTGAACTTCGCCAAGGCGTGGGCGTCGGGCCGGGTCCGCCTGGAGGCGGGCTTCAGGGACCTCCTGAAACTGAAGTCACTGCTGTGACGACGCCGGCCGCATCAAGCCCGTCCGGCGGTTGAGGACGTCTTCCCGGCCCCGCCGCGCGCCCGCGCGGCAGGCACCACCAGAGGCGTCCCGGTCTCCGGATCGGGGATCACCTGGCACCGCAGTCCGAACACCCGCTCCACCAGCTCCGCGGTGACGATCTCCCCCGGTGCCCCCTCCGCGACGATCTCCCCGCCGCGCATCGCGATCAGATGCGTGGCGTACCGCGCCGCGTGGTTCAGGTCGTGCAGGACGGCCACCAGCGTCCGCCCCTGGGTCTCGTGCAGCTCGGCGCACAGGTCCAGCACATCGATCTGGTGCTGGATGTCGAGGTACGTCGTCGGCTCGTCGAGCAGCAGCAGCGGCGTCTGCTGGGCGAGGGCCATGGCGATCCAGACCCGCTGGCGCTGACCGCCGGACAGCTCGTCGACATAGCGATCGGCCAGCTCGCCGACGCCCGTCGCCTCCATCGACTCCTGGACGACCCGCTCGTCCTCGGGCGACCACTGCCGCAGCAGCCCCTGGTGCGGATACCGCCCGCGCGCCACGAGGTCCGCGACCGTGATGCCCTCCGGCGCGATCGAGGACTGCGGCAGCAGGCCCAGCGTCTTCGCGACCTTCTTGGCGGGCAGCCCGTGGATCGACTGCCCGTCGAGCAGCACCTGGCCCCGGCTCGGCTTCAGCATCCGGGAGAGCGCCCGCAGGAGGGTCGACTTGCCGCAGGCGTTGGGGCCGACGATCACGGTGAACGAATGGTCCGGTATCTCGACCGAGAGGTTCTCCGCGATGACCCGCTGGTCGTATCCGAGGGTCACCGAGTCCGCGGTGAGGCGCTGCATGGTCGTACTCCGGGGGTCGGACGGTCGGCTGTCGGACGGGGGAAGAGGGGCGGCGGTACGGGGTCTCATATGCGCCCCGCCTTGCGCTCGGTCACCAGGAGCCACACCAGGTAGCAGCCGCCGAGCACCCCGGTGACCACCCCCACCGGCAGCTGGCGGTCGCCGAACGCGTCGAGCGCGATCCAGTCGGCGACGAGCAGGAGTGCCGCGCCCATGAACGTCGCGGCCACCAGGTTCGGGCCGGTGGAGCGGGTCAGCCGGCGCGCCAGCTGCGGGGCGCTCAGCGAGACGAAGGCGATGGGCCCGGCGGCGGCCGTGGCGACGGCGACGAGCAGGACGGCAGCGCCCATGAGGAGGAGGCGGGTGCGTTCCACGCGCACCCCGAGGGCGTACGCGGCGTCGTCGCCCATCTCCATGACGCGCAGGGCCGGCCCGTGCCCGTACACCAGCGGGAGCAGCACCGCGCAGACGACGAGCAGCGGCCAGACCTGCGCCCAGTCGCGGCCGTCGAGGGAGCCGGTCATCCAGACGACGGCGCGGGTCGCGTCGACCAGGTTCGCCTTGGTGATCAGGTAGTGGGTGGCGGCGGTCAGCATGGCCGCCGCCCCGATCCCCACCAGGACGAGCCGGAAGCCGTGCACACCGCGCTTCCACGCCAGCAGGTAGACGGCGAGACCGGTCAGCAGGCCGCCGACGACCGCGCCGGCCGCCACCTCCTTCGCGTCGCCCCCGAAGAGGACGATCACGGTGAGCGCGCCGACCGTGGCGCCCTGCCCGAAGCCGAGCACGTCGGGGCTGCCGAGCGGGTTGCGCGAGATGGTCTGGAAGACGGCGCCCCCGGCACCGAGCGCCCCGCCGACGAGGAGTCCGACGAGGACCCGGGGCAGCCGCAGGTCCGTGACGATGAACTCCTGCTGGAAGGTGCCGTGGCCGAAGAGCGTGGTCAGGACCTCGCCGGGCGTCATCGAGAAGTCGCCGCTGCCGATGAGGACGATCGCGGCCCCCGCCGCCACGACGGCCAGGAGCAGGACGACCAGGGCCGCCCGCACGTTCATCCGGAACGAATACCCGCCGACCGTCCGCACGGCCCGTGCCGGACGGACCGCGCGTGCCGTCTCCTTCGTGGTCGTGGCCTTCACAGCTGGGACATCCTCTTGCGTCGTACGAGGTAGATGAAGACGGGCCCGCCGATGAGCGCGGTGACGATGCCGACCTGGAGTTCGGAGGGCCGGGCGACGACCCGGCCGACCACGTCCGCGCCGAGCAGGAGCACCGGGGAGAGCACCGCCGCGTACGGCAGGATCCACCGCAGGTCGGGACCGGTGAGGGCGCGCACCAGGTGCGGGATCATCAGCCCGATGAAGACGATCGGGCCGCACGCGGCGGTCGCCGCCCCGCACAGCAGGGTGACGGCGAGCATGGCGAGGACGCGGGTCCGGGTCAGGTGCGCGCCCAGCGCCCTGGCGGTGTCGTCGCCCATCTCCAGGGCGTTGAGCGGGCGCGCGATGAACACGGTGAGCAGGACGCCCGCCGCGATGAACGGCCAGACCTTGCCGACCGTCTCGGTGTTCGCGGAGGCCAGCGAGCCGACCTGCCAGAACCGCAGCCGGTCCAGCGACGCCGAGTCCAGCAGCTGTACGGCGTTGACGTACCCGTACAGCGCGGCGGTCACGGCCGTCCCGGCGAGCGCGAGCCGTACCGGCGTCGAGGACCGGCTTCCGCCGAGGAAGTACACGGCCACCGACACGATCGCGGCGCCCGCGAAGGCGAACCACACGTAACCGGTCAGCGAGGTCACGCCGAAGAAGCTGATCGCGGAGACGACGGCGGCCGAGGCCCCCGCGTTGACGCCGAGGATGCCGGGCTCGGCGAGCGGGTTACGCGTCAGCGCCTGCATCACCGCCCCGGCGAGGCCCAGCGCGGCACCCACGAGGAGCCCCAGCACGGTACGGGGGACGCGGACCTCGCGCACGAGGACGTCGTCGCCGCTGCCCGCGTAGTGGAACAGGCCGTGCCACACGCCGGAGAGCGGCAGCGCCTTGGCACCGATCCCGATGGACGCGAGGCACACCAGCGCGAGGACGGCCACGGCCACCAGGAGCCCCGCCGCTCGCGCCGCGTGACGTCTGCGGGGAGCGGCGGCCTTGTCCGGCGCGGCTATCGGGCCGGAACTGGAATCCGGGGGGCTCTCAACCAACACCCGGTTAGGTTAGCCTACCCAGGCTATGGGGCTCCGGGCCCGTCCTCACAGCCGCAGCCGGGCCACGGCCTTCTCCGCGTCCAGGTCACAGGCCCCGTTTCCGGCGTGCGACCAGGCCGCCGCGCACAGCGCCCGCAGCCCGTCGAGCGCGTCGCCGTCGCCCTCCAGCACGAGCGCGCCGCCCCCGGCGGAGGCCGTCCAGCCGCCGCAGCGGAATCGCCCGCCGTCCTCCGTCACCTCGGGCTGTCCGGTGAGCAGCCCGCGCAGGTCCGCGTCGACGTACGTCGGCCGGTGCTCGGGAACGGCGGTCACCAGCTGGGCCGCGTCGGTCACCCCGGTCAGCACCAGCAGCGAGTCGACGCCCCCGTTGAACGCCCCCTCGATGTCGGTGTCCAGCCGGTCGCCGACCACCAGGGGCCGTTCGGCGCCGGTACGCAGCACGGTCTCGCGGTGCATCGGCGGGAGCGGCTTCCCGGCCACCTGCGGCTCGGCGCCGGTCGCGATGCGGACGACCTCGACGGCCGCCCCGTTGCCCGGCGCGATCCCCCGGGCGCCCGGGATCGTCAGGTCGGTGTTGGACGCGAACCACGGCAGCCCGCGGTTGATCGCGTACGACGCCTCCGCGAACCGGCCCCAGGCCAGGTCGGGGCCGCCGTATCCCTGGACCACGGCGACCGGGTCGTCGTCGGCCGACTCGACGGGTTCGAGGCCGCGTTCCCGCAGCGCGACGCGCAGTCCCTCGCCGCCGATGAGCAGGACCCGCGCCCCGGCGGGCAGTTGGTCGGCGACGAGCCGGGCAACGGCCTGCGCCGAGGTGATCACGTCGGTGGGCTCGGCCGGGACGCCCAGTTCGGTGAGGTGTTCGGCGACCGCGTCCGGGGTGCGCAGCGCGTTGTTGGTGACGTACGCCAGGTGCATTCCGCCGTCCCGCGCCGCGCCGAGCGCCTCGACGGCGTGGTCGATCGCCAGCCCGCCCGCGTACACGACACCGTCGAGGTCGAGCAGCGCCGTGTCGTACGCCTCGCTCAGCGCGGTGCTGCTCCCGCTCGGCCTGGTCCTGCTCGTCCCGCTCATGTTCCGCGCTCCTCTTCGACTGCTTCTCCCCCGATCATCGCGCATCCCTGTACCCCACATACGATGCGTGGATGAACACACGAGGCACGGACCAGGGACTGCGTCTGCTTCCGTTCCGTGGCCTGCGATACGTCCCCGAGCGGGTCGGCAGCCTCGCCGCGGTGACCTCTCCCCCGTACGACGTGGTCGTGCGGCCCGACGGGCTGCTGCACCTGGAGTCGGCGGACCCGCACAACATCGTCCGGCTGATCCTGCCGCAGGCCGGCACGGTCGCCGCCCGCAACGCCCGGGCCGCCGCCACCCTGGACGACTGGCTCGCGGAGGGCGTCCTCGCGGCGGACACCGAGCCCGCCCTGTACGTGTACGAGCAGCGCGACGACGAGATCCTGCAACGGGGCGTCATCGGCGCCCTCGCGCTCTCGGGGCCGGCCGACGGCGTGGTGCTTCCGCACGAGGACGTCATGGCGCATGTGGTCGAGGACCGGGCCGACCTGATGCGCGCCACCGCCGCCCACCTGGAACCGCTGCTGCTGACGTACCGGGGCGACGAGGACCGGGCGACGGGGGCGACCGCGGTGGTCGAGCGGACCGTCGAGCGCGAGCCGCTGCTCTGCACGACCACGGAGGACGGCTTCCGCCACCGCCTGTGGGCGGTCACCGATCCCGCCGAACGCGCGGAGATCCAGGCGGACCTGGCCGGGCATCAGGCGCTCATCGCGGACGGCCACCACCGCTGGGCCACCTATCTGAGGCTCCAGCAGGAGCACACGGACCCGGGCCCCTGGGACTACGGCCTCGTGCTCCTGGTGGACACCGCCCGCTACCCGCTCCGGGTCCGCGCCATCCACCGCCTGCTGCACGGGCTGCCCGTCGCGGACGCGCTGGCCGCGCTGACCGGCCTGTTCCGGATACGGGAGGTGGCGGGACCGCTTCCCGACGCGATGGAGGCCCTGGCCGGGGCGGCTGCCGGGGGCAACGCCTTCCTGCTCGCGGGCGACGGCGCGTTCCATCTGGTCGACCGCCCGGACGAGGCGCTGCTGGCCCGCACGGTTCCGGCGGACCGCCCGGCGGCCTGGCGCTCCCTCGACGCGACGGTCCTTCACTCGGCGCTGCTCGACCTGGTGTGGCGCATCCCGGACGACCCGGCGCACATCGCGTACATCCACGACACCTCCGCCGCCGTCGAGCACGCCGAGCGGAACGGCTCCACGGCGGTGCTGATGCATCCGGTACGCGAGGAGCTCGTCCGGGACCTGGCCCGCCAGGGCGTCACCATGCCCCGCAAGTCGACGTCGTTCGGCCCGAAACCGGCGACGGGTCTGGTCCTGCGCAGCCTGAACCTGGGCTGAACGCGCAAGAGGGCGGCGCCCACTCGGGGTGCCGCCCTCTTCTCATGCGTTACGCCTGGGGGGTGCCGTCCTCGTCGGCGTCGTCCCGGTCCGCGTCGGCGGCGACGGGCTCCTCCTCGTCGTCGTCCAGGGCGTCCACGAACTCGACGCCGTCCAGCTCGGCGAGGCGGTCGGACGCGTCGGTGGCGCCGTCCTTGTCGGCCTCCAGCGCCTTGCCGAACCACTCGCGCGCCTCGTCCTCGCGGCCCGCTTCGAGCAGCGCGTCCGCGTACGCGTAGCGCAGGCGCGGGGTCCACGGGTGCACGGCGTTCGAGGCGAGCTCGGGGCTCTGCAGGGTGACGATGGCGGCGTCGAGCTGCCCCATGTCCCGCCGGGCGCCGGCGGCCACGAGACGCATCTCGACCTGGCCGGCCTTGTCCAGCTTCTGCACCTCGGGCTCACCGGCCATCGCCATGGCCTTCTCGGGCCGCCCGAGACCGCGCTCGCAGTCGGCCATGACCGGCCACAGCTCCACGGACCCGGTCATCCGCCGGGCCGCCCGGAACTCCGCCAGCGCCTCGGCGTACTTCTGGGTCGCGTAGGCGGCGAAACCGGCGGCCTCGCGGACTGCGGCGACGCGCGAGGCGAGCCGGAGGGCGATGCGCGAGTACGCGTACGCCTGCTCGGGGTCCTCGTCGATGAGACGGGCCACCATGACCAGGTTCCGCGCGACGTCCTCGGCCAGCGTCTTGGGCAGGCTCAGCAGCTCCTGGCGGACGTCCTGGTCGATCTCGTGACCGGTGACGTCGTCCGGGATGGGCAGCCGCTTGATGGGCTCACGGTCGCGGTCGTCGCGGCGCTCGTAACCGCCCTGGCGGCCGCCTCGGTCGTCGCGGCCCCGGTAGCCGCCCCGATCACGGTCGTCCCGCTGGCCGCGGTATCCGCCGCCCCGGTTGTCGTCGCGGCGGGGGCCGCGGTCGCGGTCGTCACGGCGGAACCCGCCGCCGGCCGGACGGCTGTCATCCCGGCGGGGGCCGCGGGGGCGGTCGTCCCGGCGGTCGTCGCGGCGGTCGTAGCCGTAGCCGCCGGAACGGCCACCACGGTCGTCGTCGCGGCGCGGTGCACGGTCGCGGTCATAGCCACCCGGCCGGCCACCACGGTCGTCATCGCGACGCGGGGCACGGTCGTCGCGGCGGAACCCGCCACGGTCGTCGTCCCGACGCGGGGCCCGGTCATCACGGCGGAACCCACCACGGTCGTCGTCACGGCGCGGGGCGCGGTCGTCGCGGCGGAACCCACCACCGGAATTGCCCCCACGGTCGTCGCGGCGGAAGCCGCCGCCACGGTTGTCGTCATCCCGGCGGGGGCCACGAGGCCGGTCGTCGCGGCGCTCGTAACCACCCGGCCGGCCACCGCGGTCGTCGTCCCGACGCGGGGCACGGTCATCGCGGCGGAACCCACCACGGTCGTCGTCACGGCGCGGGGCCCGGTCATCACGGCGGAACCCACCCCCGGAATTGCCCCCACGGTCGTCGCGGCGGAAGCCGCCCCCGGAGGGACGGTCGTCGCGACGGAAGCCACCGCCACGGAAGTCGTCATCCCGGCGGGGGCCACGAGGCCGGTCGTCGCGGCGCTCGTAACCACCCGGCCGGCCACCGCGCTCGTCATCCCGACGCGGGGCACGGTCATCGCGACGGAACCCACCACGGTTGTCGTAGCCGCCGCCCCGGTCATCGCGCCGGAAGCCGCCGCCGGTGGAACCACCGCGGTCGTCCCGGCGGAAACCACCGCCGGAGGGACGGTCGTCGCGGCGCGGTCCACGATCCCGATCGCGGTCCCGGTCGTCGCGGCGGAAGCCGCCCCCGGAGGGACGGTCGTCGCGGCGGTATCCACCGCGGTCGTCGTCCCGGCGCGGACCGCGCGAGCGGTCGTCGCGACCGCCGCCGAAGCCGCCCCGGTCACCGCCGTCCCGGCGACGCGGCTCGCGCTCCGAACGATCGTCGGGAGAGTTGGTGGACATGGGTGGAGCTCCTGTCATCGGGGTACTACAGACATTCTTACGCAGTCGGACACCCGACGCGCTTCGGGCAAAACAAAAAGGACCCTTGGTCCCAGCGCTGAACGCTGGGACCAAGGGTCCTTCAAAAATTGTTCGGCGGCGTCCTACTCTCCCACAGGGTCCCCCCTGCAGTACCATCGGCGCTGAAAGGCTTAGCTTCCGGGTTCGGAATGTAACCGGGCGTTTCCCTAACGCAATGACCACCGAAACACTATCGGCCACTCCGCAAAAGTACGGAGTATCGGCGCTTAGCGAACAAGCACACTTTTCAATTTATTGAGTGACGTTGTTCAACCAGCACGACTGTTCGTGGCCTGGGAACAACACAGTGGACGCGAGCAACTGAGGACAAGCCCTCGGCCTATTAGTACCAGTCAGCTCCACCCGTTACCGGGCTTCCACATCTGGCCTATCAACCCAGTCGTCTACTGGGAGCCTTAACCAATCAAGTTGGTGGGAATACTCATCTCGAAGCAGGCTTCCCGCTTAGATGCTTTCAGCGGTTATCCTTTCCGAACGTAGCCAACCAGCCATGCCCTTGGCAGAACAACTGGCACACCAGAGGTTCGTCCGTCCCGGTCCTCTCGTACTAGGGACAGCCCTTCTCAATATTCCTACGCGCACAGCGGATAGGGACCGAACTGTCTCACGACGTTCTAAACCCAGCTCGCGTACCGCTTTAATGGGCGAACAGCCCAACCCTTGGGACCGACTCCAGCCCCAGGATGCGACGAGCCGACATCGAGGTGCCAAACCATCCCGTCGATATGGACTCTTGGGGAAGATCAGCCTGTTATCCCCGGGGTACCTTTTATCCGTTGAGCGACAGCGCTTCCACAAGCCACTGCCG
>NZ_JAAGNI010000431.1 GCF_010550605.1 Streptomyces sp. SID9727
CCCGCAGTGGGACGGCTACCCGCTGCGCGAGGCGCTCGCCGCCCGGACCGGGCTGCCCGTGGTCCTCGACAAGGACACCAACGCCGCCGCGCTCGGCCTCGCCCTCGGCGCGGAGGGCCCCGCCGACTTCGCCTACCTCCACCTCGGCACCGGCCTCGGCGCGGGGCTCGTCCTCGGCGGGGCGGTGCACCGGGGGGAGCGGACGGGGGCGGGCGAGTTCGGGCACCAGACCGTGCAGCTGGACGGCGTCCGGTGCGGCTGCGGCGGACGCGGCTGCCTGGAGGCGCTGTGCCTGGCCGCCGTCCG
>NZ_JAAGNI010000468.1 GCF_010550605.1 Streptomyces sp. SID9727
CTGGGCGCCGCGCACAGCGTGGACGGCCGCAGGCGGCTCGCCGAGGACATCGGCGAGCCGGAGGCGGCCGTCACGCTCGCCGGGCTGCTGTCGGGCGCCGAGGGGCCGGGGCGGGACGAGGAGGGGGCACTCGCGCTCGACCTGCTCGTCGTGCTGGACGCCCCCCAGCTGGACGTGGAGACCGGCGCGATGCTGGTGGAGTCGCTGGCCGACGGGGTCCGGCTGGTTCTCAGCGGCGACCCGGGCGTGCTGGGCTCGGCGGGCGCCGGGCAGGTGTTCGCCGATGTGCTGGCCGCCCGCGCCTGCCCGCGTGTCGCCTCCCGCACCCCGGACGCCGGACCGATCGGCGAGCTGGTCTCGGGCATCGGCGCCGGTGAGCTGAACCAGGTGGCGGCGCCGGGCAAGGAGGTCGTCATCGTCCCGGTCCGGGACGCGGGCGAGGCGGTGCACCGCACGGTGCAGCTCGTCGCCGACTCGGTGCCGCGCGCGATCGGGGTGCCCTCCGGCGACACCCAGGTCATCACGGTGGGCCACGGCGGCGCCGCGGGCACCCGGGCGCTGAACGAGGCCCTGAAGCAGCGGCTCAACCCGGGTCCCGGCCGCTTCGGCGGCTTCGACCCGGGCGACCGGGTCGCCCATGTGCCGGCGCCGGGGCGGACGGTGCCCGGCGTGGTCGTGTCGGCGGACGCGGAGGGCCTGCGTCTGGACTGCGCGGGGACCCCCGTCGTCGTACCGCAGGAGCACGTGGCCGATTCCGTGCGCCACGCGTGGGCGCTCAGTGCCCATCAGGCGACCGGGATGCGGTGGCCGGCCGCGGTCGTGGTGCTGCCGGGCGACGCGGCGCGCGGGCTGAGCCGCCCGTGGGTCTACACCGCGTTCGGCCGGGGCGAGCGCCATCTGTCCGTGGTGCACGGCGTCGACCAGGCCCTGCCGCGCGCGGTGGCCGAGGTGCCCGCCCAGGAGCGCACCACGCGCCTGCGGGCCCTCCTGGAGGCGTCCCAGCAGTCCCAGGAGGGCTCGGGGTCCCAGGAGTAGGGAGAGCGCCCGGAGGGCCCCCGCGGACGCGCCAGGCGTCCGCGGGGGCCCTCCACGCTCCGGCGGGGTTCCGGGCGGGTTCCCGGAGCGGCGGTCAGCCGGCGGGGTGCCCCGGCCCCTCCGGCTCGTCGTCGAGGTCGTCGTCGTCGAAGACCGCGCTGACGTCGAAGCGGCAGACCACCAGCTGGGGGTCCGCGTCGTCGAAGGGGGCGGTCAGCCACTCCCCCGGCTCGGGGAGTTCGTCCGCCGCCGCGACCCAGAGCGTGGAGTCGCCCTCCTCCAGGCCGAACTCCGTGTGCCGGGAGGCGATCTCGTCCGCCTCGTACTCCCCGAAGAGCACCCCCAGCGCCGCGTGCACGCTGTTGCCGACGACCGCCGCCCCGCCGTCCTCCCGCTCGTCCGGGTCGGCGTCGGCGAGGCGCTGGGCCTGGGCCAGCAGCCGCTGGGGCTCCACCACCGCGTAGTCGCGGCGGATCAGCACGCTGAGCGCGTGCGGCTCGTCAGGTCCGTTGTAGGGGGGCAGGGCGTCCTGCTCCCCCGGGATCTCGAACGGGGTGACCTCGTCGTAGCGGTCGTAGAGGAGTTCGTCATAGACCTCGGCGGCGGCGGCCAGTGCGTTGAACGCGTCGTAGACAGCGGGATCATCGTCCCCCGACCGGCGTTCGACCGCCGCGAGGTGGTGGTCGATCGCGGCTTTGACCGCATCGGCGGCGGCGCGTACCTCGGCAGCGGTGGGCTGCGCAGCATCAGACATGGGGCAGACGCTATCCGTACCGGGCCCTTGCCCGCACAATGGATTCGATGCCGGAATACGAATTTGTCGATGTGTACGTGCCACGCGGGGTGTCCCGGAAGGACACGGCCCGCCTGTTGACCGACCATGCCGAGTACGGGCACTGGGAGCTGGACCGTCTGACGCTGCGGCTGGACGGCAGCCGCCGCGTGCGGCTGCGCCGCCGGATCATCCGTCAGCTACGGGCCACGTGGTGAGCCGGAAGGACCGGCCACAGACCGTCCGACCACACGGAACGGGCCCCGCGATCCGCGGGGCCCGTTCGTTCGTCGCGTGCTCGCCGGTGCGGCGCTGCCGTCAGGCGGCGGCCTTCGCGCGGCGGTAGAGCACGGTGCCCGCGCCGGCCAGCAGCAGGCCCGCGCTCGCCGGGATGAGCAGGTCGAGGCCGCCCGCTCCGGTGTGGGCGAGCTGCGGCGCCTCCGGCACGGTCTGCGGCTCCGGCGTGTTCGGAGTGGGCTTCTCGGGCGTCGGCGGCGTGACGTGGCGGACCGGGGGTTCCGGAACGTCGACCGGCGGCGTGCTGTCGTTCTCGCACGTGTTGCCGAACGCCGGGTTCAGCAGGCCGACGATGTCGATGCTGTTGCCACAGACGTTCACGGGGATGTCGATCGGCGCCTGGATCTGGTTGCCCGAAAGTACACCGGGCGATCCCTGCGCGACCCCCTGGGCGGTGGCGCCGCCGCCGTTGCCACCGCGGACGGCCCGGTGCTTGCCGGTTCCCGTCGTCGCCCCCCGGGTCCGGTCGTCGGTGGCCCGGTGACCGGCGTGGCCACCGGAGGTGCCCGACGCGGAGTCGTGCCGGCCGGCGGACGCGCCGTCCGAACCGTTTCCGCAGCCGTTCCCGAAGGTCGGGTTGAGCAGTCCGACGACGTTCACGGAGTTTCCGCAGACGTTCACCGGCACATGGACCGGAATCTGTACCGAATTCCCTGAAAGCACCCCCGGGGAATTCGAGGCGCCGCCGGCCGCTCCCGCGTCGGCGTGCGCGTAGCCGCCGCCGAGAGCGAGAACGCCCCCCGCGGCCGCCATGGTGATCAGGCCGTTTCGCGTGACCTGTCGCATAGGTGTTTCCTGCCTTCTACCTTCCGGAGTACCCCCGGACTACCGTGCGGAGGCAAAGGACCCGACGGCCCCGGAGCGCGTGGAGCGCGGTCCGGGGCCGAGCGGGCTCAAACCCTTACGGGCTGACGCGCGACGTCAGTCGTTGACGCAGACGTTGCCGAAGGCCGGGTTCAGCAGGCCGATCACGTCGATCGTGTTGCCGCACACGTTCACGGGAACGTGGACGGGAACCTGGATGACGTTGCCCGAGATGACGCCGGGGCTGCCGATGGCGGCACCCTGGGCGCCCGAGTCGGCGACGGCCATGCCGGCACCGGCGAGCACCAGGCCACCGGTGACAGCCGCAGCAGCGGCGATCTTCTTGATCATGATTCCTCCTAGTTGGCAAACGCGGTCCCAGCCGCGGACCGCACCCCCTGTAACGAGGAGGAAGTAGCGGGGCTACGCGTCGATCACCCCATTCACCCGTTCCGGTTATAGGCGTACACCCTGGCGATTTACGCCCTCGCGGGTCAGCTGTGGTCGATGAAGCGGTCCAGGACCCGGGCACCGAACTTCAGCCCCTCGACCGGGACCCGCTCGTCCACGCCGTGGAACATGCCCGCGAAATCGAGCTCCGGCGGGAGCTTCAGCGGGGCGAAACCGAAGCAGCGGATGCCGAGGTCGTCGAAAGACTTGGCGTCCGTGCCGCCGGAGAGCATGTACGGGACGGCACGGGCGATCGGGTCCTCCGCCTTCAGGGCCGTCTGCATGGCGTCCACGAGCGCGCCGTCGAAGTCGGTCTCCAGCGCCTTGTCGCCGTGCACGTCCTCGCGGCGGACGCGCGGGCCGAGGATGCGGTCGAGGTCGGCCAGGAACTCCTCCTCGTACCCCGGCAGGAACCGTCCGTCGACGTGGGCGGTGGCCTGTCCGGGGATCACGTTGACCTTGTAGCCGGCGCCGAGCATGGTCGGGGCGGCGGAGTTGCGCAGGGTGGCGCCGATCATCTTGGCGATGCCGCCCAGCTTGGCGAGGGTGGCCTCCATGTCCTCCGGGTCCAGCGGGGTGCCGAGCGCGTCCGAGAGCTCGTCCAGGAAGGACCGCACGGTCTTGGTCACCCGGACCGGCCAGGTGTGCCGGCCGAGCCGCCCGACCGCCTCGCACAGCTCGGTGATCGCGTTGTCGTCGTTGGTCATGGAGCCGTGGCCCGCCGTGCCGTCCACGGTCAGGCGCATCCAGTGCATGCCCTTCTGCGCCGTCTCCACGAGGTACAGCCGAAGGTTCTCGTTGACGGTGAACGAGAAACCGCCGACCTCGCCGATCGCCTCGCTGACGCCCTCGAACAGGTCGGGGTGCTTGTCCACGAGGTAGCGGGCCCCGTACGTGCCGCCCGCCTCCTCGTCCGCGAGGAAGGCGAGCACGATGTCGCGCGGGGGCTTGCGGCCGCTGCGCATGCGTTCGCGCACCACCGCGAGCGTCATCGCGTCCATGTCCTTCATGTCGACCGCGCCCCGGCCCCACACGCAGCCGTCCGCGATCTCGCCGGAGAACGGGTGGTGCGTCCAGTCGTGCGCGTTGGCCGGGACGACGTCGGTGTGGCCGTGGATCAGCAGGGCCGGGCGGGACGGGTCCTCGCCCTCGATGCGCGCCACGGTGGAGGCGCGGCCCTTGTGGGACTCGAAGATCTTCGGTTCGAGCCCGACCTCGGCCAGTTTCTCGGCCACGTACTCGGCGGCCGCCCGCTCGCCGGGCCCGGAGTGGTCGCCGTAGTTGCTGGTGTCGATCCGGATCAGGTCACGACAGAGGTCCACCACCTCGTTCTCGGCGGTCTCGCCCGAGCCGCTCCGGGCCGCATTGCTCTCGCTCACGCTGGTTCCTTCCCTGTCGCCGTGGTGCTCCCTCCCATCCTCCATCGCCGGGCCCGCGCACCCAAGGCCCCCACGGGACCGGGCGTGATCGAGCACCCTCCAATGTTTGCTATGGTTTTCCACGTCGGAACGGGCGAGGCCCGCGAGACAGACACCTTGTCCGGGTGGCGGAATGGCAGACGCGCTAGCTTGAGGTGCTAGTGCCCTTTATCGGGCGTGGGGGTTCAAGTCCCCCCTCGGACACCAGCCACAGGCCCACGGTTCCTCAGGAACCGTGGGCCTGTGCCGTTGTACGGCCCTCCCCGGTGCGGCCGGCCAGGCCGTACCAGAACGCGGCTTCCCCGTCGGCGCCCTCCGCGTCCGCCACGTCCCCCAGCAGCGCGAGCAGCGTGGGCGGGAGCGGGCGCGGTGCCGACGGGCACGACCTCGCCGGGGCCACGCGAGACGCGTCCGGGGCCGGGGCCTCGTCGGATGCCTCGGCCTGGGGCGGGGCGCCGTCCGGGCCTTCGAAGGACACGACTTCCGGCATGAAGTCCCCCTGGGTGCAGGCTGGTCGCGGATCGATCGTATCGGCCGGGAAGGCCCCCGCGAGGGGCCTCGGGTGATGTGATGATGGGGCGGGTGTGCACCCGGGGGACGGAGGGCGTCGTGAACGAGGCCGCGGACGAGATCGCCGCCGCGCTGCCGGGTGCCGGGGCGGACCGGCCGGAGGCGGAGGTGGCGCTGCGGGTCCTCGGCCTGGCCTTCCGGTGGGCCGGGGCGGCGCTGGGCCGGATCGACGGCGGTGAGAGCGGTGCGCCGGCCCTCGCGGCGCTGTTCGACCTGGAGGACGCCCTCGTGGAGTCCGGGGCGCTGGCCGACGCGCTGCCGGGGCTGCTGGCGGCGGCGATGCCGGGTGCGGCGTTCGGCGACGGTACGGAGGAGCTGATGCGCCGGCTCGCGGCCGTACGCGAGCGGGTCCGGGAAGAGCGCGAGCGGGCCGAGCTCGCGCACGGGGCGCTGGAGAAACTGGCGGCTGCCGAGGAGGCGCTGCGGGACCGGCTGGCCGAGCACGAGGCGCTGCGCCGCCAGGTGGACGAGTTGCGGCGGCTGGAGCGGCTGGTGCTCGCCCTGGACGCGCTCCAGGAGCAGCAGGAGGTCATCGCGGAGCGGCTGGCCGCGCTGCGCGGCCGGGACGCGGGGATCGAGGAGACGCTGCGGACCGGCAGCGACGCTCTGGTCCGGCTCTCGGAGGACGGGCTCGCGGCCCTGGCCCCGCGCACCCGGGAGGTCCTGGAGCGGGCCGAGGCGGCGCAGCGCGCGCTGGCCGAGGAGGAGCGGGTGCACGGCGACGCGGCGGCCGACCTGGCCGAGCGGCAGGCCCGGCTGGAACGCATCCGCGAGGCGCAGGGCGACCGGGTCGCCTCGCTGCGGCGGTACGCGGCGGTGGACCGCGAGCTGGCGGGCG
>NZ_JAAGNI010000485.1 GCF_010550605.1 Streptomyces sp. SID9727
GGACGCCGGGGGCGGCGGACGGGGCGGGGCCCGCGCCGGACACGCTCGCCGCGCAGCGCGGGGGCCGGCAGCAGACCACGGCCGCGGTGAGCGGTCTGGTGACGGGCGTGGTCGCGCTGGCGATCGTCGCGACGACGTTCACGGTGCAGATGGTCTACCGCGACTACTACACCTGTGTGAACGACGCCCTGACCAAGTCGGGCCAGCTGGCCTGCAACGATCTGCTCCCGAAGCCGTTGGAGCCCTTCTTCGGCGTCAAGCGCTAGCGGCCGGCGGGCCGGGGGGCGCGTCGGTCTCCCGCTCGGTGTGCCGCTCGCTGTCCTGCACGGTCTCCCGCTCGCTGTCCTGCACGGTCTCCCGCTCGGCCTCCCGGGCGTGCCAGGGGTCGGTGGGCAGGAAGTCGTACGCGTCGAGGTCCTCGTCCCCTTCGTCCCGGCCCCCGCCTTCGCCTTCGTCCTCGCCCTTCCCGGGTCCGAGCGGCGCGGGGACGACGGGTGCGGGGGGCTCGGGAGCCTTGGGGGCCTTGGGGGCCTTGGCCATGTTCACCGGGTGCGCCGTGGGTTCCGGCTCCGCCGGTCCGGCGTCCCGCTTCTTGGGCTCGCGCAGCCGCCAGGCCCGTAGCAGCAGGGCCGCGGGGACACCGACGACCGTGGTCCACGCCAACGCCGCCGCCCCGGTGAGCCACCACACCGGACCGAAGGCCGCCAGGGCGTGGGTGCCCAGCGGTCCCCCGGCGGCGGCCGCCAGCAGCGCCGCGCCGAGCCCGCAGCCCGCCGCCCCGAGTGCGGTGGTGAGCGCGGTCTCCCCGAGGCTCCACGCCTCCTCCGGTTCGCCGTGGTCGGGCACCGCCCTCCGTACGGTGAACCAGGCCACCGTCAGCGCCGCCGCCACCGGGACCGCGCCGGCCGCCCAGTTCCACGGCCCGCCCGGACCGTGGGCGGGCATCGCGGCCAGCAGCGGGAAGTCGGGGACGGCCGGGGGCCCGGTGAAGGCCAGCGGGGTGACCGTGGACGCCGTGCCGAGGGCGAACCCGGGACCCAGCCCGTACGCCGCGCCCCACACCGCCGCGTTCGGCACGAGTCCCAGAGCCAGCAGCAGCACGGCGATGCGGCCGCCCCAGTCGGTGGAGAGCCGGAGGAACGATTCCTGGACCGGTGCGCCGTGCCACAGCAGGGCCGACGCGACGACCAGCGCACCGCCGCCCAGGAGCGCCGCCGTCCCCGCCAGCGCCGACCGGCCCACCGCGTCGGCCCGCCGCAGGAACCGGGTGCGCGCCATCGCCTCGTGCAGCCGTACCGGCGCCCAGGAGGGCGGCGGACCGAGCGGACACCCGCAGGCCGTCCACACCCCGGCCGCCGCCGCGCCCGCCACGACGACGGCGCCGGGAACGAGCAGGGAGAGCGGGCTCACGGACAGCGACGCGCCGCGCGCATAAAGGGCGACCGCCCCGACGACCAGCAGATATCCGCCCGTCACCAGGGCGAACGCGCCGCCGGGTGACGGTGACTGGTCCCCCTCCTCGGGCTCCAGCACATCCCTGGCCGCCCGGTGCACCAGGCAGACGGGCAGCACGGAGAGCAGCAGCGGGACGACGCCCATCGGTGCCGGGGCCCCGGTCAGCGTCTCGGTCCTGACCAGTTCGGCGCCGTGCGCGAGGAGCCAGAGGCCGGCCGCCGCGTGGAACGCCTCGCCCGGACCGCTGTCCGGAGCCGGTGAGCTGATCCAGAGCGCGGCGACGAGGACGGCGACGCATCCCAGGCCGAGCACGGCCGCGATCGCCCCGCGCAGCACCGCGGAGACCAGCACGGCGGGCCGCCCCCGCTCGTCCCGCGACAACAAGGGGCTGCGTTCGGTCACTTGGGTCACGCGGTCATGCTGCCAACGACACGCGCTTATTTCGTGTAACGGGCGAACAGCCGGGGTGTCGATCAATATACGTTTATGTACTTTTTCACCCGGTGCAGGCCGTATGGGCGGCCCTCATGACGCAGAGCACGTCCGAGACCGCCGCCGCCCCTCCGCTGCCCTCGCCGAAGGAGCGGCGCAGGCTGCGGGAGGCCCTGGCGCTGACGGAGGAGCAGGTCGCGTCGGCCGTCGGCGTGACACGGGCGACGGTGCGGGCCTGGGAGACGGGCCGCGGCACCCCGCGCGGCCGCAAGCGGGAGGCGTACGCCCGGCTGCTCGGGACGGGCACCGCGGATGCGGCTGCCCCGCCGCCCCCGCCGCTCCCACCGCCGGTTCCCGCCGAGGCCCCCGGGAACGTCGCCGTGGATGCCGCCGTTCCGGACCGGGCCGTAGCCGAGGTGGCCGAGACCGTCGCGCCCGAGGTGCGCGAGGCGCCCCAGGAACCCGAGGCACCCGAGGCAGCGCCCCCGGTGCCCGAGGAGGTGCCCGGGGTGCCCGAGGTGGTGCCCGGGGTGCCCGAGGTGGTGCCCGGGGTGCCCGAGGTGGTGCCCGGGGTGCCCGAGGACGCACTCCAGGTGCCCGACGTGCCGGACGTGCCCGAGGCGCCTCCGGGCGGGCCGGACGGCGGTCAGGCGGAAGGCGCGCCCGCTGCCGCGTTCGACGCGTTGTACCGGTACGCCGCCTCGGCCCTCTTCCAGCAGACCTATCTGCTGACCGGGCAGCGCGCCCTGTCCCGCGCGGCCGTGACCAAGGCGTTCGAGCTGGCCTGGGAGCGGTGGCCGGAGGTCGCGGTGGACCGGGACCCGGTCGGCTGGGTGCGGGCCGCCGCGTACGAGTACGCGATGTCCCCCTGGCGCCGGCTGAACCGGGAGCACCGCCGCCCCGACCCACCGCCCGAGGCGCCGGGCTCGCGGGCGCTGCTCGACGCGCTGCTGGCTCTGCCCCCCTCGTACCGCCGCACGCTGGTGCTGCACGACGGGGTGGGTCTCGGGCTGCCGGAGACCGCGGCGGAGACCGAGGCGAGCACCCGGGCGGCGGCCGGACGGCTGGTGACCGCGCGGGCGGCCGTCGCCGAGCGGCTGCCCGAGATCGCGGAGCAGGACTCGCCGGACGGGCAGTCCGCGCTGATCCACGAGCGGCTGGGCACGCTCGCCCGCAGCCGCTCCGCCTCCTCGCTGCCGGTGCCGGAGCTGATCCGTACCGGCAGCGAACGCAAGGCCCAGCTGTGGGCCCGGACGGCCGTCGCGTTCACCGTGCTGATCGTCGGGCTCACGCTGATCACCCTGGCGACGGCACCCCGGAAGTACGAGACGCCGCCGGCGCCCGCCCAGAAGGTCGGCGGGGTGCCGCCGGTCGGGGGCCCGCAGAAGCTGACGCCGCAGGACGTCAAGCTGCGGAAGAAGCTCGGCGACGAGCTGTTCCACGGCCCGGCCCGGCTGGTGCCCGAGGCCGGCTGAACGGTCCGGCGCACACGACGACGCGGGCCCGTCCCCCGGTGAGGGGGACGGGCCCGCGTCGTACGTACGGTGACACCCTGCCGCGCGAGCGCGGCGGCGGCGTCAGGCGCCGAGGATCTCGCGCGCCAGCTTGGCGGTCTCGGTCGGCGTCTTGCCGACCTTCACGCCGGCGGCCTCAAGGGCCTCCTTCTTGGCCTGCGCGGTGCCGGAGGAGCCGGAGACGATGGCGCCGGCGTGGCCCATGGTCTTGCCCTCGGGGGCGGTGAAGCCCGCGACGTAACCGACGACCGGCTTGGTCACGTTGGCCTTGATGAAGTCGGCCGCACGCTCCTCGGCGTCGCCGCCGATCTCGCCGATCATGACGATCAGGTCGGTCTCGGGGTCCGCCTCGAACGCCGCGAGGGCGTCGATGTGCGTCGTACCGATGACCGGGTCGCCACCGATGCCGACGGCGGACGAGAAGCCGATGTCGCGGAGCTCGTACATCATCTGGTAGGTCAGCGTGCCGGACTTGGACACGAGACCGATGCGGCCGGGCTTGGTGATGTCGCCCGGGATGATGCCGGCGTTGGACTGGCCGGGGGTGATCAGGCCGGGGCAGTTCGGGCCGATGATCCGGGTCTTGTTGCCCTTCGAGCCGGCGTACGCCCAGAAGGCGGCCGAGTCGTGGACGGCGATGCCCTCGGTGATCACGACGGCGAGCGGGATCTCGGCGTCGATCGCCTCGATGACGGCGGCCTTCGCGAAGGCCGGCGGCACGAAGAGGACGGACACGTCGGCGCCGGTCTTCTCCATCGCCTCGGCGACGGAGCCGAACACGGGCACCTCGGTGCCGTCGAAGTCGACGGTCGTGCCGGCCTTGCGCGGGTTGACGCCGCCGACGATGTTGGTGCCGTCGCCCAGCATGAGCTTGGTGTGCTTCATGCCCGTGGCGCCGGTCATCCCCTGGACGATGACCTTGCTGTCCTTGGTGAGGAAGATAGCCATGGTGGTCTGAGTCCCTCTTCCTTACTTCGCAGCCGCGGCGAGCTCGGCGGCCTTGTCGGCCGCGCCGTCCATGGTGTCCACGCGCTGGACCAGCGGGTGGTTGGCGTCGGAGAGGATCTTGCGACCCAGCTCCGCGTTGTTGCCGTCGAGACGCACGACGAGGGGCTTGGTGACGTCCTCGCCCTTCGACTTCAGCAGCTCCAGCGCCTGGACGATGCCGTTGGCGACCTCGTCGCAGGCGGTGATGCCACCGAAGACGTTGACGAAGACGGACTTGACGTCCGGGTCGCCGAGGATGATCTCCAGGCCGTTCGCCATGACCTCGGCGGACGCGCCGCCACCGATGTCGAGGAAGTTGGCGGGCTTCACGTTGCCGTGCTTCTCACCGGCGTACGCGACGACGTCCAGGGTCGACATGACCAGACCGGCGCCGTTGCCGATGATGCCGACCTCGCCGTCGAGCTTGACGTAGTTGAGGTTCTTGGCCTTGGCGGCGGCCTCGAGCGGGTTGGCCGCGGCCTTGTCCTCGAGGGCCTCGTGCTCCGGCTGGCGGAAGTCGGCGTTCTCGTCGAGCGAGACCTTGCCGTCCAGGGCCAGGATGCGGCCGTCCTTGGTCTTCACCAGCGGGTTGACCTCGACGAGGAGCGCGTCCTCGGCGACGAAGGTCTCCCACAGGGTGACCAGGGCCTCGGCGACACCCTCGGCCACGTCGGCCGGGAACTTCGCCTGCGCCACGATCTCGCGGGCCTTGGCGATGTCGACGCCGTCGACGGCGTTGACCGGGACCTTCGCGAGGGCCTCGGGGGTCTTCTCCGCGACCTCCTCGATGTCCATGCCACCCTGCACCGAGGCCATGGCCAGGAAGGTGCGGTTGGTGCGGTCGAGCAGGTACGAGACGTAGTACTCCGCCTCGATCTCCGGCGACAGCTCGGCGATCATCACCTTGTGGACCGTGTGGCCCTTGATGTCCATGCCGAGGATGTCGGTCGCGCGGGCGACCGCCTCGTCGGCGTTCGCCGCCAGCTTGACGCCGCCGGCCTTGCCGCGGCCGCCGACCTTCACCTGCGCCTTGACGACCGACTTGCCGCCCAGCCGCTCGGTCGCCTCGCGGGCTGCCTCAGGCGTGTCGATGACTTCACCGGCCAGCACCGGTACACCGTGCTTGGCGAAGAGGTCCCTCGCCTGGTACTCGAACAGGTCCACGCGCGTCCGTCCCTTATCAATGGTCTCGCGGTTGGTTTTCTGCGTGGGCGTGCCGCGAGGGGCAACGTGACTGCGGTGTCACTAGGAAGGCGCACACGGTGACCGGATACGCGGCATGTCCATCTCGCAGGTTATCCCCGAGGCCGGTGTGACCCTAAATCGCAGATCACACCCGAGCGGTGATTACGGTCACAGATTCCCACTGGTGGAGGCGTTCTCCGGGTCCGGTATCGGCAGCGGGCGCTTCTCGATCGCGGCGGCCATGACGTCCGGGAAGAGGTCCGGCGTGCAGGCGAAGGCGGGGGCGCCGAGGGCGGACAGGGCCGCCGCGTGGTCGCGGTCGTAGGCGGGGGCGCCCTCGTCGGAGAGTGCGAGCAACGTCACGAACTGGACCCCCGACGCCTTCATCGCGGCCACCCGCTTCAGCATCTCGTTGCGGATGCCGCCCTCGTACAGGTCGCTGATGAGCACGACGACGGTGTCGGCCGGCCGGGTGATCCGGGACTGGCAGTAGGCCAGCGCGCGGTTGATGTCGGTGCCGCCGCCGAGCTGGGTGCCGAACAGGACGTCGACGGGGTCGTCCAGCTGGTCGGTGAGGTCGACCACCGCCGTGTCGAAGACGACGAGCCGGGTGCGCAGGGCGCGCATCGAGGCGAGCACCGCGCCGAACACCGACGCGTAGACCACGGAGGCGGCCATCGAGCCCGACTGGTCGATGCAGAGGATGACGTCCTTCTTCACGGACTGGGCGGCCCGCCCGTAACCGATGAGCCGCTCGGGGACGACCGTGCCCGCGCCGTCCCGGCCGGGCAGCTCCAGGTAGTTCTTGAGGTTGGCCCGGATGGTCCGGTCCCAGTCGATGTCGTGGTGGCGGGGGCGGGTGATCTTCGCCGACCGGTCGAGCGCGCCGGTGAGCGTGGCCCGGGTGCGGGTGGTGAGCCGCTTCTCCAGCTGCTCGACCACCTTGCGGACCACGGCCCGGGCGGTCTCCTTCGTCGTCTCGGGCATGGCCTTGTTGAGCGAGAGCAGGGTGCCGACGAGGTGCACGTCGGCCTCGACGGCCTCCAGCATCTCCGGTTCGAGCAGGAGCGCGGAGAGGCCGAGGCGGTCGATCGCGTCGCGCTGCATGACCTGGACGACGGAGCTCGGGAAGTACGTCCGGATGTCACCGAGCCAGCGGGCCACCGAGGGCGCGGAGGCGCCGAGCCCGGCCGAGCGCCCGCCGCCGCTCCGGCCGCCGGGCCGCCCCCCGCTCCCGTAGAGCGCGGCGAGCGCCTGGTCCATCGCGGCGTCGCGCCCGGTGAGAACGCGGCCGGTGCTCTCCTCGCTGTCGGCGCCCAGCAC
>NZ_JAAGNI010000523.1 GCF_010550605.1 Streptomyces sp. SID9727
GGGCGGCGGGCGCTGGCCCGGGGGCGAGGAGCAGGGCGCAGCGGACGCACAGGGTGCGGTCGGGCGCGTTCTCGGTGCCGCAGCCGGGACACCGCACCGGCGCGCCGGCCCTGACCCGTGCGGTGGGCGATGGTTCGGACGACGACACGTCGGGGGTCCGGGCCGCGGGGCCGGGAGGGGCGTCCGGCCGGTCGCCGGGGCGCCGGGGG
>NZ_JAAGNI010000537.1 GCF_010550605.1 Streptomyces sp. SID9727
GAGCTGAAGCAAACTATCATTAAGATGTTCATCAACTCTGTAGAGCGTGGTGTAGCTTTAGCTAAACAGGCTTATACAAAAGGTAGTCTACGTGACTTATCTATTGAACAGATTGAAGTCTTCTTAAAGCAGTTAGCTAATGCTCGAATCAGTAAATTAAATCTAGGAATTGATTCAGTATTCCCAGATGTACCAGAAGAGATCCTTCCTCAAGTTGGATTGCTATTTGCTAAGTCTAGTTTAGTAAACTTCTTTG
>NZ_JAAGNI010000193.1 GCF_010550605.1 Streptomyces sp. SID9727
GCGCTTGGTGCCGGACGAGCTGTGGAAGCTGTTCCAGCGGGTGGTCCCGCCTGCTCCGGCCCGACCGCAGGGCGGCGGCCGTCGCCGGTACGGGGATCGCGAAGTGCTGGCCGCGATCGTTTTCGTGGCCACGACAGGCTGCACCTGGCGGCAGCTGCCGCCGGTCTTCGGTCCGTCGGGGCCGACTGCTCACCGGCGGTTCACCGAGTGGAGTGCCGCCCGAGTCTGGGCCAAGTTGCACCGCGTCATCCTGGATGAGCTGGGCTCGCGCGGCGGCCTGGACTGGTCGCGCTGCGCGATCGACTCGGTGAACATGCGGGCCCTGAAAGGGGGGAGCTGACAGGTCCGAATCCTGTCGATCGGGGCAAGAAGGGGTCGAAGATCCACTTGATCACCGAGCGGACCGGTCTGCCCATCTCCGTCGGGATCTCCGGCGCGAACCTCCACGACAGCCAGGCGCTTGAGCCGCTGGTGCGCGGCATTCCACCGATCCGGTCCCGCCGCGGCCCGCGCCGGCGACGGCCCGCCAAGCTCCACGCGGACAAGGGGTACGACTACGACCACCTGCGTCGTTGGCTCCGCTGGCGCGGCATCCGCCACCGCATCGCCCGAAGAGGCGTCGAATCCTCCACGAGACTGGGCCGGCATCGCTGGACGATCGAGCGAACGATGTCCTGGCTGGGCGGCTGCCGCCGCCTGCACCGTCGTTACGAGCGCAAGGCCGAGCACTTCCTGGCCTTCGTCGGCATCGCAGCCGCCCTCATCTGCTACCGCAGACTGACAACCTGACGGGCGACACCCGCAGGTGGGACGATCCACAGCATGATCGGATGGATGCACCACGCCCCGCGCTGGGCGGTCATATCGGCCTGCAGCATCGCAGCCGCCCTGCTCTTCATCGGGGCTTCCGCACACGTCACCGACCTTCAACGCCATGGTCTGCACCCGTACGACTGGGCGCCATGGTGGCTCAACCTCTACTGGTCGTCGCTGGCGCTGTTCGACACGCTCGCCGCCGTGCTACTGATCCGGGGCAAATGCCAAGGAATCGACCTCGCCTGCGTCATCGTGGCGACCGACCTCGCCGCCAACTGGTACGCGGCCTACGGCATCCAGGACAGCAACCTCGCCGCTCAGCCCCGCCTGCAACGGCTGGCAGTCTTCGCCGCCCTCGTTCTGGGAACGGCACCGTTCATCCGACGGCACCTCACCAATTGAGATGACGTCTTAAAGGGCAGCCCGGACCTCTGTTCGATGTGTGCGGGGTGAGTGCGGAATGATCTGGGTCGTGAACTCTGTGACTCCATTCCGAGCCCAGCACCCCTGAGAGCAGTCGGATCAAGGTGTGGTATCGGTTTGTGCCGCGCGAAGGCTGGCTCCCCTACGACACTGAGGGGCTCTGGGCCACTCACCTGAGCGGGGATACCGCCAGGGTGGAGAACGTCCCCTTCTTGCAAAACGGGGTGGCTGAGGGCGAGGTCGTGCGGTTCGTGACAGACACTGACGGACTCCACTGGGCGAAGGAACGGGTGGAGGCATCAGGTAACTGCACGGTCCGGGTCCTGCCTGTTCCCTCCGGCCCACTGGGGAGAAGTGCTCTGGCTGTGCATGAGCGGCTGTCGCCGTTCGGCCTGGGCGGTGAGGTCTTCAGCGAGGAGTTCCCTCTGGTCGCCGTCATGGTGCCGGCCGATGCAGACCTTGGCGGGATCAAGGCGTTGCTCGTCCGCGGCCAGAAGGAGGGGTGGTGGCACTTCGAAGTCGGTTGTGTCACCGTTGCGTGGCGCAGCGCGTAGGCCGGTCAGCGAGACCAGCCCCGCTGGGGGCAGGGCCGATGGACACCGCCGCAGCGGGCTTGCCCTGCCCACAGGCCTTACGCCTGCCAACGAGACGTGGGGGGCCAATCCGTGTCGTCCGAGCACTGACATCTAGAACGTGATGGATGAGCGGTCCATCGTCACGCCGCTCCGCGCCGCGTGGAACCAGCGTCAGAGCACCCGTCCTGCACGGGCTTCGGAGAAGAAGTAGCGCGCCTGCAGATCCGCCCACCCACGCGCTGGCCCCCGAGGCCTGGCCGGTGCCGGGCATGGCATGATGCCGGTCTCGCAGAGCGGGTGTCAGAGATTGATGACGGCCCAGATGCGGCGGCCGTCCGGTCCTGTGTCCGTCCCGCACCCCGTGACGGCGGGGTGCGCCGCGGTGATCCGGTGGAGGACGTCGTCGCCGCACGGTTCGTGCCCCACGGCGGAGGGGTGCGGTGGGAGAGGGCGAGGATGCATGCCTGCTGGTCCTGCTCTGACACGTGCACGCTGACACGCCGGCCGCCGTCGGCCACCGCGGCACCCACAAGCAGGCCTGTCACGGATTGGATCGCTTCCACGTTCGGTCCGTGCCCCCACTCCTTGAGCTGGTCGCACACCTTGCGCCGCAGACGCAGCCCCGTCCTCCGTCACCAGCTCCGCCAACACACCGGCGTCCGCATCCATGCCGCTGACCAGCAGGCATCCGTCAGCGGCCGCCACAGAAGACTGCCAGCCACCCACAATGCCAGCGACAGTGGCCCCAGCTCGCCGAACCGCTCCCCGACAAGAGCCCGCACCCAGCGGTCCTCGACGGGAGCCGCCGCCGACGACCAGCTCTTCGATCAGCTCCTGCGGGAGTCCCCGAGTGGATCGAGGCGGCACGCGCCGCGCGGATGCTGGGGTAAGCGGCCATTCAGAACTCGACGCGGCAACGTGCGATGGCGATCGTGCCCCGCGTCTGTGGCCGTCGTCCTGCAGTACCTCGAGGCATTGGCAGTGCCGGCCGAGCCGTGGCGTGCTGCGCTCGCGAGGGTCGTAGCGGCACGTTCCTGTCTTACGCAGGAGAACCGGCGCAGTCTGCCGGCAAGCACCAACGCGTCTGCATCGGGCTGAAACCGTGGGTGGACCACTACTACTGGAGCAAGGACGCCGAGAAACACTCGCCGGAACCCAGCCGCTGTCGCCGCCCACGAGTACGGAACACACTGGCGGCCTGTTCGCGCTCGCCTGCGCCATCGACGATCTGGTGCAGCAGGACGCGGTGGTCGAAGTCGTGACCTGCTGCGCGGAGTTCAGCCTCCGGGTCAGGTCGACGAAGGGCCTCGGGTTCGGTGAGTCCGAGGGCGGTGGCGGTCCTGTCCCAAGGGTGGTCGTCGGATCGGGCTGTCCCGAACCAACGACCGACTGATCCGAACGAAACTGCCCAGCTGTCCGGGGCCCTCACGCAGCATGGCGCCCAGGCATTCTCCGGGGCGCTGAGTTTGCACCACGGCCGCCCGGTGCGCGCAGCTGGCGAAGAGCGCCCCCTTCAGGCCGGCCGTGGTGGTTGCCGAAGCTGCTCGGAGCGTTGTGACGGCCTTCGGGACGCCTCAGCGTGTGCTGGCGCCAGACGAGCCGGGCCCGGGCGCAGCGGTGGTGATTCTTGCGTCCTTGCAGCCCCTCGGCGTGTTGCTGCGCCCTGGATGCGACGGTCGATCACTCCAACGGCGTGTGGACCGGACGGGGCGGCGATCGGCCAGCGACCGGCCGTGTCTTCCGCGTGAGCCCCGAGCATGATGGTTTCGATGTGCTGGATCGGTGTGCGTTCCGGAGCTGAAGAGTTTCCTACGATGAGGTCGATCGGCCGCCTGATCAGAGTGCGCGTTGAGCCACCCGAGGATAAGGCGACCGAAGATGACGGCCCATCCCGTGACGCGCGCTACGACGACGCGAACACGTCGTCATCGAAGCGGAGTCGAGGGACGTGTGTCAGCAACGCCACACCTGAGTCGCAGATTCGCGTTACGCGCCCTTACAGCAGCGGGCCGTTTCCGCTCTGCAGGACCGCGCGTTCGCGGCCCTGCGGATGCTTACCGCCATTCCAGGACGTACCCGTCACTCAGTGCTTCCTCCACACCAGGTTCGCTGATTTCTTTCGGGTTGGAGCCGGGGGCTGTGGATGACCGGTAATGCGTGAGGCGATTGCCCTGGAGAGAAGCGAAGATCATTTGCTTGCCGTCCGATGAGATGGCCTGCACCGTGTTCTTCCGGTCGTTCGCCGGGATGATGGGCTTGCCCATCGCGCTGTCCGGGACCTCTTCCTTTCCGGTGAGGTCCGACGTGTCCAGCGTCCAGAACGAGTTCCGTCGCTCGGGGGCAGTACTCAAGTCATCCAGTATGCCGCCCGACCCGCACAGCACCCTCACCTCGTCGAGCCAGCCGAAGCAGTCGCTGGCGTAATAGTGCAGGCGGTTGTCCGGCAGGGTACTGAGCAGAACGCTGTCCTGCGGGAGGTCAACGACAGAGTCGCCGTCGATGCGAGCGAGCGCCTTGTGTCCACCAGGGCTGACCCAGACATTCCGACCGAACACGCCACGCACTGGGTCGTCGGCGAGCGCGAGGGACCCCATAGAGCCCTCCTCGCCGCTGCCGTGCTCGACGCGTGCGTGGTCTCCCGAGACGGAGCGGCTGGAGATCCGGACAGCGTCCGTGGAGAGGTCGAGCTCAGTGAACCAGACGGCACCACCGTCCCTGGCGAAGACGGCTTGTTCCTCGTGGGGGGCGTTCCCGAAATCGTCATCTGCCGTGCGTGACAGCTGGGTCACCTTGCCGTTTACGTCGACGTAACCCACGCGGGTCGCCTCGGTCTCAGGGTCGAGGAGTACGACCGCCATCCGTGTGTAGCCCTCGTCGAAGAGTTGTCGCAGCGGTGAATCCGGAATCGCGCGGGGGGCGTCATCGGGGGGATCGCTGCACAGGTCGGTCAGGGGCGATCCGATGATAGGGCCGTCGCTGGGGTAGAAATCTTTGACCACGGCGTCGACCGGGACAGAGAAGGTGCGCGAAGTGGTCCGCTCCCAGGTCTGCGCGTCCCAGCCCGTGACCGTCACACGAGTCCGGTCATCCTCCGACACCGAGCATGAGGCCGTAACAATTACGCCCGCGTCGGGGAATGCCGCAGTGCCTGATCGCTGGTCTTCGCGTCCGGTGGGGCCGTGCCGGTCCTCTGTTCCGCTGGAGGGTTCTGAGCCGCCACACGCCGTCATAAGAGTGATAAGCGCCATGGTGATTGCCAGTGCCGTCCAACGCCCGCCCGTGGGCGTACTGTTGCTTCTGCGTACTAATCGTGTGCGCATGCCCTGCCTCTCGCGACTCTCCCACCTGACAGTGTCCGCACAATCGTATTGCTGACGCCGGGAGTTAGCGCCGACGTCGGTTCAGCGGAGCTTCTGTATGCGGTGCGACACGCCGAACTGCCCCGGCAGCGGCCAGGCGTGACCATCTAAGCAACCCGACCGCAGCCACGCCGACCAGCCCGCAGCAGGGGCTGGTCGGCGTCTCCCGATGATTGGCGGTCACTCTCCGTCTACGGCATCCGGACCGCGCAGTGGTCGCAAGCCTCCGGGCAGGTCGGGGAGCTGGAATGAGTAACCGAGCGCTCCCTCGCGAAGGCGGCCCTCGCCGGTCTCTTCGCCTCCGGTGCCTCCGTGCCGGTGCTGCACGACCTGATCGGCTGACCTGGGGGGGCAGAATCTTCCTGCCCGCTCCCCCTTTCGCCGGGGCCGGGCGAGCGGAGGCGGATGGCCTGCGCGGGCCGGCGGCCGCCGCCGCGTCTTCGCCGCCCTCGGAACCATCGACCTGGTTCACGCCGCCCACGACCTGACCGCCGCACGAACCCACGGGATCATCGACGCGCTCGCCGCGGCCGAACTCAAGTGCTGCGCGGACAAGGCGTGCCAAGGAGCCGGCCACCCCGTACGCGTCCCGTTCCGTGGCCGACGCCTCAAACGGTGGCAGCGTCGACACAACAGCACGCACGCCAAGATCCGCTGCCTCGGCGAGCAGGCCATGGCCACTCTGAAGAGCTGGCGCCTTCTGCGGAAGCTCCGCTGCAGCGCCAACCGCATCACCGCGAACCTCCAGGCCATCCTCGTCCTTCACCACGCGTCAGCGTGAGGTTGAAAAAGGCTCGTTGAGTGCCGTCGGGGTCGGCACGGCGCATGCGCACCCGGCCCGGTCGCCGGGATGTGCTGCGGGCGAGCCGTTCGACACGGCCGTCGCCGGGTGTGACTCCGATCCGGTCGATCAGCGCGTCGACGGTCTGCCGCCCACGGCGTCAACTCCGGCTCAGTGTGCGATGGCCATCACCAGCTCATCCAGCACCACCGCGTGCGTCCGCACCCGAGGCCGGGCCAGCCCCACCTGGCTCGGTGAAACCCCGCGGACTGGACGGAACACTACGTCCGGGTGGGAGTAGAAACGGGCCACCGATGCCGGGGCCAACGCCACGCAGCCACCGGCCACCGCTGCGAGCCACTCGTCGGGACGGCTGGTGACGGCGCCGACCCGGACGGGGCGCCCGTCCCGTTCTTCAGCCGCCAGCCAGTGCTCTCTCCAGGCTCCGGTCTGGTCTCCGGCCGCGACAAACGGCTCGTCCCACAGGTCCTGGAAATCCACCGTCTCGCGGTTCGCCAGCGGATGCCGAGCTGGTAGCAACACCCCACGCTCCTCAACGAACAACTCCCGCACCACTAAACCCTCCTGCCCCGGAAACGGCAAACGCACCACCGCCGCATCCACCTCACCCCGAACCAGCCCGGCGCTCGGGTCGGACCAGTCGAACTGCCGCAGGTCCACCCGCCACTCCGGACGCGTCTGGCGGAACTCTGCGATGACCTCGAGGACGGCACCCACTGCGCCCGCGTCCAGGAAGCCCAGGCGCAGCACCCGCGCCGCCCGGCCAGTTGCCTGTACCGCCTCGTCCCAGCCGTCGAGCAGCGCGGGCACCCGCGAGGCGAGTTCACGACCAGCCTCGGTCAGCGCCATCCCCGACCGCGAACGCGTGAAGAGTCGTACTCCAAGATCGTCCTCCAGCCGCCGGATCTGCTTGGTCAGCGCAGGCTGTGAGACGAACAGCCCTTCCGCTGCCCCGGTCAGGCTGCCCTTCTCCGCCACTGCGGCGAAGTACCGAAGCAAGCGTGTGTCCACGTCCATGCCGCCAGGTTATAGAAGCAGGTATTGGACGGTGCCGAAGCGCCCACAGAACCTGGGGGCATGACCGGTACCCAGCTCGCGCTCCTCGTCGTCACCCTGTTCACCGCCGCCATCAACGCCGGTATCGCCGCCACCGACCTGGCCGGAGCGCGCTTCGTGCTAGCCAACTCGGCGGAGGTAGGTGTCCCCCGATCCTGGCTGCCTCGACTGGCCGCCCTCAAGCTGGCTGGTTCGGCGGGCCTCCTCCTCGGCCTCTGCGACGCCGCACTGCGCCCCCTCGGCGCCGCCGCGGCCTGCGGTCTCAGCCTGTTCTACCTGGGCGCGCTCGTCTTCCATCTACGCGCCCGTGTGCTCTACAACCTGGCGTTTCCCGGTTTCTACTTCGCCACCGCCGTCGCCTCGCTCGCCTTGAACGTGTCCTCCTGATGGGGGCACTACTCAACGTTCGATGGGAACACTCAAGGCCATCAGGGAAACGGAGGGAGTCCATCCATCGATGAGAGCCTCTGTTCGAACTACGGGGCAAGGCCCGGCTCGCCCACCCCAGGATCTACCCCACGCTCACGTTAAGGCGGACCACTGCCGCTCCTGAAGTCGTTAGCGGAAGTCGTAGCCCTCATCCATGCCGCTGGAGAGATAGATCTCCTCGGCTCCAGCGAACGAGTGCCCCTCAGGCTCCTCCTCTTGATCGAGGAAGTCCGGAACCTCCAACTGATCGTCACCGATCGTGCATCGGCAGGGAAAGGCCTCCTGTGAGGGGTCACCGTTGACGAAACTGTTGACGACACGGTCATGCAAAGGTCCCGTCTTCTCCACCCTCGCCCACTACCTGACCGGCGCCCCCGCACAACCCGACGTCACCCCGGCCGACGTGCCCGCGAAGACCCCGGACGGCGACGGCACCACCATGCGCCGCTGGGTACTCCAAGTACATCTGGGCCAAAGCCCTGGGCCAAGCCGGGTTCACCTCGATCCACACCAAAGAGGTGCCTGCCGACGAGGGCCCCAGCCCGCCGCCACCCTCATCATCACAGCCCAACGCCCCACCACCCGACCGCGAACACAGATTCCGCCGGCCAGAGATCCGGACCTTGGGGCAGCGGTGCGTGCACAGCAGAGAAGCGAGACGCCGGGCCTCCCGACATCTCAGAACGGCTCACCGCCGCACAGGCAGTCAGCTAGAAACGCCACCGCTAGCCCCAATGCCTCGGTGCGCGCGTCGTCCACCGGGACCGGTCACTGCAGCTTGCCCGCCCGGCGCGGCTCGGGTCACGAACGCCGACTGCTGCGCCGAGAGCGCCGTACGGGAGCAGTGTCCTTGGCGCCCGGAGCGGCGGGCGAGGAGAAGCCGCTGGCAACGACCGCACGCTCCCGTACAGGGGCTGCCACCTGTGTCACGGCGCGCTCGGGGGTGCGGCGGGGGCGCTCGGCGCGGGCCAGGACCGTGGCGTTCGGGATCAGCGGCGCACACGCTTCACAGACCTCTTCGACGCTCCAGACACGGCGCATGACGGGGTCGTGGCGCAGGATCAGCAGGACGGCGCCTGCGCAGTGGGTTTTGGTGTCGGGGTGGGCTTCGCAGCTCTGGAGGCCGCAGTGGCATCGGGCGTTGGGGCGGATGGTTGCTGCTTTCGCGTGGGCGGCGGCGTGCCGGGCGGCGAAAGTGCGTAGTGCGGCGAGGTCCTCGGAGCGGGCCGGCATCCGGCACGCCGTCGTGCTGCAGGTGACGGAGGCGGAGGTCCGGCCGTAGCCGATGATGCGAATGGTCCAGGCCCGGCCGGGGACCCGGTCGGTAGTTGTTTCGGTGTGCACGGTCGTCACGGCCGCATGCTCCAAGGTGCTCAGCAAGGTCGATTTGAGATGGCTCCACTATGAGCTACCCGCTGCGGCACGGGGTAACAGATTCCACCCGGCGGTTCCCTGCCGCCCCCGCAGGGCCCGACTGGGGCGACGACCGTGGCCGAAAGCTGGCTTCTCCGTCCCTCCGCGCGACGGGCCGCCACCCCGCCAGACATGGGCAAGACCTCAGGACCGGGGATGGCCCGACCCCGAGGGCTCGTGGCTATGGCCGGTGGTCGGGGGTGGCGCTGCTGAAGAACTGCCAGGGCTTCGTCGGTAAGTGCGGGGTCGATGAGGTAGCCGGCCAGGTCGTGTCTGTTCTAGCGATCGTGCTGTTGGGGGATGGTGATGGTGACGGCTTCCTCGGTGCGCCCGGCTTCGGCGAGCAGCCCAGCGATGTGTTCCGCCGCGATCAAGTAGCGCCTTGCGGGGGGGCGGGCGTGTTCGACCGCGTCGTCGCCCCCTCTGCAGGAGGCGGGTCACAGCAGGGATCGAAGTGGCCCAGCGGATCGCCGCCCGGCCGAAGCCGGAGCACGAACGCCTCACCGAACTGGTTGAGCTGAGTCATCAGGGCGACATGTGAAGACCTGGTTCAGGACCGTCAGGGTGAAGATGCGTATCAGGTGCGTCGGCACAGCCTCCGACATCATGGAGGCGCCCGCCGCTAGAGCGTGCTGGCAGGCAGGAAGGGGAGCCGTGATGCCGGTGGAGTCGCAGAACTTCACACAGGACAGGTCGATGACCAGGCGCTGCCCTGGGAAGAGATGAAGAGCCTCGGTTCTAGGCACTGTTTCTCGGATCTCGCGACGTGGGGGCGTTGGGGTCAGGCTGGCTGTATGGGCCGTGGGGCTCTGACGCATGCGGAGTGGGATCGACTGGAGGCGTTCTTACCTCCAAGTGGTGCGCGTGGTGGTCGGTAGAGCGACCACCGTCGGGTGATCATCGGGGTTCTCTATCGGGTGCGGACCGGTGTGCCGGCCGGTTCTGCCCGAGCTGTTCGGACCGTGGGAGACGGTCTATAAGCGACATCGCCGCTGGTCAGCTGATGGAACCTGGTAGATGCTGCTGTTCCGCATCCAGGCAGCTGATGACGCGGCGGGCAGGGTCGACTGGGACGTGTCGGTGGACTCGACAGCAATACGTGCCCACCAGCACGCTGCCGGTGCGAGGAATGCACCCCCGGCCGCCGTTCCTCAGAAGGGGGCCGCGCGAGGGACGAATCAGGTCGATCCGGTGCTGCGGAAACTGGCCGTCCGGCTGGAGGAGGTGGTCAGATCGGCGAGTGCCTGGGACGTTCCCGCGGAGGATGCACCACCAAGCTCCACCTCATCGCCGACGGGCGATGCCAGCCCCCCGCGCTCGTCCTGACACCCGGACACTACGGGGACGGACCCCAACTCGAACGGGTCCTGGAGCAGGTGTCGGTGCCCCGCACCGGAGTCGGCCGGCCTCGCACCCGGCCTGACCGTGCCCTGGCGGACAGGGCGTACACGTCGCGCGGAAACCGCCGCGACCTGCGGCGACGCGGTATCCCGGACACGATCCCCGAACGCCTCGACCAGCAAAGACATCGCAAGGACCGAGGCTCCCGAGGCGGCCGACCCACCTGCGTCCACGGCGAGCGCTACAGGAAGCGCAGCACCGTCGAACGCACCATCAACCGCCTCAAAGGCTTCCGGACTGTCGCCATCCGCTACGAGAAACGCGCCTCCATCTACCTCGGGACCATCACCCTCGCAGCCCTCGCCATCTGGCTCAGAACGTGATCCGAGAAACAGTGCCTAGGTTGGCGTGGAGCCCGCGAGCCCCCCACGATTCGAACGAGAGGCCCTGACTGCCGCCGAGGTTATTCACATTCACATGCGGAAGAAAGCGTTCATACATGTGCAGACACCCGTCGGGCAGGCGTCTGCAATAGGGATCGGCCAGTACCGGTCCGTCGTGCAGTGCGCCCAGGGGTGATGATGACCGAAGACCTGAGAAGTGCGGTGGACAGAAAGCCGGATGAGCCGGTCGACTGGGAGGCCGAGCGCCGCTGGAACGACCGGCCCTGGGTGCAGGTGGGGCTCATCGTGCTCGTCGCTTCCGGGGCGGCCATCGCGCTGAACGTCGCACTGAGCGTCACACTCGGGCATCCGAACAACGGGGGAATCGGTGGCGGCCTCGGTGCGGTGATCGCCTCATGGTGGAACGGCAGGCGTGTGCGTCGACAGATTGCCGAGGAGACCGGACTGAGCCCGTGGCAGGTGCCGATCGTCGGTCGATGGCTGCGCCAGGGGCACATTCCCCGCGATCCGCAGGCCCGAAAGGCCATGGCCGCGCTCGTGCGGAAACAGCAGCGTGCACTGACGAAGGGCAGGCGCTGGGTGCTGCCAGCCATGATGGCTGCCTTCGCCGCCGGCGGGGTCGTGTCCTTGGTACTCGGGGAATTCGCGCTCGGGATCGTGCTGTTGGTGGCCTCCGCGCTACTGATACCCGCACTCCTCACCCAGCGACGCAACATCGGACGACTCCCCCAGATCGAACAGGAACTCGCAGCACCGACAGGAGCGGCGGCCCCGCCCGTCGGCTCCTGAACACGGCGTGCGGACCCGGCAAGCGGGCCTGGTGGACGGACCTGGACGCGGGAGGTCGTGCTCCGAGCCAGGGCCTCGCCTTTGGATCACAGGGCAGGCCAGAGGAAGACTCCTGCGATGTGGAGCCCGGCCAGGTAGACCGTCGCGGTCTTCTCGTAGCGGGTCGCGAGCCCTCGCCACTGTTTCAAGCACAAAGAGCAGGTCCGGCTCGGCAGTGCGGCAGACCGCGTCCTTACGCCACGCTTCCTGATCGTCCTCGCCCACCCCGCTCGCGCCCTCTCCCCGGCCCGGCCCGCCGCTTCCTGTGATCTTGTAGGTGGACACGTGCGTGAAAGGTGGCATACGCCGATGGCAAAGTAGAGTGGCGGCGCGAGGCCATTCTTTCGAGTGAACCGGCCTTGACAAGTTCAGTGCCGAACCGGTCGAGGCGGCGTTTCGTGCCTGGCAGCGACGAGGGCGGCCGCCGGACGGGTGTACTACGTGCTCGTCGAGTGCCAGGATCGGCCGTATGACGACTCATGAATTCCGGCAGGCAGGTGGGCCGGTGCCGGCCCTGGCCCCGGACGGAGACGTCGACACCGAGTCCCTGCCCGCGCTGCAAGCTCAGGCGGACACCGCGCTCGCCGAGCACGGCACGGTCCTACGCGACGCCCACCGCATCGACTTCGCCGACTCCTCCTTCCTGCACCTGGTCCTCGCCCTCCACGACCAGGGCGACCTCAAAAGCGCCGACCCCTCCATCGCCGTCCGACACCTCTTTCAGCTCGTCGGCGCCGACACCCTCCCCAACCTCTGCCCCACCATCCACGCAGCACAAGCAGCCACCCACACCAGCCACAACTGACCCGCACCTACGCGGGCCACAGCACCCACCCGGCACGGCAAGAGACTGCTCTCCTGGTCGGATACTCCGGTGCAGGTCACGTGGTGTGACCGCGGTCATCTAGGGCGGCGGGAGGACAGGAAGGACCAAGCGGTGACGACTGTGGTGCTGCGCTCGACCGATCTGACGCTGAGGCCGTGGGAGCCGGGTGCCGTCGGCGCGCAGGCGGCGTTGACCGATGACGAGGAAGTGCGCCGCTGGACGTCGCACCGCGTGGCGGGCTGCAGGACGCGGTGCGCTGGATCGCGACCCAGGAGGCGGGCTGGAAGTCCGGGAAGCGGCTCAGCTTCGCCATCCTCAGGACGGGGCGGGCCGTGGGGCACGTCGTTCTCAAACAGTCCGGCGGCGAGGCGCACGGTGAAGTCGGCTACTGGACGGGTGCCTCGGCACGGGGCCTCGGCGTTGCTTCCAGGGCCGTGGAACTGTTGACGACCTGGGCCTTCGACACCAGGACGGAAGCGGGACTCAGCCGTCTGCAACTGATCCACAACGCCGGCAACCCCGCCTCCTGCCGCGTCGCGCAGAAGGCGGGCCACACCCTGGAGAGCATCCTGCCGCCTCGTGCCCCGCACGAGGCCGAGGGACATTGCCACGCGCACGAACGCGGGGCCGTCTTGACCAGCCGTGTCACGCAGCAAGCATGTCTCTCCGGGCGGCTGGCACGTTCGGCGACCCGTGGTGGCAATCGGGCCTCTCCGCGGGGGAATCCGCAGCAGTGGCCGGAGGAGCCGACACCGGGAGCCAGGAGCGAGAGTGCGCACCACCGTCCGGCTGTGTGCGGCGGGTGTGGCCGCGCATGCCCTCGTATGGACGCTTGCGCAAACGCGGTGATGTACTGCGCGCCATGACTACTGTGACGATGCTTCAGCCCGGCCCTGTCATCGACGACATTGTTGGACTTCTGACCGAGCACTATGTCTTCCCCGGGATGGCCGAACAGCTCGCCGAGCTGCTGCATGTGCGGCTCGCCGAGGGCGCTTACACCGTCGCCCAGCCCGAGGAACTCGCCCGGCTGGTCACTGCGGACCTGCAGTCCGTCAACGGCGACCGGCATCTGAGTCTGCAGTACCACGCAGACCAGGTGCCTGCGAAGAAGGGAGCGGCGGTCCTGGAATCCATTCGCGGCGACTTCGACGCCTCGCTGGGCGGCGCCCCGCGGGTGGAATTGCTTGACGGAGGCATTGCCGTGCTGGAGCTGGCACCGATGCTGTTTCCGCTGGAATGGGCCGCCGAACCACTGAGCGCCGCGCTCTCCTTGATCTCCCGTGCCCGGGCGCTGATCGTGGACCTGCGGGGCAACCGGGGCGGTGACCCCGACACGGTCGCCTTTGTCTGCAGCTACCTCCTGGACAAGCGAACCCATCTCAATTCCATGTACTGGCGTGGCGGAGAGCGCACCGAGCAGTCCTGGAGTCAGCCGCACGTCCCCGGCGCCCGCTTCGGCGGAAGCAAGCCCTTGTACGTCCTGACCAGCAACCACACCTTCTCCGCAGCCGAGGAGCTTGCCTACGATCTGCAACAACTCGGTCGCGGGGTGATCGTCGGCGAGCCCACCCGCGGTGGGGCACATCCCAGGGAAGGGTGGACCGTGCACCCGCATCTGGAAGTCTCCATCCCCATCGGCCGTGCGATCAACCCGGTCTCCGGCAAAAACTGGGAAGGTACCGGTGTACAGCCCGACATACCCTGCGCTGCCGCGGAGGCGCTCCAACGGGCACACACCCTGGCCCGCGCCGAGATGGCCGGTTGAGTCTCCGACAACTCAGCGCCCAGTTCCTCCCCACAACCGAAGCGGGGCCCGATCGTGCTCGTCTGGGACAACCTGCACGTGCTCGAGGGCGCTAGCTTCCGGGAGTTCGCCGAAGCCCGGGACTGGCTGACCATCTGCTACCTGCCGCCCTACGCACCCGACCTCAACCCCGTCGAAGGGATCCGGTCACTGCTGCGGCGGGGCTTGCTCTCCAACGTCGCCTTCAGCACCCCTGAACACCTCGTCCAGCGCATCCGACGCGGTCTGCGGCACATTCAGTATCGCACCGACCTCATCGATGGATGCCTGGATGCCCTGCCGAGACCGGCCTGGCCATCGCCCCCTGACCGCAGGCGCCACAACGAGTCCGACCTCAGTAATCGACGCGCACGACACCAGTCACGGCAGGGCAATGGTCGTCGCCAGGGCCATGATCACCATCGAGGGCGCACAGAATCACGCCGGCGTTGTGGATGACTGGATCGCCTCGGGCCGCCTGCGGCGTCAGGTGGTCTCGCGGCGCTTCTTCATCTCGGCTTCGGCGATGTGGTCGCGGCCGCCGCTCAGGGCGTCGCGCACCCGGCGTTCGACTTCGGTGAAGCGCCGGTGGTAACCCTCGTCGTACGCTTCGACGATCTGGAACGTCCACATGCCCGGGAGGACGTCCGTGCCCTGTACCTCGCGCTCGACCAGGTCGGCCTGTTCGTCGTGTCCGGCCTCCCGCAGCCGGCGCACCGCCTCGCCCACCGCCTTGTCCGCGCCGCCCGTCAGCTGATGGAAGTCGTACAGGCGCCCGCGGGCCCGCTGCGTGGTTTCCAGGGCCTGGGAAAGCAGCCCGAGTGCCTCCACCGTGGCGTCGTCCATCCCCGCCGGCCGCTCGTGCCGTTGCGGTCCCCGAGCCTCTCCCCGCACGTTGTCGGCCATCGCCGCCCGCCTTCCTTCAAGTAGCGGGCCCGTGTCCGCCCGCCGGTCCGGCTCCAGTCTGCTCCAGCAGGCAGCGGACAACGCTCAAGCATCACGGACGCGTGTCCCCGACGGCCGCTTCCCCGGGGCGCCAGGCCAGCGGGCGGGATCGGGACCCGCACGGTGACCTGCAGCCACCGCATGATCTTTTGCCTCCACACGCTGATGATCAACGGTGGCCGCAGTCACTACAGGCAGGAGGAGCACTCTGCAGATCGCCGGCGTCGACGTGTACGTCGACCACCCTGTGAACCAGTGGGGCAACGGTGGTCGACGCCTGCTGAGACTGCGTCGACCCGTTCTCATGAGCTTGCCCGCTCGCGTGACTGAGGCGCGGGGTCAGTTGATGGACAGTGTCCTCTGTGCCGTCACGGTGCGGGAGTCGCGTGCGGTGGCGAGGGTGAGTTTGCGGAAGCCGACGAGCCTGCGTCGCTCGGCGTCCGCCGCGGCAGGCGGTGTGGCGTAGAGCTGCACGGTCTCAGTGCCCTGGCGTTTGCCCTTGTTGGTAACGGTCACGGACAGGGTGACGGTCTTGGCGGGTCGGGTTACAGGCCGCCTCGATGTGTGAGTGTGGCGACGTCGGATTTTTTTGTGACGGCATGAAGGCTCCGTTCAAGTGCCGCGAATTCAGTGATTTTCTTCGAGCCGGGCGTCGGCGGCTCTTCGGCGGGCTGCCGTGCGGCGCCTCACCGTGCGGGCCAGGGCTCCGGCCAGGGCCCCGGTCGCCAGCACCAGGAGCCGGAGAACGTACGGCGCTGTTTCCACCCCTCGGCGGAGCCAATCGCCGAGGTCACCGGCTTGCTTGCCTCTGGAGACAGTCGGCGCTGACCTCGTCAGCGGCAGTCGCGTCGAGCTTCAGTGAAGATCCGGCTGGACCTCGGTCAGTCGAGGCCTTCGATGATGCGGAAGTCGCGTTCGAAACCGTCGGGGAGTTCGGCGAGCGCCTTCTGGTAGGCCGCGCTCGCGCGTGCGGCGACGGCCTGTTCGAAGCTGTCGAACTCGATCAGGACGACGCGCTCGGCGATTCCGGCTTCGTGTGCGTCGACCCGGCTGCCGATGCTGGCGAGCACCCGCCCGCCCGCGGCCGCGACGGCTAGACCTGCCAGTTCGTTGTAGACATCAAGCCTCTCGGGGTCCTCGATGGTGGGGTAGACGCTGACCCAGTAGCCCTTGGGCATGGAACCTCCAGTGTTGGAATAAGTGCATGTGACTTACGGGATGGTCTCGGGTGGGCGTCGGCGGGCGAGGGCGATGCTTGTCAGTGTGGTGATCGCCATCGCGGCGACGCCGACCAGCGCCGCGGTGGTGTAGGCGCTGTCGTCGGGGAAGAGGTGGCCGGGGCCGGTGCCCGTGGCGAGGATCAGGCCGCCGATGGCGCTGCCCAGGGAGTACCCGACGCTGCGGACGACGTAGTTGAAGCTCATGGCGCTCGACGTCTCGCTCTTGGGGGTGACGGCCAGGATGACGCCGGGCATCGCGGCCGAGAAGCCGCCGACGCCGAAGCCGAGCACACCCATCGCCGCGAACAGTTCGGCCAGGTCCGACCGGTCCGCCGCGAACAGGGCGAACCCGCCGCCGACTACGACGGCGCTGCCGGCCAGGAGCAGGGGGTCGGTGATCCGCGTCCGGACCCGCGGCGTGAGCTTGCCGGCGACGAACCCCAGCACCGAGAACGGGATGAGGACCAGCCCGGCGACGAAGGTGGTCAGCCCGAAGCCGTAGCCGGCTCCGTGCGGCGTCTGCGCGTACCGGGTGATGAGCGTGAGCAGGAGGTACATGCCGATCCCACCGACAAACATGGCGAGGTTCGCCCCGGCGACCGCCGGGTGCCGCACTGCCCGCACATCGACCAGGGGCGTAGTGCTGCGCAGCTCGATGAAGGCCCAGACGCAGAGCAGCACCACCGCGGCGACGGCGAGGCCCGCCGCCACGGCGAGGTGCCGGCTCCACAGATTCCGTTCGCCGGCGAGGAACAGCACCAGGAGCAGCGCAGCGGCCAGGACGACCGCGCCTGCCACGTCGACGTGGGCGCAGCGGCCTTCGGGGGCATCGGGCATGGAGCGCCACGCGGTCAGGAGAGCGGCGGCGGTGACGACCAGGCCGAGGCCGTAGGCGGCCCGTACCCCGCCGAGCTCGGCGAGCAGTGCGGCCAGCGGGTAGCCGACGCCGGCCCCGATGATCGAGACCACCGAGATCAGGGCGATCACGGCCGCGCTGCGCTCCTCGGGGAGGTGGTCCCGGGCCACGCCCATCATCAGCGCCGTCAGCCCGAGCCCGACGCCCTGGGCCGCCCTGCCGGCCAGCAGCCCCGCGAACGGCAGCGGCAGTACGGTGACCGCGCTGCCGGCGACGACGACCGCCAGCGTGGCGAGGATCGTGGCCCGCCGGTGCGGGCCGGCTCCGAGCCGGCCCAGGACCGGCGTGGCGACGGCGCCGCTGAGAAGCGCGACGGTCAGCGTCCACTGCGCGCTGCCGAGCGAGACGTCGAACGAGGTCGCCACGCTGGTGATGAGCGGCGCCCCGAGGCTGGCGACCGCCGCCACGACCAGAGCGATGAACATCAGGGCAGGGACCAGCAGCCGCGCCTCGGAACGCGCCACCGGGAACGCCTTCGCCGCGACCTCACCGACCGGCTGCCCGGTCACTGCTTCGGCCCTTCGCGGTCCTGGCTTTCGAGCTCAGCCAGACGCTTCAGCGCTGGAACGGCCGCCACCAGTGCCTCGACCTCGTCGCCGGTGAGCTCGCCGATCAACCGCTCGAAGCCGTGGACGCCCGCCTGGCGCCGCGTCCGGACGTAGGAGGCGCCGGCCTCGGTCAGGCACACCAGCGTGACCCGCTTGTCGGACGCGTCGCCCCGCCGCTCGACCAGGCCGGACTTTTCCATCACCCGGACCAGGGCGGTCATCGCGGGCTGAGTGACGCCCTCGACCGCGGCCAGATCGGTGATGCGCCGCGGGCCGGTCCGGTCCAGGGTGGCCAGGGTGGCGGCGGACGTCAGGCTCATGTCCCGGGGCAGGCGTCTCGCGGCCCTGGTGGCCAGGCCGTAGAGGGCTGCCCCGATGGCGGCGGACGCGCCAGGAGCGGTGTCTTGACGACTCATGCCCGAAGCATAGCAATTTTATATTCATAGCCTATGGACATGGTCGACTGGCACTGGCGCGGCCGGCTGCGCACGGTCATGACCTCGTACACGCTGGTGCTGCACACCCGTAGCTCGCCCGGTCCGCGCTCCTGGCCCGGCCGAGCGGCGACAACTACCTGCGCCTGGTCGAACGCATCCTCCACCTGCTCGCACAGAGCGGCGCCCCCGCGATCAGGTCGCCTGGGGAGTGGACACATTGCTGCAGGACGCCACCGCCACCGCTGCCGAGCAGTCGACCCACGAACACGACCCCACCTCCGAAGACGACTGGAACGCCACCGTGCGCGCGCTGCGCGACGTCGACGAGGCCGCGCCCACGCACCCGGCGATCGCCGGGCACATGCCCGCACTGGTCAGCGGCGCCGTCCGGACCGGATGCACTGGAGGTTCGACGTCCTCGTCAACGGCATCACCGGCATCCCCGTACCCCACCGGGCCGACTGACACCTGGCGGGCGAGCGGGTGCCGGACCGGTGCTCCCTCCCGCTCGCCGGGTCCCTCAGCGGTCCTCTTGCATCAGCTGCTGGAGCGGCGCCGCCTCGATGTCCAGGGCGCGCCGCACCCGCGTCAGGACGACGGAGCTGCAGTCGCCGCGCGCCCTCTCGGCCAGCAGGCGGCGGCCCTCCGCGTCCAGTACCCGCAGCTCCGCGTACTGCTCACGCGGGTCGGAGCGCGGCGCGCGCCGGGGCTGCTCGGCGCCGTCGTGCGCCGCGCTCCGACCCGCACCTGCCGCACCACCTCCGGGTCGTAGCCGCTCCCGTCGCGGCGGGCGAGCGCCGGGTCGTCCAACACCTCCCGGGCAGCCTCGCCCAGCGAGCCCAGAAGACTCCCGTAGTCGCGCACCAGGCGCTCAGGAACGTACCGCCCTGCCGATCCGGTGCGCCTCGGCGAGGATCAGCTTGCCGTGGTCTTTCCAGACACCGCGCAGTCGGCTCGTCACGATCACCAGGTCGAACGACTGGTCCGGCAGGCACGTGCGCACCCCGAGCGCGTGGCGGACCGGCCGCGACGGGGTGTCGGGTGCCACGGCGGCCCGGACCCGGACATCGAAGTCGAACAGGGTGGTGCCGGCCGGCAGGGATCTCGGCAGCTTCGGGCCGCAGCCGAACACGGCGACGGATGCTCGGGGCGGAATGTTCGTCAGCATGGCCTTCATCTCGTGGTCGGCGCACAGTCCGCGCGCCTCGTCCGTCCAGTCGAGCAGGCGTGCGTACCGGGCGTGGAGGGGCGCCGAGTTGTCCTCCGCAAGCCAGTCGCCCGTCGCGAACCAGGCCCAGTTGAGCTCCACCGCCGGTTCCTGGAACTTCCGGAGCAGATGCAGGGCATTGCGGGTGACGCTGTCGGCGTTGCCGGACGGATCCCGCTCGTGAGGCGTTTCGATGGCCCATGCCTCGCGGCTCACGTCGAAGCGGGCGCCGGACTTGTAGAGGCGCAGACCGAGGTCCAGGTCCTCCACCCCCCAGCCCTGGAAGGAATCGTCGAATCCGCCGACCCGCCAGAAGTCCGCCGTCGCGACGGACAGGTTCACAGTCCAGGGCATGATCCAGGGCAACGGCAGCGAGTTCGCGTCGAAGTCCACGGACAGGAACTCCGGGTGGCGGCAGTCCTGGAACGACGGGTCCTCGCCGTAGCGACGGCGCACCGCCTCCGGGGCGAGCGCGGCCACCGCTTCCGCCAGACCCGGCGTCGGGTCGAACGGCCGGTAGCCGTAGGTGTAGCCGATCACCACCCGCGGACCGGGCGCGCCGTCCGGGGAGGCGTGCCGGGCGAGATGCCCCTCCACGAAACCCGGACCGGCGACCGTCCCGGTGTCCAGGAAGATCAGGACCGGCGCATCGGCCAACCGGGCTCCGGCGTTGCGTGCCAGGGCGGCACGGGCCCCCTGGTCCTCCTGGAAGAAGTACCGCAGTGCCAGCCGCTGCTCGAAGGAACGAACCACTTCCAGGGACCCGTCGCTGGAACCGTCGTCAGCGATGATCACCTCGAACTCGTCGGCAGGCAGGTTCTGGTCGGCGAGGGATGTCAGCGTGGTACGGAGTTCTTCTCGGCGGTTGTACGTGGGTATCACCACCGACGCCCTGGGATTGGTCGCTCTCATGTCTCTCCTGTTCGGGCAGGGGCGGGGGCGGGGGGGCGGGCCGGCCGTCACAGCCGACCGTCGGCGACGGCACGGGCCACCCAGGGGATCACCTCGTCGAGCATGTCCTCCAGACTCGTCGACGCCTCGAAACCGAGGACTTCGCGGGCCTTCGTGACGTCGGGCACCCGCTTTTGCACGTCGTGCCGGAACGCCTGCTCGCTTACGTACCGGAAGGGCACGTGCGGCCCCTTGATCTTGCGCCAGATGAGCTCGGACAGTTCCAGGACGGTCGTCGACCGCTCGGTGGACAGATTGAAGTCTTCGTTGAGCGCCGCGGGGTGATCGAGCGTGGCGACCAGGCCGCGGGCGAGGTCCCCGCCATAGGTGTAGTGCCGGACCTGATCTCCGTCCCCGTGGATGCGCAGGGGGTCCTGCCCCTTGACGATCTTCTGGACCAGGTCGGGTACCACGTGCGACATCGCGAGCTTGACGTTGCCCGACAGGATCTCCTCCTGTCCGGCCGCCCGGCCTTCCCCCACCCCGACGCAGTTGAACGGCCGGACGATGGTGTAGGGCAGCCCGTACTGGTCCCAGGCGGCCCGCGCGTAGTACTCGACGGCCAGCTTCTGGAAGCCGTAGCTCGACGCGGGGGGCGGGACGACCCTTTCGTCGCCCTCCGCGGAAGGCCACCGGTCCGTCGACTCGTACACCATCGAGGAGGACACGTACGTCATCTTGCGCAGGGTGCCGGCCCGGTGCGCCTCGATGGCCGCGTCGCAGGACGCCGCCATGATCCGTTCGTTGGCGGCCAGCAGGTCGTAGGCGTAGGTGTGGAAGTAGGAGATGCCTCCGATCATCGCCGCTCCGGCGATGAAATGGTCGCACCCGTCGAGGAGTGAGCGCAGCAGACCCACGTCTCGTGCATCGCCCTCCACCAGGCGGTAGCGGGGGTGGGTGTCGTAGTCGTGGCTCACCGGCCCGTACTTGGAGAAGTTGTCCAGGCCGATCACCTCATGGCCGCGTCCGAGCAACTCCTGCACGACGTAGCCGCCGATGAAACCTGCCGACCCGGTGACCAGTGCCTTCACCATCTCGTTCTGCCCCTTGGTGGTGTGGTGAGCGCCGCCCGTCGGCGCGTCCTGTGTACGGTTGGCGCTCGTGACGGCTCTGGGTGCCGTCACACGAGCATCCCTCGGCCGCTGATTCCCCAGATGTCGACGACGGGCGCTTGTGTGGGCAACTCGCGGTACTCGGGGTGCGGTGCGCCTATGACCAACAGGTCTGCACGGGCCAGGACTTCGTCCAGCGGCAGAAAGCGGTCGTCGGTGACGTAGGGATCGCTGCACAGCGTTTCGCGTGCCTTGAGCGCGAGGATCTTGCGGAGCTTGAACGACAGGCTCGCCCGTGGGTCGTCGCTGCCCGCCTTGAACGCCATGCCGAGGATGCCGACCGTGAGCCCGGAGAGGTCGTAACGCGTTTCGAGGCGGTCCGCCAGGTAGAGCGGCAGCCCTTCGTTGACCAGCATCGCCGAGTGGCCGAGCGGGAAGTTGTTCCGGCTGAAGGCTGCGAGTTGCATCGTGTCCTTGAAGAGACACGGCCCGGCTGCGAATCCGGGGCCCGGCAGGTCGGCCGCTCGCGGATAGTCGTGGGTGATCGCGTTGCGGATGCGGTCGAAGTCGAGACCGGCGTCGTTGGCCATCACCCAGAACTGGTTGGCCGCGGCGAACTTGATGTAGCGCCAGGTGTTGGTGAAGAGCTTCGCCAGTTCCGCCTCTTCCGGGGCGAGCCGCACAGTCTGCTCGGTGAGGGTGCGGAAGAACCTCTCCGAGCGGCGGTAGGCCCTTTCGGAACGGGCCGCGACGATCTGGGGTAAGGAGAACAGTTCGGTCATGGCCCGCCCCTCAGCGATGCGTTCCGGACAGAAGGCCACATCGATGTCGAGGCCGCGGGAGGCGAGCACCTTCTCGGCCAGTGCGGTCACACCCGGATGGACAGTGCTGCGCAGAATCAGTAACTGACCGTCGCGAAGGTGATCGGCGACCTGCTCGATGGCGCGGGGCACGGCGCCGATGTCCGGGTTGAGGTGCTCGTCGACCGGTGTGCCGACGATCACGACGACTGTCTCCGCCTCCGCGACCCAGGCCGGGTCGGTTACGGCTCGCAGGCGTTCGTCCCGGACGGCGGTGGCGAGGGGCTCCGCCGCGTCGGGCTCACCGAACGGAAGTACGCCGCGGTTGACCGTCGCGACCGCGGACTCGTTGATGTCATAAAGGATCACGGCCATCCCGCGCGAGGCGAGGGCGATGCCCAGCGGCAGGCCGACCCGCCCGCAGCCGCCGATGATCACGGCAGGGCCGGTCCGTTCGTCCGTACGGCCACATCCACTCAACCGTCCACCCCGATTGCTCAGCGATGCCCGCATCAACCATGGAAGATCAGAAGTATTCGCACGCTAGCACGAACCATCTGTAGTGTGGGAGCGCTCCCGCCACACGTGTCCGGCTTCTGCCCACCACCCACTGCGAGAGGTTGTGTTCATTGCTCAGGCAACAAGTGTCGCTCGACGGCGAGGACGTCCCGTACCTGTACGGCGTGGACGTGACGGAGGACCTGGTCGCGGCGATGGCCGACCTGGCCGTGACAGCAGATCTCGTTCTCGTCGTGCGCGACCGGCAGGTGACCGAGCACGCCGCGGCGGTCTTACACGGGGTCTCCGAGACCGTCCGGGTGGCCACGATGACCGTGGACGCCGGGGAACAGCGCAAGACCCTGTCGCTGGTGGAGGACATCGTCGAGTTCGCGATCCGTCAGGGCGCCAGTCGCAGCACGGTGGTCGTGGCCATGGGCGGAGGGATGGTCGGCAACGTCGCCGGACTCGCCGCCGCGCTCCTCTTCCGCGGCATCCGGCTGGTACACCTGCCGACCACGCCGATCGCGGCGTTCGACTCGGTGCTGTCGGTCAAGCAGGCGGTCAACCTGCGCGGAGGCAAGAACCTCTGCGGCACCTACCATGCACCCTCGCTCATCGCCTGCGATCTGCGTTGGCTCACGACAGTGCCCCACGACCAGATACTCACCGGCCTGGCCGAGATGGTGAAGAACGTGCTGGCGGTCGTACCGGAGCGGCGGCTTGATCTCGAGCGCGCTCTCGGCGGTCTGGGAGATGCGCCGGCCACGGCACTGCTCGACCTGCTGGACATCGGATGCACCGCCAAGGCGCCCTACCTGCGGACCGATCCGCGGGAGCGTCACGAGGCGCTGGTGTTCGAGTACGGACACACGATGGGGCACGCGCTGGAGTTCGTCTCCGAGGGCCGGATCGGCCACGGCGAGGCCATCGGCTGGGGCATGCTGGTCGCCGCCGAGATCAGCCACTCCCTCGGACATCTCGATCGCGACGGCCTCGCCTTGCACCACCGACTGGTGGGACGGCTGCACCTGTCCCCGGCGTCCACGGGACCCGGCGCGCTCGATCCGGGCCGGATACGCACGGTACTGGCGCGGGACAACAAGCGCGGCTACCTGTCCTGCGCCCCCGACGAGGTGCCGATGGTGCTGCTGAAGGCGCCGGGGCACGTCGTCACCGGTGAACGCGGACGTCCGCTGGTGCCGGTGCCCATGGATCTGGCGATGTCCGCGCTGGAGACGGTCGTCGGGACCGCGCCGGTGCCATCGGGCACCCTGCCCCGGCTGGAAAGGCTCGGCACCTCATGACGGGGATGGCGGTCTTCGACGACTTCAACGACACCGTCCTCGGCCACCACCCGGACTTCGTCGTCGGACTGGCAAGCGCAGCCGCGGCGACCCCTGCGGCAGGGCCCGTACGGATGTACTGCCCGCCGTCCTACCTGCTCCACCACCGGCTCGGCCGAGGTGTCACACACGTGGCCACGACGGGTGCGTCGCCCGGCTCCAGCGCGGTGAAGCTCTCCTACTCCGGGACGGTCGACCCCAAGAGACTGGCGGAGGCGTGCCTGGACGCGCGCGACCATGGTGCCACGGTGTTCCTCAACTGCTATTTCGACGAGAACTACCCTGCCTGGCCCGTCTCGGAGGCGGGGCTGACGTACGTTCACTCTCTGCACCGGCCCGGCTACTTCGAGGCGGACGTACGACGCCGTCTGGGGGGCGGCGGACGCCTGGTGGATGTCGTAGGAGGGCAGGCCCCGGACGCGCTGTTCGTGGTGAACACTCCGGTCGGCGAGCGGCAGGCACGGCGGTTCGTCGCTCCGGACAGGCTGCTCCGAGTGGGCTGGCCGACCGCCACCCGTGCGGAGGTCGCCGCCTCCTTCCGCCGCGGCTGGACTCCCACCGACGAGGAACCGTACGTCCTTTCCATCGGCAGTGCCCGGTCGGACAAGGGCATCGGCGTCCTGCTGACGGCCCTGGAGAACGGCCCGCAACTCCGCGTTCTCGGCCAGCAGTACGACGGTGTCGAGGAGCGCCTGCGCAGTGACCATCCGCATGCCCGTGTCGGGTTCGAGAGCGGCTGGATATCCCGGACGCGGCTGGCAGAGGTGATCGGCGGGGCCGCCGTGATCGTTTTCCCCTACCAGCAGGAATTCGCCGGCTACGGGGGCGCGTCCGGGGCACTCGCGCAGGCGATCAGCGCCGGAAAGCCGGTGATCGTCTCGGAGGTGCTCGCCGAGCAGATACCCGATTCGCCGGCCTGCCAGGTGGTTCCCGCCGCCGACGGCCGTGCCCTGCGCCGTGCGATCGACGATGCTCTGCGGCACCTGCCGGAGCTGCACGAGGCCGCCGCCGGCCTGCGTGCGTACGCGGAGGAGCACCACACGTACGAAGGGTATGTGCGGCACGTCCTGGACCGGTGCGCCTGATGCCTGCGACCGCCCCGATGCCGGGAGCATCCGCGCGGGTGGCCGCGCTCGCCGCACTGGTGGTGGCCACCTTCTGCTTCGTCGCCAACGAGAACCTGCCCGGAGGTCTGCTCTCGCTGATGGCAGGTGATCTGCACACCTCGCTCTCGGCAGTGGGGCTGCTCGTCACCGGATACGGCCTGACCGTGGCGGTCGTATCCGTGCCACTGGTCAGAGCCACTCGCCGTGTTCCGCGCCGCCGGCTGCTCTCGTGGGTGCTGGCGGTGTTCGTGACCGCGAACTGCCTCACTGCTCTCGCTCCGGGCTACCCGCTTCTGCTCGGCGGCCGGGTGATCACCGCGCTGGCTCACGCGGTGTTCTGGTCGGTGGTCGTCGTGACGGCGGTGGGCATGTTTCCACCCAGGTTGCGAGGACGGATCGTCTCAGTGGTGTTCACCGGGAGTTCGGTGGCTACCGTCATGGGCGTGCCGGCCGGCACCTGGCTGGGACAGCAGTGGGGGTGGCGGCTGCCCTTCCTGGCGCTCAGCGGTCTCGGTCTGGCCGCTCTGGTGACTGTGGCCGTCTGCATGCCGCGTACGCGGACGGAGGAGAAGCCCGCCGCCGCCACCGACCCGGACGCCCGGCGGTTCGTCGTCCTGCTGGCGGCCACTGCGCTGTCGATCACCGGTCTTTCGGCTGCCTCCACGTACACCGTGCCCTTCCTGACGGAGGTCAGCGGCTTCCCGGAAACGGCCATGGGGCCCCTGTTGTTCGTCCGCGGAGCGGCCGGAGTGGCGGTCATGGCCTTCGGCGGAGTGGTCCTGAACCGCTGGCCGCGCGCCGGGGTGATCGTGCCCACCGCACTGCTCGCGGGCGCCTTGTTCGGTCTCCACGGTGTAGGCGCGCTCCGGCTCGCCGTGATCGGTCTGCTCGTCCTGTTCGGTGCCACGATGTTCCTGATGATCACCGCGATGGCGAACCGGATCCTCGATGTGGCGCCCGGCAGTACCGAAGTCGCCACGGCCGCGCACAGCGCCGTGTTCAATGCGAGCGTCGCGGCCGGCGCCCTGGCCGGGGCGCTGCTGCTGCCTTCGTGGGGGGTGCGCAGCACTGCTCTGGTGGCCGCCGCGCTGGTGTCCGCCGCCGTCGCCTGTCTGGCTGCGGAGCCACTGATCGCCCGCCGCGGACGGCGCCCCGTGCCGGGGCACCCGCAACCCGACCGGAGCGTGACCTCAGGGGGTGTCTGACCGGCGGAGGAACAAGGACGGCCCGCCGACCCGGTGCGGGCCGTCCCCCGGCCGGCGGACGAGCCCGTGCACACCAGGTCTGTTGTGCCGGCTCGGACACCCGGCGCGGGGTGGGGCAGCGCCAGGTGTGCACGCCGGCTGACGGGCTTCAGCCCGCGCACGCGCCAATGACGCCGGCGACCAGACCGCGCGGGTCGTACAGTGACCGCGCTCCGTCGGAGACGACCCGGCGGGTACCCGGATCCATGGGCGAGGTGCCGGCCCAGTCCGGACGCCCGACGCACAGCTCGACCTCCAGCCCCGACTCCCTGACGAACCGCCATTCCGTGATGGGGCCCCAGCGGCGGGTGGTGACGAAGGTCCCGAGGGCCCATTGGTCCGTCAGGGATTCGGCGTCGTACAGTGCCGGGTCGTCGCTGAGCAGGACGAGATCGACGTCGGAGTCCTCGCGCGCCGCCTCCCTGGCCCAGGAGCCGACGAGCAGCAGTCCCGCGACGTCGGGCCGGGCGCCTGCCCACTCCACGGCCCGGTCGAGCAGCGCGGCGACCTCTTGGTGCCTCTGGGCGTTCATGCTCTCCTCTTCTCTCCCGCCAGGCCGACGGTGGGCCATGAGGTCGGTGCGTGGCCCCTCCCGGCCGTGGCCAGACTTTCGATGGAACATCCTAAAAGTTTCGAGTCGGTCGAGGCCGGCACCGTCACGGTTTCCGCCACACCCGTGCCCGCGGCGAGCCGCAGGCTCACGTCGAGCACGTGCAGACAGTAGTCGGCGGAGAGGAACGGCTGCTCGTCCCGCACCGCGGCACGGGCCAGGTCTGCCACACCGGCGCCCACCGTGAGGTCGTGGGTGTCGACATACCGGTGCTCGGCAGCCGGGACGACGAACGGCAGTTGCTCCGGCTCGGCGAGATAGGAGTGGTCCTTGCCATTGGTGCCCACCCTGCGGCGCAGAACGACGGGTTCCGATGCCTGCCACACGTCACCCACGGTGAGGGTTCCTCTGTCACCGATGACGGTGAGGGTCTGGTCGGTCGGAGCGACCCAGCCGATGCTGATCCTTCCGACGGTGCCGTCGGCGAACTCCAGGAAACCCAGGGAGACGTCGGGAGCCACCTCACCCGCGTCGAGCGTGGACCACTCGTCAGCCAGCAGGGAAGCGGTGTGGGCCGCCATCCGCACGACGGGCCCGAACATGGCTACCAGCCAGCTCAGCTGGTAACCCGCGTGCTCCATGACGCAGCCGTTGCGTACCTCGTCCTCGAACGGCCAGGGCACCCCGCGCCTACTGTGCCAGTCGGTGTAGGCCATGAACGCCAGCGCGCCCATGTCCAGTGCGGCGTGCACCAGGCGCGGGCGGCCGATCAGCCCGTCGCCGACGGCCTGTATCAGCGTTTGCGCGGCCTGGCTGAAGACCGTCGACGGGGCACTGGACAGCAGCAGACCGCGCTGACGGGCCAGAAGCACCAGTTCGGAGGCTTCGTCCAGCCGAGTGGCGAGCGGCTTCTCCGAGTAGACGTGCTTGCCGGCGTTCAGCGCGGCCTTGGTGGTGCTGTGGTGGAGCGTGACCGGCGTGAGGTTGACCAGGACATCCACGCTCGGGTCGGCGAGGAGTTGGTCGAAGCTGTCGTAGACGCAGCCGCCGTACTCTCGGACGAAGGACCGGGCGCGGTCCGTCCGTACGTCGTAGGCGCCTCTGACGTCCAGCCACGGATAGTTGGGCAGCGTCGCGCCGTAGAAGTCGGCTGCGTAGCCGCAGCCGGCGAAGGCGATGCCTACAGACCGGCCAGGATTCATCGGCTCTCCGGGAAAGCGGGCAGTCGCATGCGGTGACATGTGTCCTCCAGTTCTCGAAAGGTGGATTCGGACAGCTCGATCGTTCCGCTCACCTCGCGAGGGGAGCGCACCAGGACACCGCGGCTTCCCGGTGTCCGGACGGGGCTCCCCGGATTCGCCGGCGTGCCGGCCCGGACGGCCGCCGCAGCCGCGCCGAGATGCCGGCGGTACTGTGCGAGCGGCCGGTACCGGGTCACGTCGAGGGCCAGCAGGAAGGTGCCTGCGATCGATTCCGGCGGTGCCGAGGCCGGCGGCCCGCCGGCCAGGGCGGCGAGCCCGCAGGCCGCGAGGGCCAGCCCGTATCCGACGGCGCCCCCGGCCGGCAGCAGGCTGCCGGTGGCCAGCACGCTGTCCGGGTCGGTACAGGGCTGCCCGTGCCGGTCCTGGGCGAGGTGGCCGGGAATCGGGATTCCGGCGAGCCCGAGTGCCCTGACCGCGTTGTACGAGATCGCCGCGGAGGACATGTCGATGACGATGTCGCCTCCTTCGGCGGGAAAGCCGAAGGCCCACGGGTTGGTGTCGAAGACTCGGTCGACGCCGCCCACGGGCGCCACGATGGCCTCTTCCGGCAGAAGTCCGTAGCCGCTGGACAGCACGCCGACCATGCCGGCGTCGGCGAGCTGGGCGACGTAGAGTCCGAGGCGTCCGAGGTGACCGTGGTGGGTGAGCAGGACGGTGGCCGCTCCGTGCCGCCTGGCCTGCTCCGTGGCGTTCCGTACCGCCAGGCGCATGGCTCCGGCCCCCAGACCTCTTCGGCCCGCGATGACGGTGGAGTGGGCGTCCTGCCGCACGATGGCGGGGCGTGCTTCGGGCAGCAGTTCGCCGCTGTCGGCCTGGTGGGCGTAGGTGGCGACGAGCCGCACCCCGTGGCTGGGGTGCCCGGCGAGGTCTGCGGCTACCAGCGCGAGAGCCGCGTCCTGGGCGGTCGTGTGATCGGCGCCGAGGACGCGGAAGACTCGTGTGGCCCATTCCAGAGCGGCGGTGGCGGGGAGGCGGAAGGATCGCTCGACGGCCTCGGCCGTCACCCGTTGCCCCGCTCGTCGAGGACCACGCTTTCGTCCCCGCGGTCTCCCGGAAGGAGCTCCTTGTAGTTGTCCGCCACCTTGCGGAAGGCGGCGGCGTACATCTCGACGGCGTCCCGGTCGAAGCGCCGGAACGGTGGCACGGTCAGGGCCCGCACCGACTCGGCCACCGGCAGGTCGCCGCGGCCCTGGGGCGGTGCCGCCCCGCGCCTGCTGTTCGTGGGTGCGCCTTCGTTGTAGACGTCCGCGCTCCTGAACAGCTCGTGCGTGTGCAGCGGCTCACGGATGCAGATGCGGGTCCAGGAGTGGTACCCCTCCGCCCTGATCGCCTCGACGAAGCGCGCGACGGACAGGCCCTCGAAGTGTTCCTGGAGGTAGACGCCGTGCGGGTTGTACCAGCCGCCCATGGTGGAGCCGCTGTCCTTCGGCGGGCGGTGGGCGACGAGCCCCGGTATGTCGGCGAGCAGATCCCAGAAGTGGTTCATCGCCCGGTCGATCTCCTGGATGCGCTCGTCGAAGTGGCGCAGCTGGACCCGGCCGATCGCGGCGCTGAGGTTGTGCATCCGGGAGGTCACTCCGCCGAGCGGCAGGCCGGCGAACCGCAGCAGCTCCGGTGACTTCACCTCACCCGCGTGGAAGCGGAAGTTGTGCCCCCAGGCCAGCGCCCGGTCGTGGAGCTCTGCATCGTTGGTGGCGATCATCCCGCCCTCGCCGATGGAGAGGGGCTTGCCGCACATGGAGAACGCCGCGATGTCACCCAGGGTGCCGACCAGGCGGTTGCGGTACAGGCTGCCGTGCGCGTGGGACGCGTCCTCGATGACCTTGACGCCGTGACGGCGGGCGACGGCGTTGACGGCGTCCATGTCGACCGGGTAACCAAGCAGGTGGACGACGACGATCGCCTTCGTGCGGTCGGTGATCTTGCGCTCCACGTCAGCGGGGTCGAGGTTCATCGTCAGCGGATCGATGTCGGCGAACACCACCTTGGCCCGCAACGTGAACGCCTGTACGCAGGAGGCCCAGTAGGTCGACGCCGGGACGATGACCTCGTCACCTTCTCCGACTCCGCAGGCGAACATGGCCCCGAGGACCGCGTGGGTCCCGGAGCTCTCGGTGATCAGGTACTCGGTGCCGAGCCAGTCCTTGAGCTCCGACTCGAAGGCCGGAACGGTTTGGAAATCGAGATAGCTCGGCTTACGCATTGTCGCCAGTACTGCGGCTTCCTCCTCAGGCCCTAGGATCGGCCAATCAAAAAGGTCTTCCCGAGGGGTGGTCACTGCGGGATCGCCGCCGAACAAGGCTAAGTTACTCACTTCAACTGCCCTTCTGTCAGCAGGGAGTTGCTTGATTTGCCATCAAGGCGCGGCTACGCTAACAGCCATGACTTACACATGTCAACAAAAGTTACGCGTTGCGCGCGCCGGCATTTCCCCCGCCCTGGAGAGAGACACGATTGCGGAACTCGGGCGACTGTTGACCGAATTTGAGACGCAATATGCGGGAGTCGCAGAGGACGAGCCGTCACGCTTTCCCTTTCTCTGCCGCTGGGCCTATCAAGTCCTCACCAGCCGGAACCAGGAGCCCGGTACCGGTTCCGAGGGCCCGGTCGACTGCATTCCGGGGGAACGGAATCTGGACACCGGTGACGCATCCGCTGCCCCACTACCAAGCTTTGTGCACCATTTGTCTATAGAAGTGGGTCGAGGAAAGGATTTCCAGCGGTACTTCGGCCCCGAGTGCACGGAGGAATTGAACACGGCCGTGCGGGAGCTCGTCGCAGGGCTGGGCTTCCCTCTCGCCCGGCACCTGGACCAGGTCGAACCGGTCGTCGGAGTCGGGACCATCAGCCTGTACGACGCGCTGTGCCGGACCCGCGTGACGGTGCCGGGCGACGTGGTCCTGCATCCCGAGGTGTCCTACGGATTCTTCCTTCCCCAGCCCTACCGGGCGGGCGGAACCGTGGCGACCGTTCCGCTGGGCGAGGACGGCGCCGTGGACATCGACGCCCTGGACCGTGTGGTCACCGAGCGGAACGCCGCCCTGTACGCCGAATGGCTGCCGCAGCGGTCCGTCCTGGTGCGCGGGACCCTGCGCGACCTGCACCGCAGGGGACTGCTGGGAGACGTCGCCGCACCGTGTCCCGAGGACGCGGAGGAGATCACCCGCGGACTGGAGGAACTCGGCCCTCTTCGGGCAGCCCGGACGATGCTGAAGCGCGCCGCCTCCCGGTGGCCCGCCCTTCGGAACGCCCAGCCGCTGCACCGTGGTCCCGCGCTGGTGCTCCGGCCCCCCAGAGTCGTCTGCTACCTGCACATCAACCCGACCGTCACCGGCCGGATGGCCACGCCTGAGCACCTGCGCCGGCTGGGTGAGGTGCTCGGCCGCCACCAGGTGACGGCCATTGAGGACATGTCGTACCACTCGATCCGCAGCATGCCCGAGGACTGCGGCACCCTGCTCGACCACCACGCGGACACCTTCGTGCTGTTCGGCCTCTCCAAACCGTTCGCGCTGGCCAACCTGCGGATCGGTCTGCTCTGGAGCCCGCGCACGCAGGCCGAGTCCGTTCGACGCGTTCTCGAGAGCACCGTCGGATTCGTGTACACGGGATTCCAGAACGCCCTGGCGCGGGCGATGCGGAGCGGAGCGGAGGAGATCCGGGCCTACCTGGCGGAGGAGTCCTGGCACCAGGACGACAGCTACGAGTTCCGGCGCCACCTGATGGTGGCGATGGTGGAGGGCGTCGGATCGGCCCGTATCCCCGACGCGCAGCGCGAGCGGGTCCGTTCCGTGGTGCTCGACGAGGTTGACCGGCTTCTGCGGTGGAAGTTCGAGCAAGGCGTCGTGCTCTGCCCACCGGGCCCGCGGGAGCACCCGGTGGATGCGTCCCATTACGACGAACTGGACGCCAGGATCCTGGAGTTCCACCGGGAGCTGGCCGTGCGGTTCCTCGACGAGGGGCTCAGCCGCTGGTTCGCGGTGGAGTACGAGCCGGAGTGCGGCTTCTTCCTCGTGGTGCACTGCGACGCGGTCCTCGACCGCGGCGGCGTCGGGCCGGTGGCGGTGGCGCGGACCTTCCACCTGTTCGGCGTGCTCTCCTACCTGCTCGGTGTGAGGGTGGTGCCCGAGGAGATGATGGCCCCGCCCGGGAAGGGAAACGGCCGACGCAGGATCCGGCTTTCCTTCTCGCCGCCGGTCGAGAACCTGGTGCGTTGCATGTTCACCTGCCACCAGGGCCTCACCTGGCTGGAGGAGCAGCCCTCGTTGCGGTAACGGTCAGACCGCTCCCGGTTCGTGCCGGGAGCCGTGTCGCAGCGCCAGTACCAGCGCGAACTGCGCGGCGGCACAGCAGGTGAGGACCAGGGGCGCACCCGAGAGGTCGACCAGCCCGCCCAGCAGCGCCGAGCCCAGTGAGTAGCAGAGCAGCCCGGCGAACATGTCGAGGCTGAGCACCCGGCCCAGTACCCGCGCCGGAATGATCTGCTGCAGGCAGGTCTGTTCGATCATTTCAAAGGCGAGTCCGCAGCCCGCGACGAAGACGCAGAGCAGGAGCAGCGGGCCGGAGGTCCACGTCAGAGCCAGAATCGCCGTCGCTCCCACCGTCACGAGACGCCGGAAGTGCATGAGTCCCAGTTCTCCTCCGGTCACCCGCCTGAGCATCCATGACCCCGCCACGACGCCCAGGCTCTGCAACCCCATCGCCAGGCCCAGGCTGCCCGACGTGCCGGCGCTCTCGGTCATCAGCCGGGGCAGGGTCACGGCCAGAGCCGACGAGTACACGGCTTTGGCGAGAGCGGAGCTGAGGACGATCAACCGGGCAGACCGTATCTCCAGCAGTACCCGCAGCCCCTCCCGGCACGCCTGCCACGGGGCTCCCGGCCCGGTGGCCGCGCCCTCGTCCTGCTGGGCGCCGATCCGCTGGGTCACAAGGGCCGCGCCGAAGAAGGACACGGCGTTCGCGAGGATCAGCCAGTGCGCCTCGGTGATGGTGAGCAGCAGACCGCCGAGGGCAACCGAGGTGATTCTGATCGAGTTGTAGGTGATCGAGTGCAGGAAGTTGGCGGTCTTGACGTCCCCCCGGGCCGTCTGCGCGAGCAGCGGCATGTGGGCGATGGTGCCCAGTGCCCGGCAGGCGCCGAGCACCAGGCTGAGCAGGACCACCGGTGCCAGGGACAAGCTGTCCCTGAGCGCCGCCAACCCCACCGCGAGTGCCGCGGCCCCGGCCAGCAGGTCGCTGACGATGAGCATCCGGCGCCGGCTCATCCGGTCGCTGAGGTAGCCCGAGGGGACGGCACACAGGAACTGCGCGGCGGTCGTGGCCGCGACAACGATGCCGGTAGCGGCCGAAGAGCGGGTGACCGCGTAGACGCTCCAGGCCACGGCGACGTCGTAGAGCCCACCGCCGAAGAAGGAGAGCGACTGCCCGATCCACAGCAGGGTGAAGTCCTTGTTGTGCCAGAGACGTCCGCTGCCCCTGTCGGGCTGCCGTCGGGGGGTTCGCGAGCGCATGGCGGGCGTGTGCCGCCGTTCAGCGCGGCGCCAGGTCGAGGAAGCGCTCGCTCCAGAGCAGCTCCACCTCGGCCAGTGTTTCGACGCCACCCGGCCCCGTGAGGTTCGAAGAGAGTTCGGCCAGGCTGCGCTCACCGTCTGCGGAGAGGAGCAGTGCGGCCGTCGCCGCCCCGACCGGAACCCGCTTGGCCTTGGTGTACGCACCGGTCACAACGGCCCGCTCCAGCCGGGCCGGCCCGCTCTCGCGGACGACCCTGGTGTCGGGGCACAGGCGGGGAACCAGCGCGGTCCGGGCCTCGCGGTCGCGGGGCGAGCGGGAGACAAGGAGGTCGCCGATCACGAGATGGTCGAGCTCCGTGGTGAGGAAGCAGCGTACAGCGTCCTCGACGGAGTCGACGATCGGCTCGGCGTGGTTGTTGAAGGACGTGTTGAGCAGGACCGGCACTCCGGTGAGTGCCTCGAACTCCTCCAGCAGACGCCAGAACCGTCCGTTGACCTCGCGGTCCACCGCGTGCACTCGGGCAGTGCCGTCGACGTGCGTGACGGCGGCCAGTTCGGTCCGCCGGTGTTCGAGCACGGGGACGGTGAACACCATGAAGTCCGGGGCGGCGATGTCCTCGGGGAACTCGAACCAGTCGTGCAGGCTCTCGGCCTGTACCGACGGTGCGAAGGGCCGATAGGTCTCCCGCTTCTTCACCATCAGGTTCACCCGCTGCCGGTTGTCCGCGGGACGCGGGTCGGCCAGGATGCTCCGGTTGCCCAGCGCCCTGGGACCGAACTCCGAACGTCCCTGCACCCAGCCGACCACCTTCCCGTCCGCGAGGAGTTGCGCGGTGCGCTTCTCGATGCCGGGCACGTGCTCGACGTCCAGGTGGCCGGCCCATTTCTTCAGCAGGGGCTCGGTCTCCTCCGGCCGGGGCGACGCGGGCGCCCAGAAGACGTCACGGATTCTGCGGCGCCTCAGCGCGGCGGTCTTCTCCGCCTCGACCTTGATCGCGGCTCCCAGTGCGGCGCCGGCGTCGTGGGAGGCGGGGTGGACGAAGATGTCCCGCAGGTGCTGTTCACGCAGGAGCCTGCCGTTCAGCGTGCAGTTCTGGCCGACGCCGCCGGCGAGCGCCAGACGGGAGTGGCCGGTCTCGCGGAGCCAGTGCCCGATCATGTGCAGGGCGGCTTCCTCGGTCACCTGCTGGACCGCTGCCGCGAAGTCCATGTGCCGCTGCTCGAACGTCCCGCCCCTGCGGCGCGGGAGGAAACCGGCGGAGAACATGGCCGCACGCAGTCGTGCGTGATCCAGCCGGAAGTCACCGTCCGGGCGAAGCTCGAACAGCTCGTCGAGGACCGGGCGGTAGGTGTCCGGGTTCCCGTACGGGGCGAGGCCCATGACCTTGTACTCGTCGAACAATTGGTAGCCCAGAAGTTCGGTTCCCGCCGTGTACCAGTGGCCGAGCGAGTCGGACGGGCCCTTCGTGGCGAGCAGCTCCACCCGTTCACCCGCGGCACTGTAGACCGAGGCGGAGGCGTCTTCGCCTCGCCCGTCCATGACGACCACGAGTGCGTCGTCGAAGCCCGACTGGGGATAGACCGAATAGGCGTGGGAATCGTGGTGCCGGACGAAGGAGATGCGGTCGTCGGGAAGCTCGAAGTCGAACAGTTCCCGCACGCGTTCCTTGATGAGCTCCCTGGCCGAACTCGTCGTCACGTCGGAGTGTTCGACGTACTGGTGGAAGAGTTCCTTGTCCGTCCACGCCTCGTCGAAAAAGAACGCCACCGAGTCCACGTGCTCGAAACCGATGCCGGCATGGTCGAAACAGGCCCGGACGGCATCGCCGGAAAAGCGATTCGTGTGCTTCAGCCGGTTCAGCCGCTCCTGTTCGGCCGCAGCCACCACTTCGCCGTTCCGGATCAGTACCGCCGACGCGTCGTGAAAAAACCACTGGGGCAGATCGGGCACGATTTCACGGCCCGGCAGCGAGAAGCAGCAATTCAGTCCGAGGGTGTACAAGACTCTCCTCTTGACGGAGGTGAGAAAACCTTCACGTGAGGCGTATGCATATCAGTCCTTGCCCTGCTGCGTGCCGGACCAGTGAAGCGCACCCCCCATGAGACCGGAAACCCTTCGGGAAACTTTCGGACAGTTTCGAAGGCCAATGGGACCAGCGTGCGCGCCCCTTTTGCCCCGACAACCAGGCGTGGAGCCCGGAATGCTCCCTCAGCATGCCCCATTGGCATGCTCGGCCGGGCAGCGCGGCACAGCCTGCCGAGCGCAGCGCGCTGTGCCCGGCTCCGCAGCCGGTCCCGGCAGGGTTTCGAGGGAGCCCGACCGCGGAGCCGCCTGCGGCCTGCGGCCTGCGGAGACGCCGTTCCGCCAGGACGCGCGGCTCTTTGGCGCATTTCTTGTGTGCGCGGGCGGGGCTGGGGCGGTGGCCGCCACGCTACGCCGGGCTCGAATCTGCCGACGTGTGGGCGTGGAACAGCTCGCAAAATTCCGAAAGTATGCCGAAACCACAGTGACTGCCGCCTGCTGTGACGGTCGGGAGGTGGCCTTCGGGCAGCCGGTCGAACCGAACAGGCCGGCATGGCCGCCGGGTTCCTCAACACCATGCGCATCGGCAGCGAAGCCATCGTCATCGCCGTGTGCGGCGCTGTCCTGGTCAGCCTCATCAGCGCCCGCGTCGGCTCCCAGGAACTGGCCGCGAAGGTTGCTGCGGGCGACCTGTCCGGAGGCACCTTCGGCACGCTGGCAGGCGGGTTCACCCATGCGCTGCACATCGCGCTGCATGCGACGGCCGTCGTGTGTGCCATCGGAGCAGTGGCCATCGCCGCCGCACTGGCCCCGTCGCGCGAGGACGCCACTCCTGCCCCGCCCCAGGAAGATGCCAAGCTGCCCACAGAAGTGGCCTGACCCCGCGCGCAACGAATCTCGCATCCCGCGGTGACACGAGACACGGCGCTCTGCGACACCCGCGGACTTCGGGGTAGCGGAGCGCTGTTCACCTGCAGTGACCGCGTCCGGCGCGATGAGCCGCTCGTCGCGGAGCCGTGTCGGCTGGTTCCGCCGGCGGATGCCCTGGTTCCGACCCGCGACCGGACCGTGGCCCCGTGGTCGCTTCCCTTGGAGGACCGGGTGCTGTTGGTGGCCGTCGGCTCGCCGTGGCCCAACTGCCGAAGCGCTGCTGGCGAGGGTGCCGTAGGTCTTCTTCCAGTACGCGGCCGCGTACTGGGCGTCTGGACCCAGCCCCTCGCCAGCCTCCGCGAACCCGAACTCACGGCGGTGCCCGGATGGCCCCTCTCCACTCGGTCAACCTCGCCACGCGCGCCCTCGGCCCCGCGCCGCCCCTCGCAAAGACGGAGGTCAGTGGCGAGAGCGCCCCCTCAGCACCCTGACCAGCACGACGACGGCCAGCATCGCGGCAGCGGGCAGGGCCGCCTTCCTCAGCAGGACCGGCAGCGCGACCGCGCCGAGGTCCACCGCCTCCGGCTCGGCCGGAAACGCCGCGGGTGCCTGGCTGGTGGTGCCGTCGAGCCCGGGGCCCGCTTCCCTCAGCAGATCCTCCAGGCGGTCGGCGAACTGCTGGACCAGCCGGTCCCCGACCTCGGTCATGATGCCCCTGCCGAACTGCGCGGGACGGCCGGTGATGTCGAGGTCCGTGCGCACGTGGACGCGGGTGCCGTCCGCGCCAGCGGTCAGCGTCGCGGTGACCCTCGCGGACGCGGTGCCCGCGCCCCGGGTCTCGCTGCCGCTGAGGTCGAGGTGCACCGACCGTGCGGCCTCGTCACGGGTGATGGTTCCCTCGCCGCGGTAACTCATCTGCACCGCACCGATCTTGACCTTGACCCGGCCGGTGAAGGCGTCACCGTCGAGCGTGTCCAGTACGGCGCCGGGCATACAGGGCGCGACCCGGCCGAGGTCGTGGAAGAGCTTCCACGCGTCGTCGGGGTCCGCCGCAACGGTGAACGAGTGGTCGAGCTGCATGGGTTTCCGTCCTGGGATCGGGGTGGGTGGTGAGGGTCAGCCGGGTGTGACCGAGGGGCGGATCAGGTCGCGCACCCGGCTCGGTGAGAGCGGGCCCCGGCGCACGACCGCGCCGAAGGGGCGCAGCGCGTCCTCGACGGCGTTGGCGAGCACGGCCTGCGGTGCGATCGCGCCGCCCTCGCCGAGCCCTTTGACGCCGAGGTCGTTCATCGGGCTCGGGGTGTGGATCTCGTCCAGGTCGAGATCGGGGATCTCCGAGGACGTCGGCACCAGGTAGTCCATGTAGGTTCCGGTCCTGGGCTGCCCGTCGGCTCCGTAGACCATCTCCTCGTACAGGGCGCCGCCGATCCCCTGTGCGATCCCGCCGGTCACCTGGCCCTCGGCGATCATCGGGTTGACGATGACGCCCGCGTCGTGGACGACGACGTAGTGCAGGATCTCGACCTCACCGGTGTGCTCGTCGACCTCGACGACCGCCGCGTGCGCGCCGCTCGCGACGGCGAAACCGGGTGGCCGGAAGTGCACGGTCTCGCTGAGTTCGGTGCCGTGCTGACCGTCGGTGGGTTCGGGTGTTCCGGGCAGTGCCGCGCGTCCGGCCAGCTCCGCCAGGTCGATCGAGGGGCCGGCCGGTTCCTCAGAGGCCACCACCCCGTCGCTCAGGTCGAGGCTGCCGGCCGGGACGTCGAGGCGCCGCGCCGCCGCGTCGATGATCTTCTCGCGGATGAGCCGCCCGGCCCGGTGCGTGGCATTGCCCGCGTTGACCAGAGCCCGGCTGGCGATGGTGCCGACGCCGAATGGGGTGGCCTCGGTGTCGCCGCCGGTCACGTCGATGACGTCGATCGGCACCCCGATGGCGTCCGCGGCGATCTGCGCCATGGACGTGCGGTGGCCCTGTCCTTGGGACGGGGCGCCGATGGCGAGCCGCACGCGGCCGGTGGGTGCGATGTCGACGCGGGCCGTCTCGAACGGCCCGAGGCCGGTGGCCTCGATGTACATCGCGAAGCCGATGCCGAGGTGCCTGCCGTCCCGGCCGCCCTCTCGCTGCCGGGCACGCACTCTCTCCACGTCGGCCTTCGCCACGGCGCGGCGCAGGAGTTCGGGGAAGTCGCCGGAGTCGTAGGACTGCGGGCTGCCCGAGCGGTCCACCAGCCCGGTGGCGTAGGGCATCTCGTCCGGGCCGATGAGATTGCGCGCCCGTAGCTCCTCGGGGGCGATGCCCAGCTCGGAGGCGAGCCGGTCCATCGCGCGTTCCATGGCGAAGACCGTCTCCGGCCTGCCCGCGCCCCGGTAGGGCGTCGCGAAGGTGGTGTTCGTGAGCACCCCGATCACGTCGATGTCGACGTGCGGGACGCGGTACGGGCCGAGGAGATGGCAGAGCGAGTTGTACGGCACGACGAGGCCGGTCATGTTGTACGCGCCGAAGTTCACCGTGATCCGGTCGCGGACGCCCACGAGGTGACCGTCTACGTCCGCGGCGAGCTCGATCAGATGGATCTGCTCGCGGGCGTGCGAGGAGGCGGTGAGGTTTTCGTTGCGGTCCTCGCGCCACAGCACCGGGCGGCCGAGCAGAAGTGCGGCGTACGGCACGAGGAGTTCCTCGACGTAGAGGATGCCCTTCTGGCCGAACCCGCCCCCCACGTCGGCCGCGATCACGTGGACCGTGTCGGCCGGGAGGCCGAGCGTGTGGGCGATGGCCTCGCGCAGCCGGTGGGGCGTCTGCGTCCCCGACCAGACGGTCAGCCGGTCGCTGTACGGGTCCACCCGGGCCGACACCGCGCGGGTCTCGATCGGCGACGCCACGTAGCGGTGCGCCTCGAAGCGCTCGCTCACCACGGTGTGCGCGGAGGCGAAGGCGGCGTCCGGGTCGCCGACGCGGGCGTGGACGGCTACCGCGGTGTTGTCCGGGAGGTCGTCGTGCAGCAGGGGCGCCTGCGCGGTCAGCGCCTCCTCGGGGTCGACCAGCACGGGCAGCGGGGCGTAGCGGACGTTGATGAGTTCGAGCGCGTCCTCGGCGAGGTAGCGGTTCTCGGCCAGGACCAGGGCGACGGGCTGGCCCACGTAGAGCACCGTGCCGCCCGCGAGCAGGGGCATCGGGGTCATCCGGACCGTCGGATCCAGGAGCGCCGCGAGGCCCGGTGGGGTGCGCAGCTCCTCCTTGTTGAGCATCGGAGGCAGGCCGGCCACGTCCTCGCCGGTCCACACCGCGACGACCCCGGGCGCCTCCGACGCGGCCTTCACATCGATGGACTCGATGCGGGCGTGGGCGTGCGGGCTCCGCAGGAACGCCGCCTCGACACCGCTGGGCAGGGCTATGTCGTCGACGTAGCGGCCGTTGCCGCGCAGCAGCCGGTCGTCCTCGACGCGGGGGACGGCCCGGCCGATCCAGCGGTTGTCCTGCTGGTCACCATCACGGGACATACGGGTCACTCCCCGAAGCGCTCGTCGAGTGCCTGGCACACGGCACGGCGGATGTTGCGGTAGCCGGTGCACCGGCACAGATGCCCGCTGAGTGCGTCGGCGACCTGCTCGGTGCCGGGGCGTTCGGGCTGTTCGGTCAGCGCGGTCGCGGTCATGACGAATCCCGGGGTGCAGAAACCGCACTGCATGCCGTGGCACTCGTGGAGGGCGCGCTGGACGGGTGTCAGCGGGGCATCACCTGGGGCGAGGCTCTCGACCGTGCGGATCACCGCCCCCTCGCACTGCACGGCCAGGGTCAGGCAGGTGCGTACCGGTTCGTCGTCGACGAGCACGGTGCACGCCCCGCACACCCCGTGCTCACAGCCGACATGGGTTCCGGTGAGGCGGAGCCGGTCCCGGAGGAAGTCGCTGAGCAGCAGCCGGGACTCGACCTCGGCGGTGATCTGCTCGCCGTTCACGGTGAGTTCGATCCGGTGCCAGCCCGAGGGTTCGGCCAGGGGCGGGGTCACGGCGGTGAGGGGGGTCGGTGGGCGAAGGGTCATCAGCTGCGCTCCCAGGCGGTGGTGCAGGCGCGGACGAGGAGGTGGGCGGCGGTCTCGCGCCGGTGGCGCGCACTCGCGTGGATGTCGTCCGAGGGGGTGAGACCGGTCAGCGCGGCACGGGACGCGGTGGCGAGGGCCTCCTCGTCGACGCCGCTGCCGATGAGGGCGTCCTCGGCGGCGTGCAGGCGTACGGGCACGGGGCCGGCCCCGCTGAAGACGACGCGCGCCGCGCGGACCGTGCCCGAGCGGGAGTCGCGTTGCAGCAGCACGGCCACTCCGACGGTCGCGAAGTCGCCGTGCCGGCGGGTGAATTCCTCGAATGCCCAGCCGCACCCGGCCGGGGGCGGGGGCACGACGACCTCGGTGAGGAGTTCGTCGGGTTCGACGGCGGTGGAGAACGTGGCGACGAAGAAGTCCTCGGCGGACACGGTACGACGGCCACGGGGACCGGTGATCATGAAGCGGGCGTCCAGAGCGCGGGCGGCGGTCGGCAGCTCGGCGGCCGGATCGTGATGGGCGAGGCTGCCGCAGACCGTGCCGCGACTGCGTATCTGCGGGTGGCCGATGCGCTCGATCGCGGCGGCCAGCAGGGGCCACCCACGCCGGACGGAGGGATCGGTCGCGGCTCTCGCCTGCCTGACGGCGGCGCCGATGTGCAGGGCTCCCGAGGGATCGACGTTCAGCGCGGCCAAGTCCGGTATGCGGGTGATGTCCACGAGTAGCTCGGGGCGCGCGAGGCGCATGTTGAGCATGGGTATCAGGGACTGGCCGCCCGCCACGACCTTCGCGTCCCGGGCTGGATCGGCGAGGAGGGTGACCGCCTCGGCGACGGTGCGGGGGGCCGTGTAGTCGAAGGGTGTGGGTTTCAATCTGCTGGCACCGGGCCTCTCGGATGGTGGTCGTCACGCCGTGGCGCTCCGCAGGTGCGCGGAAGATCGAGCGCTCAGATGTATCTAGTACCTAAAATGATTTACCCTAAAGTTTCTCGTTGGCAAGAGGTTCTCGCAGATTTCATGGCCCGAGGTGAGCGATATGCACCATGTCATCGACCAGGCGGCGGCCTGGCAGGGGTCCGGCACCCGCTGCGTGATGGCGACCGTGGCACGGGCCTGGGGCTCGGCCCCGCACGGCCCCGGCACTTCGATGCTGGTGGCCCAGGACGGCCGCATCGTCGGCAGTGTCTCCGGTGGCTGCGTGGAGGCCGCGGTGGTCACTGCGGCAGAGGAGGTGTTCGCGGGCGGGCCACCGGTCGTCGAGCGGTGGGGCGTCGGTGACGAGGACGCCTTCGCGATTGGTCTGACCTGCGGCGGGACGATCGAGGTGCTGATCCGGGAGGTTCACGCCGAGGTGCCGCTCGGCCGGGTCTCGGCGGACCTCGCGGCCGGCGTCCCGGTGGCGCTGGTCACGCCGGTCGGCGGGGTGGGAGCACTCGCCGTGGGAGGCGGAACCGTGAGCGGCTCACTCGGGAATCCGGCCGTGGACCGGGCGGGCGCGCTCGCGGCCGAGGGCATGCTCGGCCGGGGCGAGAGCGGTCTGGTGACCGTGGGAGAAGGCCGGCCGGACGGCGTCGGCGGAGCGGGGCCGGACTGTGTACCGGAGCGGCTGCTGCTGGTGCAGTCCTTCGCCGCCCGGCCGCGGCTGATGATCTTCGGGGCCGCCGAGTTCGCGCGGCCCCTGGCGGAGTTCGGGACGTCCCTCGGGTACCGCGTCACCGTCTGCGACGCCCGGCCCTCGTTCGCCGACGCCCGGCGCTTCCCGGGCGCCGACGAGGTGGTGCGCGACCGGCCGGACCGCTGGTTCCGAGCCCACGGGCACCTCGTCGACGCCTCGACCGCAGTGTGCGTTCTGACCCACGACCACCGCTACGACCTGCCGGTCCTGACCCTCGCGCTGCGCAGCGACGCGGGCTACGTGGGGGCCATGGGGAGTCGCCGTACGCACGAGGACCGTACGGCGCGGCTGGCAGCGGCCGGCCTGTCGGAGGCCGAACTCGGCCGTCTGCGCTCGCCGATCGGCCTCGACCTCGGCGGCCGGGGCGCCGAGGAGACCGCACTCTCGGTACTGGCTGAGATCGTCGCCGTGCGCCGTGGCGGGAGCGGCCTGCCGCTCGCCATGGGTACGGCACCCGTGCACCGTACGTGACTCTTTTTGAACGACTGTTTTTTATGAACACCCGTTTAATCTGAGACATGTGGAACGAGAGAGCGAGAGCGACGAGCAGCGGCGGCCCGAGGGCGTCCCCGGGGTCGAGGTGCCGGAGACGGGCCCCCAGCGCCGCCCCGGCTCCCATGACCCGGAAGGCAACCGCCGGGCGGTGCTCGACGCGGCACGGCGCCTGTTCGGCGCACATGGCTACACGGGTGTGGGCGTACGTGCCATCGCGGCGGAGGCCGGTGTGACGCCCGGCCTCGTGATGGCGTACTTCGGCACCAAGGACGCCCTCTTCGGCGCTGCGGTCGCCGGTGGGGCCGGGGTGGGCGGAGACGTACTCGCCGCCGGAGTCGGGCCGGGAGAGGTGCCGGGCGTACTCGCGCGCGCCTATCTCGACCGGTGGGACCGGCTGCCGGCCGAGGACCCCTGGCCCGCTCTGATCCGCTCGGCGGTCAGTCACCCGCCGAGCGCGGAGATGCTGCGCACCATCCTCGACCGGCAGGTGGGGGAACCTCTGGCGCAGGTGATCGGCACGGGGACCGACGCGGACGTACGTGCGTCAATGGTCCGCAGCGTCCTCTTCGGCGTCATCATGGAGCGCTACGTCTTCGCGCACGAACCCGCGGCATCCGTGCCGACGGCGGAGCTGGCGCCGGCGCTGACGGAGGTGCTGGCCGCGGCATTCGGCGGTCCTCCCGAGGCGGCCACGCGGAGCGACTTCACGGCCGGCGCTCCCGCGCCGGGCGAACCCCCGACGGGCGGTCCCCGGCCGGGCCGACCCGCAGCGGGAGGCGCCTCGGGGCACATCCTTCCGCGCCCCGCTCCTTGCGCCGGTCCCCCGCCGGCTCCCACGCACGCCGGTGCCTGCGCATCCGTGCCCGAGCGGGCGGCCGGAACGCCCCGTTCCCTGTTCGCGCTGCTGAACGCCTGCGCCGCGCGTCATCAGCTCGCCGTCGGCCGGGCCCTGCGCGCCCACGGCCTCAGCCCGGCCGCGTTCGACGTGCTGGATGCCCTGCGCGAAGCGGGAGCGCCCTACCGGATGACGATGGGCGAGGTCGCGGCGGCGGGCGCGGGCCGCGCCGGAGGGCTCACCCAGCAGGCCGACCGGCTGGCCGAGGCGGGCCTCATCCGTCGGGAGCGCGACAGCGGTGACCGCAGGATTGTCTGGCTCTGCCTCACAGCGAGGGGTGTGGAGCTCACCGACCGGGTGGCGAAGGTGCGCGCCGCGCAGGAGCGGGAGCTGCTGTCCGGAATGGCGCCCGAGGACCGGAGACGGCTCACCGAACTGCTGAGGTCCCTCGGGAAAACGCTAGGGGCCGGTGGTCAGCGGCAGTGAGCACTGGCTCCCGCCGCCGGCCCGGAAGCGGAGTCGTCGGAGTTGACCGGAATCTGTCGAGCTCGGCCATTCCTGAGCAGTGCTCAAGACCTGTGAACCGGTCTCGGGAAGGGTGCCTCGCGGAACGCTGCGGGCGTACCTTCCCGAGTGATCGATTGATGGGCACCGAGTGGACCCGCGTCGCACCGCGGGTTGGGAAGGCGCGCCCGTGCTCAGCGTAGTCAACGACGACGGAACCACCGAGATTGAAACCTGATGGACGGTATTGTCCGCGAGGGTGCCCGGCAGATGCTCGCCGCGATCTTGAAGGTCGAAAACGAGGGGGCGGGGCACGATCGCGTCCGCGACCCCCAGGTTCCCGTAGCCGAGCATCCTTGTGGCCGGCCCTTCTGCGCCGGCCACAAGGATGTGAGATCGCCTCAATGGGGCGACTATCAACCGTCCACTGAGCTGCCGCGGACGACGCAGGAGCGGCTGTTCTCCCAGCCCCAGCCGTCGCCGTCCGGGTCCGACGAGGCGCTCGCGCAGTACGGGTAGCCGTTCGGGGCGGTGCCGGTGCCGTTCCCGCTGCCGGTGTCCGGCGCGCTGCCCCGGACGACGCAGGAGCGGCTGTTCTCCCAGCCCCAGCCGTCGCCGTCGGGGTCGGACGAGGCGCTCGCGCAGTACGGGTAGCCGTTCGGGGCGGTGCCGGTGCCGGTGTTGCCGCCGCCGGTCGAGCCGCCGCCATAGACCGTGGCGCGCGCGGAGGTGGCGGTGATGCCGTTGCTGCCGTTGAACAGGCGCTCGCCCCAGCTGGTCAGCGAGTTCGGGTCGAAGCCGTTGACCAGGTCGAGGTATTCGACCCCGCTGCCGTTGCCACTCCAGGACCAGCCGATGTAGCCGACCCGCAGCGACTGGGCCGTGGCCATGATCGCGTCCTCGTCGGGGTTCCCGTCGCTGTGCATGTTCCCGAACTCACCGACCACGACGGGCAGTTTGTTGTTTACGAAGTGGTTTAGGTAGTCCTGGACCTCGGTGGCCGTGTCGTAGACCCCGTACATGTGGATGGAGAAGACGGTGTTGCGGTCCGGGTCGGAGGCGAAGACCGAAGCGGCGTTGTCGCGCATGGTGCCGGACCAGTCCTGGCCCCAGTTCGGGGCGTCCACCATCAGGGCGTGCTTGAGCCCGGCGCCACGCAGCTTGCCTATGGCGTTCTTGGTGGCCGAGGTCCACTGGGTGTAGTTGGTGTTACCGAAGGGCTCGTTGCCGATGTTGACGACGACGTAGTCCTCCTGGCCCTCCAGCGCGCTCTTGACGCTGATCCAGTAGTCGGCCGCCTTGTCCAGGGTGGTGGCGGCGGAGTCCTCGCCGTAGCCGGTGGTGTCGTGTGCCTCCAGGACGCAGATGACCTTGGCGGCCTTGCACTGGGCGATGATCGAGGAGACCTCGGAGGTCGTGGTCTTGGTCCACCGGTTCCCGCTGCCCAGGACCACGCGGACGGTGTTGGCGCCCTTGGCGGCGATGTCGGAGATGGCGCTGGTCTGCTCCGGGTACCAGGCGTGCGCGTGGTTGACGCCGCGCATCACGAACTCGTTGCCGTTGGCCTCGTACAACCGTCCGTCGCTGACGTGGAGCCCCACGTCGGCGGCGTGCGCGGTGCCGACGGGACCGAGCACTGACAGTAGGGCGCCGGCCACGCCGGTGGCCAGGGCGGTGAAGGTCGCGGCCAGGGACCGTCCCGGGGGTTTCTTCATGAGCTCTCCTCAAGGGGGCAAGGGTGAGATGTCAGCGACCGCTCGACCGGACCCGGCGCACTCCACGTTGAGGACAACGTTGTCGGGCGTGTGGGGACGCCGTGACGAGGGTGGGCTCCAGATGGTCGGGCGGGCCGACGGCATTTCGGCACGCGGCTGACGGTTGGTCAAGCCTGACGTACTCACGAGAGTTGGGCCCGAAGCGTGGTGTTCGGCGTCGGCCCGGCGCTGCCCTCACATGAGGCACCGAGTGTTCCATTCATGTCAATAGATGTGTCACCCGCATTTCACGCCTGCCTTTTCCCTGGCGCCACGGTCGGGGGAAATGCGCCTGCTGGGAGGCGCACTCGGGGGTGCTTCAAGAGCAACCCGAAACCATCAGATTGACTAAACGATTACTTAACTAAACTACGTAGGCTAGACAACGTTGTCAGCTCCGGGCAGAGTACGGCTGGGGGCGAGGTGCGTCCCGGCATAGAAAGGCGGACACGTGACGGTGTACGGGGCACTCGACATAGGCGGGACCAAGATCGCTGGGGCGCTCGTGGACAGTGGGGGACGCCTGCTCGCGCGGGCCCAGCGGCCCACCCCCGCGCTGGGGACCGCCGACGAGCTGGCCGCCGCCGTCACGGCCGTGCAGGACGAGCTCGCGGCCCATCCGGCCTGGGCCCGCCTCAGCTGCGTTGGAATCGCCAGCGCCGGGCCTGTCGACACCTCTGGCGGCACTGTGAGCCCGGTGAACATTCCGGGGTGGCGGCATTTCCCGCTGGTCGAGCTGGTGCGTGGTCATCCGGGGGTCCCGGCGGGCATCGAGCCCGTCCTGGTCGGGGACGCCGTGGCCATGACCGCCGCCGAGCACTGGCTCGGCGCTGCACGCGGTGTCGCCAACGCTCTGTGCATGGTGGTCTCGACGGGCGTCGGGGGCGGCATCGTCCTGGAAGGCAGGGTTCACGCCGGCCGGACGGGCAACGCCGGGCACATCGGCCACATCACGGTCGACCTCAACGGTCCCCGCTGCCCCTGCGGCGCTCCTGGCTGCGTGGAGACCTATGCCAGCGGGACCGCTATCGCGGCCCACGCGCGGGCCCTTGGCTGGACTGCCCCGCCGGGCGTGCCGCCGACCGCTGCGGCGGTCGCTGAGTCGGCCCGTGACGGCGACGGCCGGGCGCGCGCGGCCTACGAGCGCG
>NZ_JAAGNI010000070.1 GCF_010550605.1 Streptomyces sp. SID9727
AGCCCGGCGTTGCGGGCCGCCGCCGGGCCCCGGCCGCCCGCGGTGAGGACCGTGACGCGGTCCGCGAGCGGCCCGGCCGGGGCGAGGTCGAGCGGGGTGTCCGGGGCGGGGCGGTCGTCCACGAGGAAGATCGCGCGCGGCGGGGGGACGGCCGCCTCGGCGAGGGCGGAGAGGCAGGCACCGAGACAGGGGCGGCCGATGGTCGGGATGACCACGGAGTAGGCGTCGGCACCCGGCACGTCCCGCCCGTCCGGCGCGGCGGTCGTCACGCGCTGTTCCGCGTCTCCGGCGGTCATGTGAACGCCTTCGAACGGCGGACGATGAACGGCCCGATGGCCAGCAGGTCGACGGGCGCGGACCCGAAGCACTCCAGCGCCTCGCGCGGGTGGTCGACCATGGGCCGGCCGGCCGTGTTGAAACTGGTGTTGACCACGACCGGGAGCCCGGTGCGTTCCTCGAACGCCGTGAGCATCCGGGCGACCAGCGGTTCCGATGCCGCGTCCACGGTCTGGATGCGCGCGGTGCCGTCCACGTGGACGACGGCGGGGATGCGGGGCTTCCACTCCTCGGCGACCTCGTGCACGAAGAGCATGTACGGGCTGGGCATCGGTCCGTCGAAGAGCTCGGCGGCCCGTTCGGCCAGCACCATGGGGGCCACCGGGCGGAACTCCTCGCGCCCCTTGACCGCGTTCAGCCGTTCCAGGTTCTCGGCGCGCCCCGGGTGGGCGAGCAGGGAGCGGTGGCCGAGCGCCCGGGGGCCGAACTCGCTGCGCCCCTGGAACCAGGCGACGACACCGTCCTGCGCCAGCTCCTCGGCGACGGCGGCGGCGACGTCCTCGGGCTCCTCGAAGGGCAGCGCCGCCGTTTCGAGCATGCGGCGCAGTTCGTCGTCGCTCCAGCCCCGGCCGAGGGCGGCGGTGCTCATCGGGGTGACCGGGCCGTGCTCGGCGGAGACGTGGAGGGCGGCGCCCAGCGAGGTGCCGGCGTCGCCGGCGGCCGGCTGGACCCAGACCTCGTCGAAGGGTCCCTCACGGTGAATGCGGGCGTTGGCCACGCAGTTGAGGGCGACGCCGCCGGCGAGCGCGAGGCGGGTGGCGCCGGTGCGTTCGTGGAGCCAGGAGGCCAGTTGGAGGACGGTCTCCTCCAGGCACCGCTGGGCGCTGGCCGCGAGGTCCGCGTGCTCCTCGGTGTACGGGCCGCCCGGCCGGCGTGCCGGTGCGAACTCGCTCCACGGGACGCCGGAGGCGCGGAAGCCGCCGCCGTCGGTGTGGTGGACGTACTCGGCGAGCCGCTGGGCGAACACCGGCTTGCCGTAGGAGGCGAGGGCCATCACCTTGAACTCGTCGCTGCTGCGCAGGAATCCGAGATGTTCGGTCAGCTCCTCGTAGAACAGGCCGAGCGATTCGGGCAACGGCTGTGTGCTGAGGATCTCCAGGGCGCCGCCCCGGTAGTGGCCGGCCAGCTGGGAGGCGCACTCGCCGCGCCCGTCCAGGACGAGGACCGCGCGGTCGCCCGGCGGGGCGGCGAGCCCGGCGGAGGCGGCGTGCGCGACGTGGTGGGGCACGAAGCGGACCTTGCCCGGATCGAGGCCGGGCAGGGCCTCGGCGAGGAATTCGGGGGCGCGCCGGGCGTAGGTCTGGCGCAGCTCGTCCCAGGGGTCGTGGAGGCCCATCTGCTCGGCGGGGCGGGCCAGTCCGGGGTCGTACGAGTAGGCGACCACGTCCAGGTCGGCAGGGTCCAGACCGGCGCTCTCCAGGCACCACCGGGCGGACAGCTCGGGCAGTTCCCAGGCGGAGAACGGCACGGGGCGCTTGCCGTGCTTGCGCCGGCTGAAGCGTTCCTCCTCGGCGGCGGCGACGGTCTTCCCGTCGATGACCAGGGCGGCCGAGGGGTCGTGGAAGAGGGCGTTGATTCCGAGCACGCGCATGCGCTGGGCTCCTTCAGAATTCGCGGGCCGGGGACGCGGCGTGGGAATCGTCCGGCGTACCGGGGAGCGCGGCGAAGAACGCGATGGTGCGTTCCAGGCCCTCTTCCCAGGAGACGCGGGGTTCCCAGCCGAACATCTCCCGCACCAGAGTGGTGTCGGGACGCCGTCGCTCGGGGTCGTCCACGGGCCGGTCGATGTAGTCGATCCGGCTGGCGGAACTGGTCAGTTTGACGATCCGGCGGGCGATTTCCCGTACGGTCGTCTCGTCGCTGCCGCCGATGTTCACCGGCCGCACGGATTTGCTCGCGGCGACGCTCAGTACGCCGTCGATGGTGTCGTCCACATAACACAGGGACCTCGTCTGGCTGCCGTCCCCGGCGACGGTGAGCGGTTCGCCGGCGAGTGCCTGGCTGATGAAGGTCGGAACGGCCCGGCCGTCGTGGGCGCGCATGCGGGGGCCGTACGTGTTGAACAGCCGCACGATGCCGGCGTTCGTGCCCTTGGCAGCGGCGTGCGCGGTCACCAGGGCTTCGGAGAACCGTTTCGATTCGTCGTACACGCTGCGCGGTCCCACGGGGTTCACGTTGCCCCAGTAGTCCTCGCGCTGCGGGTGCACCAGCGGGTCGCCGTAGACCTCGGAGGTGGAGGCGAGGAGCAGGCGCGCCCCGTCCCGGGCGGCGATGCCGAGCATGGTGCGGGTGCCGAGGCTGCCGACGTCCAGCGTCTCCAGCGGCATGCGCAGGTAGTCGGCGGGTGAGGCGGGGCAGGCGAAGTGCAGGACGAGGTCGTAGGGACCGCGCAATTCGCCCGCGCAGGAAGCGTCGGAGATGTCCAGCGGAAAGAACCGGAACGCCTTGTCCTCCTCCAGGTGTGCGATGTTCCGCCGCGATCCGGAGGAGAGGTTGTCGGCGCAGTCGACCGCCACTCCCCCGGCCAGCAGGCGTTCGCACAGATGCGAGCCGAGGAAGCCGGCCCCGCCTGTCACCAGGGCGTGCCGCCAGGGAAACCGATCGGATTCCAAGGACACCATGTATCCCATCTCCTTTCAGAGATCCGGGAGTTCACGAACGCGCGGGCTTCGACCGCGATGCGCGGCCGCCTGTCCCGGCGGCGCCGAGCCGCTTTCCCGCCATTCGCCTCTCCCCCATGGATCCTGCCGGAGTAATCCATCCGCGCATCTTCGGGACTACCGTTGGAATGAACCCGGGGACAGGAGGCGATCATGGGGCAGAGCCTGGACGGCGTTCTCGACCCGCTCCTGCGTCCGCGCAGTGCGACGGGCCGTGTACTGGTCACCGGGTGGTTCAGCTTCCCCGACGGCGAGGTGACCGCCGGTGACTTCCTCGCGGAGCGGGCGGTGTCCGCCGCGCTGGACCGTTTGGGTGTCCCGCACGACTCCGCCTGGAGCCCGCACTTCGCCCCCGGCGCCCTGACCCTGGAAGCCGCCCACCCCGGCCGGTACGAGCAGGTGCTCTTCGTCTGCGGTCCGGTGCACGGGGACCAGCTCACCCGGCTGCACGAGCGCTACGCCTCGTGCCGGCGTACCGCGGTCGGGGTGAGCGTGGTGGACGGGGATTCCCCGGCGGTGCGCGGGTTCGACCGGATCGTGGCCCGCGACCGCGACGGCAAGGGCCTCCTGGCCGACCTGGCGCTCTCCGCGCGCACCGGGCCGGACAAGCCCGTGGTGGGCGTCGCCCTCACGCACGGCCAGGGCGAGTACGCGCGGCGGCGCGAGCACGACCGGGTCGCCGAGACGCTGTACGGCTGGCTGCCCACCAAGGACTGCGCGCCGGTCGCGGCGGAGACCCGGCTGGCGCACGGCGACTGGCGGCTGTGCCGGACCGGCGACCAGTTCCTCTCCCTGCTGGGCCGGCTCGACCTCGTGGTCACGGACCGCCTGCACGGCATGGTCCTGGCGCTGAGCATGGGGGTGCCGGCCCTGGTGGTGGATCCGGTACGCGGCGGGGCCAAGGTGTCCGCGCAGGCGAGGGTGGTGCGCTGGCCCGCCGTGATCCCGGGCGAGACGCTGACCGCGCGGGCGCTCGACCGGTGGTGGACGTGGTGCCTGTCCGCCGCCGGCAAGGCGGCCGCCGAGCGCCGGCGCTCCATGTTCCCCTGACGGCCGCGGCGTCAGTTCGCCTGCCCGATCGGCCGGACCACCAGCGTGTTCACGTCCACGCCGGGCGGTTGTGAGATCGCCCAGACGAGTGTGTCCACCAGTTGCTCGGCGGAGATCATCGGACCGGCCGCCGCCGCACCGCCGGGACGCTCCTCCCAGAACGGGGTGAGGACCCGGCCCGGTGCGATCAGTGTCGTACCGACGCCGTACCCGGTGGTCAGCATGCGGACGTTCTCCGCCAGACCGGTCACCGCCCACTTGGTCATCGAGTACAGGTTGCCGGGCGTGTTCTTGTACCCGGCCACACTGCCGACGAGCACGATCCGCCCCCGCGACTCCTTCAGCGCCGGGAGCGCCGCCCGTACGAGCAGGGCGGGCCCCAGCACGTTCGTCAGGACCATGCCGCGCCACTTCTCCGGGTCGCCCGTCTCGACGTGGGCGTCGGCCGAGTATCCGGCGTTGGCGATGGCGTGGTCGAGCCGGCCGAACGTACGCACGGTCTCCTCGACCGCCGCCGACACGTGCGTCCAGTCCCCGGCGTCCCCCTCGAAGGTCAGCAGCCGCTCACCCGCGTCCATCTCCTCGGTCAGCACGGCGAGTTTCTTCGCACTGCGCCCGGTCGCGGCGACCCGGTGCCCGAGGCCGAGGAGCCTGCGTACGCTCGCCGCCCCGATGCCGCTGGAACCGCCGGTGATGCAGGTGACGGGCGCTTCGTCGTCCCACGTGGAGGTGTTGTCGTCGCCGGTCATGATCTCCCCGTCCGTGCCGCGCCGCGCCCGTCGGCGCGCCGTCGTCGTTGTCGCGCCCGACGCTGGATCGCCGGGGGCGGACGCGTCCACCGAGGGGGCGGGCGGCTACCAGCCGCGGCGCGGTCGCACCGGGCCGAGTTTCGCGGTGAGTGCCGCGAGGAAGACCGGGAGCTTGTCGACCATCGCCTCGGGGACCGGAGTGGACTGGACGGTGCCCTTCCGCACGTCCTCCACCACGAGGGTGTAGGTGCCGTTGTCCTCGACGAGTTCGGCGGCGAACAGCAGGGTCTGCGTGGAGGTCTCCATCAGCGCTCCCGTGAGGGCTCGTTGAGCCACGCCGACCACATCTCGGTGGCGCTTTCTCCGTCGGCGTCCTCGGCGAACAGGTGGTGGCCGAGCCAGATCGGCACGTGCCAGGTGCTGCCGTTGAAGAACCGGTACAGGGCGTCGGGGCCGCGCAGGCCGAGGAAGTCGGCGCTGGTCCAGTCGACGGTCACCTCCACCGGCTCGGGGGCCAGGAGGGTGAACCGGTCGCCGACGGCCGCGTCGCCGGGGAGGCCGAGGCGGCGGCGCAGGGTCGCGAAGTCGGCCGGGTCGCCGGTCGGTTCGGGGCGTTGGGCCCGTACGTACACGGCGGGGCGGCCGGCGAAGTGGCGCAGGTACTCCGTCAGGCCGTGCTGGTGGAAGTCGACGTACTTCTCGGCCACGTCCGTCTTGGCGTCCCAGTTCCAGGCGTCGTCCACGACGCCCGTGTGCACCCAGTGGATACCCATGCGCAGGTGGCTCGTGCCTCCTTCGGCCGGCTCGACGCGGTAGCTGAGCGTGTTGGAGAAGCCGCCGTCCTGGGTGGCGCGCAGCGCGAGGTGGTGCGGTGGCTCCCAGGCCAGGACGGTGGCGTCGCCCCGGGTGGCCTTTCCGCCGACGCGCGGCTCGATCTCCATCGGGTAGAGCCAGCCGAGGTTCCCGGCGGCGGTGGCGACGGCGTCCCAGACCTGCTCGGGTGCGGCGGGCAGGTCCTGCTGCCTGCGGACGTGGAATTCTCGGGCCATCGGCGGTGCTGCTCCTTCGTCGTCGTTCATGGTCAGTAGGTGAGCGGGAGGGCCCGCAGCCTTCGTTGCAGCGGGTTGGGCCGCCAGTCCGGCTGCGCCCCTTCGGCCAGCCGCAGCCCCGGCAGCCGGCGCACCAGCGTGCCGACGGCCACCTCCGTCTGGAGCCGGGCGAGCGGCCCGCCCAGGCAGAAGTGCGGGCCGTGGCCGAAGCTGAGGTGGCGGTTGCCGGGGCGCGTCAGGTCGAGCCGGTCGGGGTCGTCGAAGCGGTCGGGGTCGCGGTTGGTGGCGCCGAGGAAGAGGTACACCAACTCGCCCTCGCGCAGGGTCCGTCCGCCGATCTCCAGGTCCTCCGCGACGACCCTGACGATCGCCTGGGTCACCGTGTCGTAGCGGGCCAGCTCCTCGACGGCGCCGCGCACGAGCCCGGGGTCCTCGCGCAGCCGGGCCAGCTGGTCCGGGTGGCGCAGCAGGGCGAGCACGCCGTTGGTGATGAGGTGCGTGGTGGTCTCGTCGCCCGCGGTGATGAGGACGAAGCAGGTGGAGAGCAGTTCGGAGTCGGTGAGCCGGTCGTCGTGCGTCTGGGTGGCGACCAGGGCGCTGATCAGGTCGTCGCCGGGTTCGCGCCGGCGCTGCCGGATCATCCCGGACAGGTAGTCCTCGTACTGGTCGATCGCCCTCTCGGACGCGGCGATGTCCTCGCTGAGCCGGCCGAAGCGGCTGAACCAGCCCTTGACCCGCGGCCGGTCCTCCTCGGGGATGCCGAAGAGCTCGCAGACGACGGACATGGGCAGCGGGGAGGCGACCGCCTCGATCAGCTCCAGCTCCGGCCCGGCGGCGACCGCCGCGTCGATGAACCGGTCCACGAGGTGCTGGACGCGGTCGCGCAGGGCCTCGACGCGGCGGGCGGTGAACGCCCGGTTGGCGAGTTTGCGCAGCCGGGCGTGGTCCGGCGGGTCGGTGTTGCTCATCACCCGGCCGAGCCGGTCGGTGAGCCGGCTGAACTCCTTGAGGTCGCCGCCGAGCGCGGTGTAGGCCCGGGTCATCCTGTCCCGGTCGTTGGACAGCCGCAGGTCGCCCAGAGCCGCCTCGACGTCGGCGTACCGGGTGAGGTACCAGACGCCCTGGGGGCTGCGGTGGACCGGATCCTCGCGCCGCATGCGGGCGTAGAGCGGGTAGGGGTCGCGCCGCGCCTCGGGGGTGAGCAGGGCGGCGCCGAGGTCGTGGACCGGGGCGGGGCCCGCGGTGTCGCGGGCCCCGGCCGGGGTTTCGGTGGTGGTCATGTCGGCCGCGTTACCGCTGGGCGTCCATCGCGTCGGCAAGGCTCTTGGGCCGCATGTCGGTCCAGTTCCGCTCGATGTGCTCCAGGCAGGCGGCGTGGGTGTCGGGGCCGTGGGCGACGGTCCAGCCGGCGGGGACATCCGCGAACTGCGGCCAGAGCGAGTGCTGGTTCTCGTCGTTGACGAGGACGAGGAAGGTGCCGTCCTGGTCGTCGAAGGGGTTGGTCATGGGTCAGTCCTCCTGAGGGGAAAGGGTGATGTCACCGGTGTCACCGGTGACCTCGGCGATCCTGGCGGCCAGGACCGGTCCGATCTGGGCCAGCGAGCCGGCCCGGGTCATCTGGTCGTGCCGGGTGGTGATCTCGTGGGATTCGATCCGGCCGGTGACGTACGGGCGCCAGACGTCCGGTCCGGCGTCGTCCTGGCCCCGGTCGATCGTGGAGTTGAACAGCAGGAGATCGCCGTCGTGCCGGCCGGGGACGAAGTCGACCGCCAGCTTCGCGTTGTTGATCATGATGTCCACGATGACCTCCACCTGCCGCTCGTCGAGCCCGGCGAGGGCGCTGCCGCGCCGGTTCAGCACCTCGGCGACCTCCGCGTAGGTGATGTCGCGGTCGCCCAGCTCGGCCGGGTCGACGTCGAGCACGCCGACGAGCACGTCCCGCACGGTGGGCACGGGCTCGTCCTCGAACCGGACGTCCTTCACCGGGTAGGCGTCGAGGACGGCCAGGAGCGCGGTCCGTTCGCCGCGCGCCCGGAGTTCGCAGGCGAGTGCGTGGGCGATCAGTCCGCCCGCGGACCAGCCGAGGAGCAGGTACGGTCCCTGCGGCTGGACCTTCTGGATGTGGTCCGCGTAGTCGGCCGCCATCTCCTCGTACGACTCCGGCAGCGGTTCGGGACGTCCGAGGCCGCGGGCCTGGATGGCGTAGACCGGGTGCTGCGGGCCGACGTGGTTGAGCAGTCCGCTGTACGACCAGCTGATGCCGCCGCCGGGGTGGACGCAGAACAGCGGTGTCTCCGTCCCGGTCGAGCGCAGCGGGAGCAGTACGTCGAGCGCGTCGTCCGGGTTGTCCATGGCGAGGCGTCCGGTGAGCCCGGCGACGGTCGGCGCCTCGAACAGCATCCGCAGCCCGAGTTCCAGGCCCAGGGTCTCGCGGACGCGTGCGGCCAGCCGGGCGGCCAGCAGCGAGTGTCCGCCGAGGTCGAAGAAGCCGTCGTCGATGCCCACGTGCTCGCGTCCCAGCACTTCGGCGAAGAGCCCGCACAGCAGCTGCTCCTGCGGGGTCCGGGGTCCGCGCCCCGCACCCGACGCCCCGTAGTCCGGGGCCGGCAGGGCGGCCCGGTCCAGCTTGCCGTTGGCGGTCAGCGGCAGCGCGTCCACGGTGACGAACGCCGCCGGGACCATGAAGTCGGGCAGTTCGCGGCGCAGCCGGCCGGACAGCTCGGCGGACTCCGGCACGGCGTCGGGGACGGGCACCAGGTAGGCGACGAGGCGCTTGTCCCCGGGCCGGTCCTCCCGGGCGACGACGGCCGCCTGGGCCACGCCGGGGCAGCCCGCCAGGACGGCTTCGACCTCCCCGGGTTCGATGCGCTGACCGCGCAGCTTGACCTGGTGGTCGACGCGCCCGGCGAACTCCAGCGTGCCGTCGGGGCGCCACGAGGCGAGGTCGCCCGTGCGGTACATGCGGCTCCCGGCGGGCCCGTACGGGTCGGCGGTGAAGCGCTCCGCGGTCAGGCCGGGCCGGCCGAGGTAGCCACGGGCCACGCCCGTACCCGCGAGGTGGAGCTCGCCGACCAGACCGGCCGGCAGCGGGCGCAGCCGGTCGTCGAGCACGTAGGCGCGCATGTTCGCCATCGGGCCGCCGATCGGCACGGTCGGGGCGTTCTCGGGGAGGCCGCGCACCGGGTGGCGGGTGGCCAGGGTGGTGGCCTCGGTGGGTCCGTAGCCGTTGACGACCTCGATGCCGGGGCAGGCGGCGAGGACCCGGGCGACGGCGGCCGGCGAGACCACGTCGCCGCCGGTCCACACCTCGCGCACTCCGGCGAGCAGCCCGGGGCGTTCCTCGGCGACGAGCCGGAACAGCCCGGCGGTCAGCCAGAGCCCGGTGACGCCGTGCGTGTCGAGGGTGTGCTGGAGCAGGTCGAGGTCGAGCTGTCCGGGGGGCGCGACGATGATCCGGCCGCCGCTGAGCAGCGGCACCCACAGCTCGTACGTGGAGAGGTCGAAGGCGGTCGGTGAGTGCATCAGCACGCGCTCGTGGCCGCCGCCGCGCCACTCCGGGGTCAGGGCGAGGCCCACCACGTCCCGGTGGGTGACGGCCACGCCCTTCGGCCGCCCGGTCGAGCCGGAGGTGTACATGATGTACGCCAACTGACCCGGTTCACAGGGCACGTCCACGGTATCCGGCTCGTGGCGCCCGGATTCCTCCAGCGCGGCGAGCACCTCCCGGGTGAGGACGAGCGCGGCGCCGCTCTCCCGGAGGATCAGGTCGATCCGGGAGGACGGGAAGCGCGGGTCGAGCGGGACGTAGGCGCCGCCCGCCTTGATGACGGCCAGGATCGCCACGACCAGCTCGGCCGAGCGGTCGAGCATGACGGCGACCGGGGTCTCGGGCCGTACGCCCTGGCGGGTCAGGGTCCGGGCCAGCGTGCCGGCCCGGCGGTCGAGCTCCGCGTAGGTCAGCTCGGCGCCGTCCGCCACGACGGCGACGGCGTCGGGGGTGGCCCGCACCTGGCGGGCGAAGAGGGCCGGCACCGCGTCCGTGGGCAGCTCGGCGGCGGTGTCGTTGAACGCGTGGAGGAGCTGGTGGCGTTCGGCGGCGGACATGAGGTCGATCTCCGTGATCGGCCGGGCCGGGTCGGCGACCGCCGCCCGCAGCAGCCGGGCCCACCGCTCGAAGAGCAGCTCCACGGTGGCTGCGTCGAACAGGTCGGTGGCGTACTCCACCGCACCGACGAGTCCGTCGGCGCCGCCGTCCGGACGGAACCGCTCGGCCAGGCTGAAGGTGAGGTCGACCCGGGAGGTCCCGGTCGGCGCCTCCAGGTGGCCCGTCTCCAGACCGGGCAGCGCGAAGTCGCCCAGCGGCGCGTTCTGGAGGGCCAGCATGATTTGGAACAGCGGGTGGTGGGCTAGGGACCGCACCGGGTTGGCCACCTCCACCAGATACTCGAACGGCACGTCCTGGTGGTCGTACGCGGTGAGCGCCTTCTGCCGTACCCGGCCGAGGAGTTCGGCGAAGCCCGGGTCACCGCCGGTGTCGGTGCGCAGGACGAGGGTGTTGACGAAGAAGCCGACGAGCTCGTCCAGTGCCTGGTCGGTGCGGCCGGCGATCGGGCTGCCGATGGGGATGTCCGTGCCGGCGCCGAGCCGGGTGAGCAGCGCGGCGAGTCCGGCCTGCAGCACCATGAACATGCTGGCGCCGCGTTCGGTGGCCAGGTCGCGCAGGGCCTGGTGCAGTTCGGCGTCGAGCCGGACGACGACCCGGTCGCCGCGCTGGGAGGCGACGGGCGGCCGGGGCCGGTCGGCGGGGAGCTGGAGCTGCTGAGGGATGCCGGCGAGTTCGTCGCGCCAGTAGGCGAGCTGCCGGGCGAAGAGGCTGTCCGGGTCGCCCGCGTCGCCGAGCAGGTCGCGCTGCCAGCGGGTGTAGTCGGCGTACTGCACGGGCAGCGGGGTCCAGCCCGGCTCCTCGCCCCGGCAGCGGGCGGCGTACGCGGTCGCGAGGCCGGCGGAGAGCGGGCCCATCGACCAGCCGTCGGCGGCGATGTGGTGGACCACGACGAGCAGCACGTGCCGGTCGGGGGCGAGCGCGAACAGCTCGGCCCGGACCGGTGGCTCGGCCGCCAGGTCGAAGCCGCGCCGCGCCGCTTCGGCCAGGCGTCCGGGCAGCGCGCTCTCGTCCAGGTCCACCACGGGCAGCGCGGGACGCGCCCGCTCCGGGTCCAGCACGACCTGGTGCGGGGTCCCGTCGGTCTCGCGGAACACCGTGCGCAGGCTCTCGTGCCGCGCCACGACGTCCGCGAGCGCGGCGTGCAGCGCGGACCGGTCGAGGCCGCCGGTGAGGCTCAGCGCGAGCGGCATGTTGTACGTGGCGCTCGGCCCGTCCATCCGGTGCAGGAACCAGAGCCGGCGCTGGGCGAAGGACAGCTCCACGCGGTCCGGGCGGGGCCGGGCGGTCAGCGCGGGGCGAGCGGCCCCGGCCCCGTCGAGTCGGGCCGCGAGAGCGGCCACGGTGGGGGTCTCGAAGAGGGTGCGGACCTCCAGCTCCGCGCCGAGGGTGGCCCGGACCCGGGAGGCGAGGCGGGTCGCGAGCAGCGAGTGGCCGCCGAGGTCGAAGAAGCTGTCGTCGACTCCGACCTGGGCGAGTCCGAGGACCTCGGCGTACAGCTCCGCGAGCAGCTGCTCCTGCGGGGTGCGGGGCGCGCGTCCGCCCACGGCGGCGCCGAGGTCGGGCGCCGGCAGCGCGCGCCGGTCCAGCTTCCCGCTGGCCGTCAGCGGCAGGGCGTCCAGCGCCACGAACGCCGACGGGACCAGGTGGTCCGGAAGCCGTTCGCGCAGCCAGTCGCCGAGTTCGCCGAGGAGGGCGCCGGTGCTCCGGCCGCCGGTCGGGCGGTTGGTCAGCGAGGACAGCGCGCGGCCGACGGGCCCGGCCGGACGGTACTCGACCGGGGAGCCGTCCGAGGCGGCGAACACCACGTCCAGGGCGTCGTCCGAGGTGGCCGACCAGGTGACGGACACCGCGCGGCCCGCTTCCTGCCCGAGGGCGTGGAAGTCCTCGGGGTCGGGGAGGCCGTTCTCGTCCTCCGGGGCGTGCAGCCGTTCCAGCAGGTCCGCGAGAGCCCCGTCCTCCTCATGCAGCGCACGGGCCAGGGCGGTCTCCCGTACGACGCGCCGGTTCGGGACTCCGGTGATCCGCAGTGCGTCGGTGGCGGGCGTCTCCGCGAACAGCTCGCGCAGGGCGTCCGGGCCGGTGATGTCCCGTCCCCAGGCCAGCTCGGCGGTCCGGGGCGCGGGCCGCGGGGCGGCCGGTGCCTTGTGCAGCGTGACGTCGTAGCGGTAGCGGCTCAGTTCGTTGTGGTGCCGGCCCCGCTTGACCTCCACGGCCACCGCTCCGATGTCCGTGCCGTGCGACCGCAGGACGGTGAAGAAGTCCGGATCGACGAGGAGTTCCTTCTCCACCCTGACCGCCTGCTCCACCGCACGGCGTACGGCGGCGGGGTCGGCGTCGTCGCCCGCCCGGTGCAGCTGGACGGCGGTCGCGAACGGACGCAGCAGCCGCAGGTTGCGTACGTCTCCGACGAACAGCGTGCCACCGGGGGCGAGCAGCCCCATCAGCTTGCGGATGACGTCGGCGAGGTAGTCGGCGGAGGGGAAGTACTGCACCACCGAGTTGATGACGATCGTGTCGAACGCCTCGGCGGGCAGCCCGTCGGTGTCGTGCGCGGGGCGGGTCTGGAGCACCACGCGCCCGGTGAACCGCTCCTCCCGGGCGACCTGGGCGGTCAGCGCGTCGATGGCGGTGGCGGAGAAGTCGGTCGCCCAGTACGCCTCGCAGTGGGGCGCGATGCGGGAGAGCAACAGGCCGGTGCCGACGCCGACTTCGAGCACCCGTCGGGGGCCGAGGCCGAGGACGCGGGTCACGGTGGCGTCGCGCCATTCCCGCATCTGCTCCTCGGGGATGGGCCGCGCGTCGTAGCTGCTGTTCCAGCCGACGAAGTCGTCACCGAAGAGCGCCGTGTCGGGGGCGATGGGCAGGGCGTCGTAGATGTCCTGCCACTCCCCCACCTGGTCCGCTTCGAGCCTGCTGTCCCGGGCCGTGTCCTGGCGCGGGACGACGTAGCCGACGAGCCGGTCGTCCTGGGCGAGGACCGCGGTCTGCGCGACGGCGGGGTGTGCGGCGAGCGCGGCCTCGATCTCGCCGGGCTCGACGCGGAAGCCGCGCACCTTCACCTGGTCGTCGGCGCGGCCGGCGTACTCCAGCTGTCCGTCGCCCGGCCTCCGGGCCAGGTCGCCGGTGCGGTACATGCGCTCACCGGGTGCGAACGGGCAGGCCACGAACCTGCCGGCCGTCAGCGCGGGCCGGTTCAGGTATCCCCGGGCGAGGCCCGCGCCGGCCACGTACAGCTCCCCGGTGACGCCGGGCGGCACCGGACGCAGCCGGTCGTCCAGGACGTACACCCGGGCGTTGGCGATGGGCCGGCCGATCGGCGGCACACCGGTGCCCGGGACGAGCGGGTCGCTCATGGTCGCGCAGACCGTGGTCTCGGTCGGACCGTACGCGTTGATCATCCGGCGGCCGGGCGCCCACCGCGCCACCAGCTCCTGGGAGCACGCCTCACCCGCCACCACCAGGGTCGACGCGGTCACGGCCCCCTCCGGCACGGCGGCCAGGACGGACGGCGGCACCGTGACGTGCGTGATGCCGAGGTCAGGGTCGGTGAGTGCGGCGAGGGGCCCGGCCGCCGGGGGCAGCACGAGGGCCGCGCCGCTGAGCAGGGCGGTGCAGATCTCCGACACCGAGGCGTCGAAGCTGGGCGAGGCGAACTGGAGGACACGGCTGTCGGGTTCGACGGCGAAGCGCTCGATCTGCCCGGCGACCAGGCTCGCCACACCTCCGTGTCCGACGACGACCCCCTTGGGGCGGCCCGTGGAGCCGGAGGTGTAGATGACGTAGGCCGGGTGCCGCACATCGAGGTCGACCGCCGGGTCGGTCTCCGGCCAGTCGCCCTCCGCCACCATGGCGGGGTCGTCGACCACCAACGCCGGTCGGGCGTCGTCGAGCATGTACGCGATCCGCGCCCGCGGATACGCCGGGTCCACCGGCAGATACGCCGCACCGGCCTTCAGCACACCCAGCACCGCCACGACCGACTCCACCGACCTCGGCAGAGCCACCGCCACCACCTGCTCCGGACCCACCCCACGCGCGATCAACGCATGCGCGAACCGGTTCGCCCGGCCGTTGAGTTGACGGTACGTCAGTCGCCTTTGGCCGCAGACGAGGGCGAGCGCGTCCGGTGTCGCCGCCGCCTGTGCCGCGAAGGCCCGGGGCAGCGGGACCGCGCCGACGTCTCGGGTGGTCGCGTGGTCCTGTTCCAGCAGCTCGTCCCGCTCCTCGGCGTCGAGGAGGTCGATCGCGCCGATCGGCTGTTCCGGGTCGGCGGTGACGGCCTTCAGCAGGAGCGTCCAGCGCCGGACCAGTGCCTCGACCGTCGTACGGTCGAACAGGTCGGTGGCGTACTCGACGGCGCCGACGATGCCGGCCGGCGCCCCGTCGGGGCCGAACCGCTCGACCATGCTCACGCCGAGGTCGAACTTCGCGGTGCCGGTCGCGACCGCGTAGGTCGTGACGTCCAGGCCGGGCAGCGAGAACCGGCCGGTCGGGGCGTTCTGCACGGCCAGGATGGTCTGGAAGAGGGGGTGGTGGGACAGGGACCGGGAGGGGTTCAGCGCCTCCACCAGATGCTCGAACGGCACATCCTGATGCGCGTACGCCGACAACGCCGTCTCCCGCACCCGCCCCAGCAGCTCACCGAAACCCGGATCACCACTCGTGTCCGTCCGCAACACCAACGTGTTCACGAAGAACCCGACCAGATCGTCCAGCGCCTCATCCGTACGCCCCGCGATCGGACTCCCGATCGCGATATCCGTTCCCGCACCCAACCGCGTGTACAACGCCGCCAGACCCGCCTGCAACACCATGAACAGGCTGGTCCCGGTCCGCCGGGCCAACCCGGCGAGCGCGCGGTGCAGTTCGGTGTCCAGTTCCAGTCCGATGTGATCGCCCCGCCGGCCGGCGACGGCCGGGCGGGGGCGGTCGGTGGGCAGGGGAAGCAGCTCCGGCAGGTCGGCCAGCTGCCGCTTCCAGTAGCCGAGCTGTCCGGCGAACCGGCTCTCCGGGTCAGCCGGATCACCGAGGAGTTCGCGCTGCCACAGCGTGTAGTCGGCGTACTGGACCGGCAGCGCCGGCCTGTCCGCCGCCCGGCCCTCGCAGCGTGCCGCGTACGCCTCGGCGAGGTCGCGGGCCAGCGGCCCGGTGGACCAGCCGTCGGCGGCGATGTGGTGCATGACCAGGAGCAGGACGTGCTCTTCGGGCGCGATGGCGAACAGCTCGGCGCGCAGCGGCGGTTCGGCTGCCAGGTCGAAGGGCTGCCGCGCCGACTCGGCGAGCAGGTGCGGGAGTTCGTCCGCCGGCACCTCTGCCGGACGGGCCCGGAGCCGGACGTCGGCCGGTTCCAGCAGGCGCTGGCGGGGGACGCCGTCGACCTCCTCGAACACCGTCCGCAGGCTCTCGTGCCGGGCCACCACATCGGCCAGCGCTTGGTCGAGCGCGCCCCGGTCGAGCGTTCCGGTCAGCTGGAGCGCCAGCGGAATGTGGTACGTGGCGGCTGTGGCGTCCATGCGGTGCAGGAACCAGAGGCGGCGCTGGGCGAAGGACAGCGGCACCGCGTCGGGCCGCTCGTACGCGGTGAGCGCCGGGCGCACCCCGTCGGCCGCCGCGAGCGTCCCGGCCAGGCCGGCCACCGTGGGCGCCTGGAAGAGAGCGCGCAGCCCCAGCTCCGCCCCGAGCACCGCGCGCACCCGGGCGACCAGCCGGGTGGCGAGCAGGGAGTGCCCGCCCAGGTCGAAGAAGTCGTCGTCCACCGAGACCCGGGGCACGTCGAGGACCTCGGCGAACAGTTCGGCGAGGATCTGTTCCCGTGGAGTACGCGGCTCCCGGCCGCCCCCGGTGGACGCGGCGTCGGGCGCGGGCAGCGCCGCCCGGTCCAGCTTCCCGTTCGGCGTCAGCGGCAACGCGTCGAACACCACGAACGCGGACGGCACGAGGTAGTCCGGCAACCGCTCGCGCAGGTGGGCGGCCAGCTCTGCGGGGCGTACGCCCGAGGCGGGATCCGGCACCACGTAGCCGACGAGCCGGTCGTCCCGGGCCACGACGGCGGCCCGGGCGACGCGGGGATGCGCGGCGAGCGCGGCCTCGACCTCCCCCGGCTCGATCCGGAAGCCCCGCACCTTCACCTGCTGGTCGGCGCGGCCGGCGTACTCCAGCTCCCCGTCGGCGCGACGCCGGACCAGGTCGCCGGTGCGGTACATCCGCGCGCCCGCCGGACCGAACGGGCAGGCCGTGAACCGTCCCGCCGTCAGGCCCGGGCGGCCCAGGTAGCCGCGTGCCAGGCCGGGCCCGGCGACGTACAGCTCGCCGGTCACGCCCGGCGGGACGGGGCGCAGCCGCTCGTCCAGTACGTAGGTCCGGAAGTCCGCGACCGGGCGGCCGATCGGCGGCACACCGTTCCCCGGGACGAGCGGGTCGCTCATGGTCGCGCAGACCGTGGTCTCGGTCGGACCGTACGCGTTGATCATCCGGCGGCCGGGCGCCCACCGCGCCACCAGCTCCTGGGAGCACGCCTCACCCGCCACCACCAGGGTGGTGGCCGTGAGGCCGGCGTCGCCCAGCGCGCCGAGGGCGGAGGGCGGAAGCGTCACATGGGTGACGGCGAGCCCCGGGTCCGTCAGGGCGTCCAGCGGGGTGTCGGCAGGGGCGAGGACGAGCGCGGCGCCGGTCAGCAGCGCGCTGCTCAGGTCCCAGAACGACGCGTCGAAGCTGGGTGAGGCGAACTGGAGCACCCGGCTCCCCGCCGCCACGCCGAGCCGTTCGGCCTGCACCGCCGCCAGGCGCGACACACCGGCGTGGCTCACGACGACACCCTTGGGACGGCCGGTCGAGCCGGAGGTGTAGATGACGTAGGCCGGGTGCCGCACATCGAGGTCGACCGCCGGGTCGGTCTCCGGCCAGTCGCCCTCCGCCACCATGGCGGGGTCGTCGACCACCAACGCCGGTCGGGCGTCGTCGAGCATGTACGCGATCCGCGCCCGCGGATACGCCGGGTCCACCGGCAGATACGCCGCACCGGCCTTCAGCACACCCAGCACCGCCACGACCGACTCCACCGACCTCGGCAGAGCCACCGCCACCACCTGCTCCGGACCCACCCCACGCGCGATCAACGCATGCGCGAACCGGTTCGCCCGGCGGTTCAGTTGGCGATACGTCAGCTCGGTGCCGTCACCGGTGAGCGCGACCGCGTCCGGCGCCGCCGCCACCCGTGCCGCGAACAGCTCCGGCAGGCTCGCGCCCGCCGCCTCGTCCGCCACGGTGGGCAGCAGCTCGCCGCGCTCCTCCGCGGACAGCAGATCGATGGCGCCGATCGGGCGCTCCGGTGCGGCGGCCACCTCGGTCAGCAGCCTGATCCACCTGGCGGCCAGCGTCTCGACCGTCGCGCGGTCGAACAGGTCCGTGCTGTACTCCACGGCACCGCTGAGGCCGGCCGGTTCGCCGTCGGGCCCGTATTCCTCCACGAACCCGAAGGTCAGGTCGAGCCGTGCGGTACCCGTGAGCACAGGCATCGGGGAGACCTGGAGGCCGGGGAGGTCGAAGGCGCCGCCCGGCGCGTTCTGCACGACGAGACCGGTCTGGAAGAGGGGGTGGTGGGACAGCGACCGGGACGGGTTCAGCGCCTCCACCAGATGCTCGAACGGCACATCCTGATGCGCGTACGCCGACAACGCCGTCTCCCGCACCCGCCCCAGCAGCTCACCGAAACCCGGATCACCACTCGTGTCCGTCCGCAACACCAACGTGTTCACGAAGAACCCGACCAGATCGTCCAGCGCCTCATCCGTACGCCCCGCGATCGGACTCCCGATCGCGACATCGGTCCCCGCACCCAACCGCGTGTACAACGCCGCCAGACCCGCCTGCAACACCATGAACAGGGTGGCGCCGGACCGCCGCGCCAACTCCGCCAGCCGTGCGTGCAGTTCGGCGTCGACACGGATCTCCAGCACATCGCCGGCGTACGACATGACGGCCGGGCGCGGCCGGTCGGCGGGAAGGAGCAGCTGCTCGGGCAGTCCGGCCAGCGTCCTCTGCCAGTAGGCGACTTGCCGTGAGTAGAGGCTGTCGGCGTCGTTCTCGTCGCCGAGGATCTCGTGCTGCCACAGGGTGTAGTCGGCGTACGTCACCGGCAGCGGCGGCCACTCCGGCTCCCCGCCGCCCCGCCGGGTGGTGTAGGCGGCGGCCAGGTCGCGGGCGAGCGGGCCCATGGACCAGCCGTCGCCGACGATGTGGTGCATGACGAGGAGCAGCACGTGTTCGTCCGGCGCGACCGTGAACAGCTCGGCCCGCAGGGGGACTTCCGCTGTCAGGTCGAAGCCGCGCACGGCCGCGTCCCGCAGCAGCGCGGGCACTTCGGACTCGCGGGCGGGCCGCACGGTCAGTGGGGCGCCCACCTCGGTGGTGTCCAGCACGCGCTGGTGCGGGATGCCTCCGGTGTGCGGGAACACCGTGCGCAGGGTCTCGTGCCGGGTCATCACGTCCACCAGGGCGGCGCCGAGCGCGTCCCGGTCGAGCGCGCCGGAGAGCCGCAGGGCCAGCGGCATGTGGTAGGTGGCGCTCGGCGCGCCGAACTGCTGGAGGAACCACAGGCGGCGCTGGGCGAACGACAGCGGCAGCGTCTCGCGCCGGGGCCGGGGCACGAGAGCACGCCGCGCCGTGCCGGCGTCCCGCAGCCCGGCCGCCAGCCCGGCGGGGGTCGGGGTCCGGAACAGGGCGCGAAGTTCCAGTTCGATCCCGAGGGTCGCCCGGACCCTTGAGACGAGCCGGGTGGCGAGCAGCGAGTGCCCGCCGAGCGCGAAGAAGTCGTCATCGGTCCCGACCCGGGCGAGGCCCAGGACGTCGGCGAACAGCTCGCACAGGATCTGCTCCTGCGGGGTGCGCGGCGCCCGGCCGCTCCCCGTGGACGCGGCGTCGGGCGCGGGCAGCGCCGCCCGGTCCAGCTTCCCGTTCGGCGTCAGCGGCAACGCGTCGAGCAGCACGAACGCGGACGGCACCAGGTATTCCGGCACCCGGTCGCCCAGGTGTGCGGCGAGCGCGGCCGGGGTCGCCGCGGCCGGGTCCGCCGGGACGACGTAGGCGACGATCCGGTCCTCCCGGGCGAGGACCGCGACCTGGGAGACGCCCGGGTGCGCGGTCAGTTCGGTCTCGATCTCGCCGGGCTCGACGCGGAAACCGCGCACCTTGACCTGATGGTCGACGCGGCCGGCGAATTCCAGCTCGCCGTGGGCGGCCCATCGGACCAGGTCGCCGGTGCGGTACATGCGCGCGCCGGCCGGCCCGTACGGGTCGGCGACGAAGCGTCCGGCGCTCAGCCCGGGCCGGCCGAGGTAGCCGCGGGCGAGCCCGGTTCCGGCGAGGTACAGCTCGCCCAGGACGCCGGGGGCGACGGGGCGCAGGGTCTCGTCCAGCACGTACACCCGGCAGTTGTCGACCGGGCGGCCGATCGGCACGGGCCGCGGGCAGTCGGCGGGGTCGGCCGGGAGCGCGTAGGCGGTGATGACATGGGTCTCGGCGGGGCCGTAGTGGTTGTGCAGCACCCGGCCGGGCCGGGCGGCGAAACGGCGTACGGCTCCGCCCAGCCGCATCGCCTCCCCGGCCTGGGCGACGAGCCGCAGACAGGGCAGGTCGAGACCGGCCTCTTCGGCGGCCTCGGCCAGCGCCTCGACCACCAGGTTCGGCGCGAACAGCTCCTCGACGCGGTGGTGGTCCAGCCAGTGGGCGAACAGTTCGGCGCTGTGCCGCTGCTCCTCGGTGGGCACCACCAGGGTCTTGCCGTACAGCAGCGCGGACAGCATCTCCTGCACGGAGACGTCGAAGCTGATGGCGGTGAACTGCGCGGTGCGCGTACCGGGTTCGCCACCGACGGCGCGGTGGTGCCAGGCCAGCAGGTTGAGCAGGGCGGCGGCGGGCATGACGACGGCCTTGGGCCGCCCCGTGGAGCCGGAGGTGTAGATGACGTAGGCCGGGTGGCGCGGGTCCGCGCGCACACCGGGGTCGTGCTCCGGGAGCGTGCCGGCCGGCGTCACGGCGGCGAGGTCGTCGAGCACCACGGCCGGGCGCGCGTCCTCCACCATGTACGCGATGCGGGCGGCCGGGTAGTCCGGGTCCACCGGAAGGTACGCCGCGCCCGTCTTGAGCACCGCGAGGACCGCGACCACCAGCTCGGCGGAGCGCGACAGCCGGAGGGCGACGACCTGCTCGGGGCCCACTCCGCGGGCGATCAGCGCGTGGGCGAGGCGGTTGGCCCGGCGGTTCAGCTCGCCGTACGACAGCACGGTGTCCTCGAAGACCACGGCCGGGGCGTCCGGGGTTGCCCGGGCCCGCTCCTCGAAGAGCCCGGGCAGGGTGGCTCCGGCGCGCGGGCGGGCGGTGCCGTTGCGGGCGACCAGCAGTTCGTGGCGTTCGTCGGCGGTGAGGACGTCGATCCGGCTGAGCGGCAGCCCCGGTTCGGCGACGACCGCCGCGAGCAGCCGCAGCCAGCGGGCGACCAGTGCCTCCACGGTGGCCGGGTCGAACAGGTCGGCGCTGTATTCGACGCGCCCGACGATGCCCTCGGCGGCGCCGGGGCCGCCGCGCTCCAGCAGGTGGAAGCCGAGGTCGAACATGGTCGTCGGTGTCCCCACCAGGACGGGTTCGGTGGCCAGCCCGCTCAGCGCGAAGTCGGTGCGGGGCACGTTCTGGAGTGCCAGCAGCACCTGGAACAGCGGCTGGCGGGTGAGCGACCTGGAGGGGTTCAGCGCCTCCACGACGTGCTCGAACGGCAGGTCCTGATGGGCGTACGCGCCGAGCGCGGTCTCCCTCACCCGGCCCAGCAGTTCGGCGAACGAGGGGTCGCCCGAGGTGTCAGTGCGCAGGACCAGCGTATTGACGAAGAACCCGATGAGGTCGTCGAGCGCCTGGTCGGTGCGGCCGGCGATGAGGCTGCCGACCGGGATGTCCTTGCCCGCCCCCAGCTTGTCCAGCAGGGAGGCCAGGGCTGCCTGGAGCACCATGTACACGCTGGCGCCGTGCTCACGGCCCAGCCGGACCAGTCCGGCGTGGAGTTCCGCGTCCAGCTCGATCGCGAGCCGGCCGCCGGTGTCGGACGGGGTGGCGGGGTGCCGGCGGTCGGCGGGGAGCCGGATCTGTTCCGGCAGGCCCGCGAGCGTCCGCGTCCAGTAGTCGGTCTGGCGGGCGAGCAGGCTGTCCTCGTCGGACGCGTCGCCGAGCAGTCCGTGCTGCCAGAGGGTGTAGTCGGCGTACTGGACGGGGAGCGGCGCCCATCGAGGGGCCTCGCCGCGGACGCGTGCCGCGTAGGCGGTGGCCAGGTCCGCGGCCAGCGGGCCGAGGGACCAGCCGTCGCCGGCGATGTGGTGCATCACCAGGAGCAGCACGTGCTCGCCCGGCGCGACCTCGAACACCTCGGCGCGCAGGGGCGGTTCGGTGGCGAGGTCGAAGCCCCGCGCGGCGGCGGCCGTCAGCAGCGCCGTCAGGTCCCGCCCGTCGGCCGGGGTAACCGCGAGGGCCGGGTGCGCGTCCGTGGCGGCCAGCACCCGCTGGTACGGCACCCCGTCCTGGGCGGGGAAGACCGTGCGCAGGGTTTCGTGCCGGTCCGCGAGGTCGCCCAGCGCCGCTTCGAGGGCGGCAGGGTCCAGCGGACCGGTGAGCCGCCAGGCGAGGGGCATGTTGTAGACGGACTCGGCGCCCTCCAGCTGGCGCAGGAACCAGAGGCGGCGCTGCGCGGAGGACAGCGGCACCCGCTCGGGACGGTCAGCCCGTTCCAGCGCGGGCCGGGCCCGGCCGGCGGTGCCCAGTCCGGCGGCCAGTCCGGCCACGGTCGGCGTACGGAAGAGGGTGGGCAGGGCCAGCTCCACGTTCAGCGTGGCGCGGACGCGGGCGACGAGCCGGGTGGCGAGCAGCGAGTGCCCGCCGAGGTCGAAGAAGTCGTCGTCGGCGCCGACCCGTGGCACGCCCAGCACCTCGGCGAACAGTCCGGCCAGCACGTGTTCCTCGGGCGTGCGCGGCGCCCGGCCGGCCGTCGTGGACGCGTCGGGCTCGGGCAGGGCGCGCCGGTCCAGCTTGCCGTTGGGGGTCAGCGGCAGCACGTCGAGCGGGACGAAGACCGCCGGCATCATGTACTCCGGCAGCCGCTCGCGCAGGTGCGCCCGCAGCTCCTCGGTCCGCGGCGCGGCACCGGCGGCGGGTTGCACGTACGCGACGAGCCGGGAGCCCCGGGCTCCGTCCCGCCGGGCGACCACGGCGGTGCGGGCGAGGCCGGGGTGTTCGCCGAGGACGGCCTCGATCTCGCCGGGTTCGACGCGGAAGCCGCGTACCTTGACCTGGTCGTCCGTACGTCCCAGGAATTCGAGGTCGCCCTCGGGGTTCCAGCGCACCAGGTCACCCGTGCGGTACATCCGCGTACCCTCCGCGCCGAACGGGTCCGCCACGAACCGGCCGGCGGTCAGCCCCGGCCGGTTGACGTAGCCGCGCGCGAGGCCCGTACCCGCGATGTACAGCTCCCCCGCCACACCAGCGGGTACGGGCCGCAGGGCGCCGTCGAGCACATGCAGCCGGGTACCGCCCATCGGCCGGCCGATCACCGGGCGCGGGCTCGACGCCAGGGGCGTGACGACCGAGTCGACCGTGCACTCGGAGGGGCCGTAGTAGTTGAGCGCGCGCACCCCGTCGGCGGCCTGCAACCGTTCCCACAGCTGTTCGGGCACGGGCTCCCCGCCCAGCGCGACCAGCGCGGGGCGCCACCGGGGGTGGTCGAGCAGCCCGTGGTCGACCAGGACGTGCAGGTAGGACGGGGTACCGCCGATGGTGTCGAGACCGGCCCGCGCGGCGTACGCGAGGTAGGCCGCCGGGTCGGTCCAGGTGGCCTCGTCGAGGACGTGCAGCTCGTGCCCGGCGAACACGGCGAAGAGCTGGTCGCAGGAGGCGTCGAACGACACGGACGTGGTCAGCCCGACGCGCAGCCGCTCCCCCGTCGGCGAGACCAGGGGGCCCTGGTTGGCGTACAGGTTGACCAGGCCGGCGTGCGTCACGACGACGCCCTTGGGGCGGCCCGTGGACCCGGAGGTGTAGATGACGTAGACCGGCTGGGCCGGATCGGCCGACACCATGGGGTCGGTGGCGGGGCAGCTCCCGACCAGTTCGGAGGTCTCCGGGTCGTCGAGCACCAGCCGGTCGCCGGTCTCCTCCGGCAGCCGGTCCTGGACACGGCTGTCGGTCAGCGTCAGGACCGGCCGGGCGTCATCCAGCAGGTACGCGATCCGGGCGGCCGGGTACTCCGGATCCACCGGCACATAGGCGGCACCCGACTTCAGCACCGCGAGGATCGCCACCACCAGGTCCGCCGACCTCGGCAACGCCACCGCGACCAGCCGCTCCGGCCCCGCCCCGCGCGCCATCAGCGCATGCGCCAGCCGGTTCGTCCGCGCGTCCAACTCGGCGTACGACAAGGACACATCGCCGCACACGAGTGCCGTGAGGTCCGGAACCGTCCGCACCTGCTCCCGGAACAGCTCCGGCAGCGTTTCGGAACGGGCCGGGGCGTCCGGGCCGGTGCCCAGAGCCGCGAGCGCGTCGTGTTCGCCGACGGTGAGCAGGTCGAGCCGGCTGAGCCGCTGCCGGGGGTCGGCGACCGCGATGCGCAGCAGCCGCTCCCAGCGGGCGAGCATCGTCTCGACGGTGCCCGGGTCGTAGAGGTCGTCGGCGTACTCGACGGACCCGTCGAGCCCGTCCGGGGAGCCGTCCTGCGCGTGCCGCTCGGCCATCGTGAAGATCAGGTCCAGCTTGGCCGTGGCCGACGCGGACGGCACGTCCTCGACGCGCAGCCCGGGCGGTGAGAAGTCGGCCCGGGGCGCGTTCTGGAGCACCAGCATGACCTGGAACAGCGGGTGGTGCGCGAGCGACCGGGACGGGTTCAGCACCTCGACCAGGTACTCGAACGGCACGTCCTGGTGGGCGTACCCGGCCAGCGCGGTGTCCCTGACCCGGTCCAGCAGCTCGGCGAACGTCGGGTCGCCCGAGGTGTCGGTGCGGAAGACCAGGGTGTTGACGAAGTAGCCGACCAGCTCGTCCTGCGCCTGGTCGGTCCGGCCGGCCACCGGGCTGCCGACCGGGATGTCGTCGCCGGCCCCCAGCTTGCTCAACAGCGCGGCCAGCCCGGCCTGGAGCACCATGAAGAGGCTCGTCCCGTGGGCGCGGGCGAGCTCGCGGAGCCCCCGGTGCAGCTCGGCGTCCAGGCGGGTGCGCACGGAGCCGCCCCGGTGCGAGGGGACCGCCGGGCGGGGCCGGTCGGCGGGCAGCTCGATCAGCTCGGGGAGCCCGGCGAGCTGCCGGGTCCAGTAGTCGGCCTGTCCGGCGAGCAGGCTGCCCCGGTCGGCGGAGTCGCCGAGGAGTTCGTGCTGCCACAGGGTGTAGTCGGCGTACTGGACGGGAAGCGGCGCCCACCGCGGGGCCCCGCCGCCGAGGCGCGCCGTGTAGGCGTCGGTCAGGCCCTGCGCGAGAGGGCTCAGCGACCAGCCGTCGCCCGCGATGTGGTGGAGCACCAGGTGGAGGACGTGGTCGTCCGGTGCGAGGACGAACAGCCCGGCGCGCAGCGGCGTGTCGGCGGCCAGGTCGAACCGCCGGTCCCGCGCCGCCGCCATCAGGTCCGGCAGACCGGCCTCGGTGGCCTGGTGCACGGACAGACGCGGGCGGGCGTCGTCCAGGTCCAGTACCCGCTGGTGCGGGACGCCGTCCACCGCCGGGAACACGGTGCGCAGGCTTTCGTGCCGGTCGACGACGTCCGCGACGGCGGCCTCCAGGGCCTGCCGGTCCAGGTCGCCGGTGAGCCGCCAGGCGAGGGAGATGTGGTAGTTCGCACCCGCGCCTTCCAGCTGGTGCAGGAACCACAGGCGGCGCTGCGCGAACGACAGCGGGATCGTCTCGGGGCGCTCGCGGCGCACCAGGGCGGTCCGCGCCGGTCCCGCGGCGCACAGGGCGGCGGCCAGGGCCGCCGGGGTCGGCGCCTCGAAGAGCGTCCGCAGCGGCATCTCCACGCCGAGCGTGGCGCGGATCCGGGCGGCGAGGCGGGTGGCGAGCAGGGAGTGCCCGCCGAGCTCGAAGAAGCCGTCGTCCACGCCGGCCGACGGCGCGCCCAGGACCTCGGCGAACAGCTCGCAGAGGATCTGCTCCTGCGCGGTGCGCGGGGCCCGGGACGTGGTCGCCGGGGTGAGGTCGGGGGCGGGCAGGGCGCGGTGGTCCAGCTTGCCGTTGACCGTCAGCGGCAGGGCGTCCAGCGTGACGAACACCGCGGGCACCATGTGCTCCGGCAGCCGCTCGCGCAGGTACGCGCGCAGGGCGGAGGGGTGCGGGACCGCGTCGGCGGCCGGTACGAGGTACGCGGCGAGCCGGGTGTCGTCGGCCCGGTCCCGGCGGGCGAGGACGGCGGTCTGCGCGATGTCCGGGTGTGCGGCCAGGGCCGCCTCGATCTCGCCCAGTTCGATGCGGAAGCCGCGCACCTTCACCTGCTGGTCGGCCCGGCCGACGTAGCTCAGGGTGCCGTCCGCGCCACGGCGCACCACGTCGCCGCTGCGGTACATCCGTGAGCCCGCGGGTCCGTACGGGTCGGCCACGAAGCGCCCCGCGGTCAGCCCAGGCCGGTTCAGGTAGCCGCGTGCCAGACCGGCCCCCGCGACGTACAGCTCGCCGGGGACTCCCGGGGCGACCGGACGCAGGCCGGCGTCGAGGACGTACGCCCGGAGGTCGGGGAGCGCGGTGCCGATGTCGCCGGGGACGGTGGCGGCGCGGCCCAGTTCGGCGTACGTGACGTGCACCGTGGTCTCGGTGATGCCGTACATGTTGACCAGGCGCGGCGCGTCCTCCGGGTGGCGCTCGAACCAGCCGGCCAACCGGGCGTGCTCCAGTGCCTCGCCGCCGAAGACGACCGTGCGCAGGGCGAGCCGTCGGCCGGTCCCGGGGTCCTCGGCGTCGGCCTGCACGAGCTGGTGGAAGGCGGACGGCGTCTGGTTGAGCACCGTCACCCGTTCGCGGACGAGCAGGTCCAGGAACCGGCCGGGCGAACGGCTGGTCTCGTGGTCCACGACCACCAGGCGGCCGCCGTGCAGCAGGGGTCCCCACAGCTCCCAGACGGAGAAGTCGAAGGCATAGGAGTGGAAGAGCGTCCACACGTCGTCGGAGCCGAATCGGAACCGCTCGCGTGTGGTGTCGAAGAGGCGCACCACGTTGCGGTGCGGGATGACGACGCCCTTCGGCTTCCCGGTGGAGCCGGAGGTGTGGATGACATAGGCGGCGTGGGCCGGGTCGACGGCGATTCCCGGGTCCGTGTCCGGCAGCCCGTCCAGGTCCGCGGTGTCCAGCAGCAGCCGGTCCTCGGCCTCCGTGTCCGCCTGGCTCGTCGTCAGGAGCAGGGAGGGCCGGGTGTCCTGGAGCAGGTAGGCGATCCGGGCGGCCGGGTACGCCGGGTCAACCGGCACGTAGGCGGCACCCGTCTTGAGCACCGCGAGCACCGCCACGACCAGATCGGCGGAGCGCGGGAGTTTCAGCGCCACCAACTGCTCGGGGCCGACGCCCCGTTCGATCAGTGCGTGGGCCAGCCGGTTGGCGCGGGCGTTCAGACCGCCGTACGTGAGGGCGGTCGCGCCGTCGGTGAGGGCGACGACGTCCGGATCGGCCCGCACCTGCCGCTCGAACAGGGCGGGCAGGCTGTGCCGCGGCGGTTCCCCGCCCTGACCGGCCGGCAGCAGCGCCCGGAGTTCGTCGGCGGATACCACGTCCACCTGGCCGATGCGCCGTCCGGGGTCTGCGGCGACGGCGCGCAGCAGCCGCAGCCAGCGTTCGACGATGCCGGTGACGGTGGCCGCGTCGAACAGGTCCGTGCTGTACTCCACGACGCCCGACAGGCCGCCCCCGCCGGGCTGTTCGGCGAGGACGAAGGTCAGGTCGCACTTGGCCGTGCCGGTGGGGACCAGGTCGGACGCCACCCGCAGCCGCGGCAGGTCGAAGGCACCGGACGGCGCGTTCTGGAGGGTGAGCATGGTCTGGAACAGGGGGTGGTGGGCCAGGGTCCGCGCCGGGTTCAGCGCCTCGACCAGGTGCTCGAACGGCACGTCCTGGTGCGCGTACGCGGCCAGCGCCTCGGAGCGCACCCGGCCGAGGAGTTCGGTGAACGTCGGGTCGCCGGACAGGTCGGTGCGCAGCACGAGTGTGTTGACGAAGAAGCCCACGAGGTCGTCCAGGGCCTCGTCGGTGCGGCCCGCGACGGGCGTGCCGATCGGGACGTCGGTCCCGGCGCCCAGCTTGCCCAGCAGCGCGGCCAGACCGGCCTGGAGCACCATGAAGAGGCTGGCCCCGCCATCGCGGGCGAGGGCGCGCAGGTCCTCGTGCAGCTCCGCGTCGATGCGCACCGGCAGCTGGGCGCCCCGGTAGGACATCGCCTCGGGCCTGGGCCGGTCGAAGGGCAGCTCGACCTGGTCGGGCAGGCCCGCCAGCCGCTCGCGCCAGTAGGCGAGCTGGCCGCCCCGCAGGCTGTCGGGGTCGCCGTCGTCGCCCAGCAGTTCCCGCTGCCACAGGGTGTAGTCGGCGTACTGGACCGGCAGCGGCGACCACTGCGGCTTCGCGCCCTCGCGCCGGGCCGCGTAGGCGGTCGTCAGGTCCCGCGAGAGCGGGCCCGTCGACCAGCCGTCGCCGGCGATGTGGTGGACGACGAGCAGGAGGACGTGCTCCTCGTCGCCGAGCCGGAACAGCTCGGCGCGCAGCGGCGGTTCACCGGAGAGCTCGAAGCCCCGCGCCGCCGCCTCGGCCAGCCTGGCGGGCAGTTCACGCTCCCCCGTCTCGGTCACCCGAAGCCGGGGCCGGCCCGCTTCGGGGTCCAGCACCCGCTGGCACGGCACTCCGGCGACCGAGGGGAAGACGGTCCGCAGGGTCTCGTGGCGTTCGGCCACGTCCGCCAGGGCGGCTTCGAGGGCGCGCTCGTCCAGGCTTCCGGTCAGCCGCAGCGCCAGCGGGATGTTGTACGTGGCGCTCGGGCCCTCCATCCGGTGCAGGAACCACAGCCGGCGCTGCGCGAAGGACAGCGGCACCGTCTCGGGCCGCTCGTGCCGGCCCAGCGCCGGGCGCGCCTGGGCGGCCGCGTCGGCCCTGGCCGCGAGCCGGGCCACCGTCGGCGCGTCGAACAGGTCGCTGAGGCGCAGCTCCACGCCCAGCACGGACCGGGCCCGGGCGATGAGCCGGGTGCCGAGCAGGGAGTGCCCTCCGAGGTCGAAGAAGCCGTCGTCCACCCCGACCTCGGTGACGCCCAGCACCTCGGCGAACAGCCCGGCGAGCTGGTGCTCGACGGCGCTGCGCGGGGCGCGGCCCGGTGCGGTTGGCCGGGGTCCGGGGGCGGGGAGGGCGCGCCGGTCCAGCTTGCCGTTGGGGGTGAGCGGCAGGGCGTCCAGGACCACGATCGCCGACGGCACCATGTACGCGGGCAGCCGGTCGCGGAGCCAGGTCCGCAGTGTGTCCGGCCGGACGTCGTGTCCGGCGGCGGGCACGGCGTAGGCGACGAGGAGGGGTTCGTCGTCGGTACGCACGATGACGGTGGCACGCGTGAGGTCCGGGTGCTCGGCGAGGACGGCCTCGATCTCTCCGAGCTCGATGCGGAAGCCGCGTACCTTGACCTGGTCGTCCGTACGTCCCAGGAATTCGAGGTCGCCCTCGGAGTTCCAGCGCACCAGGTCACCCGTGCGGTACATCCGCGTACCCTCCGCGCCGCACGGGTCCGCCACGAACCGGCAGGCCGTGAGCCCCGGCCGGTCGAGGTAGCCGCGCGCCAGCCCCGGACCCGCGATGTACAGCTCTCCCGCCACACCGGCGGGCACGGGCCGCAGCGCACCGTCCAGCACGTACAGCCGGGCGTTGGTCACGGGACGGCCGATCACCGGGCGCGGGCTCGACGCCATGGTCGCGGTCACCGAGTTGACCGTGCACTCGGAGGGTCCGTACAGGTTGACGCAGTGCGTGCCGTCGGCCGCTCGCAACCGCTCCCACAGCTGCCGCGGGACGGCCTCGCCGCCGGCCGCGACCAGCGCCGGGCCACGTCGCGCGTCGCCCAGGAGGCCGTGGGACACGAGGTCCTGGAGATACGAGGGGGTGGCCTCGACGTAGTCCAGTGCACGGTCCGCCGCGTACGCGACGAACGCCTCCGGGTCCGTCCAGGTCCCATGGTCCAGGACATGTAGCTCATGGCCCGCGAAGGGGGCCATCAGCTGGTTCCAGGAGGCGTCGAAGGACACCGAGGTGGTGAGCGCCACGCGCAACCGCTGCCGGTCCTTCGACAGCGGTGCGAACAGCCTCTGCCGGTGGTCGTTGTGCAGGCCGGCCAGGCCCCCGTGGGTGGCGACGACACCCTTGGGGCGGCCGGTGGAGCCCGAGGTGTGGATGACGTAGGCGGGGTGATCCGCGTCGACCTCGACCATCGGGTCGGTGGCGGGGCGGCTCGCGAGTTCCGCCACCGTCTCCGGGTCATCGAGCACCAGCCGGTCGCCCGGCCCCTCCGGCAGCCGGCCGAGGGTGCGGGCGTCGGTCAAGGTCAGGACCGGACGGGTGTCGTCCAGGAGGTACGCGATCCGAGCGGCCGGGTACTCCGGATCCACCGGCACGTACGCGGCGCCCGACTTCAGCACCGCCAGGATCGCCACCACCAGGTCCGCCGACCTCGGCAACGCCACCGCGACCAGCCGCTCGGGGCCCGCCCCGCGCGCCATCAGCGCACGGGCCAAGCGGTTCGCGCGTGCGTCCAACTCCGCGTAGGTGAGCGACACGTCGCCGCACACGAGCGCCGTGAGGTCCGGAACCGTCCGCACCTGCTCCCGGAACAGCTCCGGCAGGCTCGCGGCCGGGGGCGTTTCCGCCGGCCCGGTACCCAGCGCCGCCACCTCACGGTGCTCCTCGGGCGTGAGCAGGTCGACCCCGCCCACCGTCTCGTCCGGATCGAGGTCCGCCACCGCGTCGAGCAGGGCGAGCAGCCGGTCCTGGTGTGCGGTGAGGTCGTCGTCGCCGTACGCGTCCGGCGCGCCGTGCAGCCTGAGCAGCGGGGGGTTGCCGTCCCGGTAGTCGAACAGCCAGACGGCGAGGTCGGTGGTCGAGCCGGAGACGAAGTGGTGCACGGACGCGGGGTGCCCGGCGAAGGCGGGCCTGGCGTTGAACGCCATGATGTTGACGATCAGCGGGAACGCCGTGCCGATGCCCCCGGGCGCTCCGAGGTCGCGGAGCAGGTCCTCGCCGCGGTACCGCTCGTGCGCGACGGCCGCCTCGACCTCGGTCGCCACCTGGGCCACGAGCTCGCCCCACGGCATGTCGGGCCGCACGGTCAGCCGGAGCGGCACCACGTTGGACATCGTGCCGGGGACGGACGTCAGGTCGCGGCCCGAGCCCCGGCGGGCGGTGACGGGCAGGGCGAGGACCACGTCCTGGGCACCGCTCAGCCGGTGGGCGTAGAGCGCGGTCGCCGCGATCACCACCCGGGACCACCGGACACCGGCCCGGGCGGCCGCCGCCCGCAGCGCCTCCGGGTCCCGCAGCTCCCGCTCGCCGGCGACGCGCAGGGCCCGGTGCGGGTCGGTCGCGGAGGCGTCGGTGAGCCGGGTCGGGGCGGGCAGGTCGGTGAAACGTTCGTTCCAGTAGGCACGGTCCGCCGTGAAGGCGTCGGAGGCGCGGTACTCGGCGTCGCTGTCGACCAGGTCCCGCAGCGTGCCGAACGGGGACGGCGGGACGGCGCTGTCCCCGGCCAGCGCCGAGTACACCTCACCGACCCGCCGGCGGACCATCGAGCTGCTGATCGCGTCCAGGACCACGTGGTGGTACCGCAGGTACCAGAAGTACTCCGTCGGTGACAGCCGGATCAGCGCGTGTCCGAACAGCGGATCACGGGACAGGTCCAGCGGGCGGGCGAGGTCGCGCTCCATCCACTCGGCGGCCGCGGCCCGGGGGTCCGGCTCCGCCCCCAGGTCGAGGTGCACCGGCGCCCAGTCCCAGGTCTCCCGGAGGATCTGGCGCGGGCCGTCCCCCTCATCGGTGAAGGTCACGTGCAGGGCGTCGACCTCACCCACCACCCGGCGCAGCGCGGCGTCGAACAGCTCCGGATCGACCGGCCCATGGATCTCCAGGCACTCACCGACGCGGTAGCCCGGGATCGGGGTCGGCGAGCTCTGCTCGGCGAGCCAGATCTCCCGCTGGGCCGCGGTCAGGGGAAGGACGTCGCCGTCACGACGGGACATGGGGGTACCTCCAGAGGTGTGAAAGGGCATGCGCACGGGGCGCACCGGCCGCGGTGGCGTCACACGGCCGGGCGGTGGGGCGGGTTCCCGCGGTCAGGCGGCGAGTTCGCCGGCCTGGAGCTGCCAGAGGGATGCGTAGAGCCCGTGCTGGGCGAGGAGTTCGTCGTGGGTGCCCTGCTCGGCGACGACGCCGCCCTTGTCCAGGACGTAGATGCGGTCGGCGTGGCGGACCGTGGAGAGGCGGTGGGCGATGACGATCATGGTCCGGCCGGCCGCGAAGGTGTGCAGCGTGCGCTGGATGGCTGCCTCCGTCTCGTTGTCCACGGCGGAGGTCGCCTCGTCGAGGATGACGACGGGCGAGTCCTTGAGGATCGCGCGGGCCAGGGCGATCCGCTGCCGCTGGCCGCCGGAGAGCGCGGCACCGCGTTCACCGATGAGGGTGTCGTAGCCGTTCGGCAGGGTCGTGACGAAGGTGTGGGCCTCGGCCATGGCGGCGGCCCGGACGACGGCCTCGTCGGGGGCGTCGAAGCTGCCGTAGCGGATGTTGTCGGCGATGCTGCCGTCGAAGAGGAACGGGTCCTGGGCGACGAAGCCGACGGCCTGGCGCAGGTCGTGCCGTCGCAGGTCCTGGACGTCCCGGCCGTCGAGCAGGACCCGGCCGGACTGGGCGTCCTGGAAGCGCATGAGCAGTTTGGCGATCGTCGTCTTGCCGGAGCCGGTGGCGCCGACCAGGGCGGTGACCCGCCCGGCCGGAACGGTCAGCGAGAGGTTGTCCAGGGCCGCCGCGCGGCCGGGATAGGCGAAGGTGACCTCGTCGAGGACGATCTCGCCGCGCACGGAGACGGGTTCGAGCGTCCCTTCCCCGCGGTCGGCCTCGGCGGGCAGCTCACGCAGCCGCTGGACCCGTTCGTAGGAGGCGAGAGTCCGCTGGTACTGGTCGGCGATGCCGCCGAGCCGGCTCATGCGCATGAGCAGCATCTGAGGGAGCCCGATGAGCGGGCTGAACACCTCGAAGCGGAGGGTGCCGTCGAGAACCGCGCGTCCGCCGATGAGCAGGGTGCCGGCCATCGACGCGGTGGTGCAGGCGCGGACGGTCTCGCCGTGGCGGAGCGTGCCGCGGTCGGTGCGGTGACTGCTCTCCTGGACCGCGTCGCCCAACCGGTCGACGCGCTCGGCCTCGTACGCCTCGGTGCAGAAGCTCTTGACGGTGGCGCCGGCTTCGAGCGAGTTGATCACCTGGCTGCCGAGTCTGGCGCGGTGTTCGCCGGTGGCGGCGTAGTCCCTCGCGGCCTTCTCCTGGTGGCGCAGGGAGAGCCAGGCGATGACCGGGATCGGGAGGAAGGCGATCCAGGCGATCTGGGGTGCCAGCAGGAGGAACGCCGGTACGAGCAGGGCCAGGCTGGTGCCGAGTTGCAGCACGTCGTTGGCCGGTCCCGCGAAGAACGCGCCGAGCTGGCCGACGTCGTTGGTGAGGGTGCCGGCCACTCTGCTGGTCCGCTCGCCCTCCAGATGGCCCAGTTCGAGGTGCTGGACGTGCCGGTAGGCGCGTCCCCGCCAGTCGTGCTCGATGTCCTGGCCGAGCCGGCGCCATTGGAGGTTCGAGGCGTACGAGAGTCCTGCGACGGCGGCGCATGCGGCGGCCACCAGCCCCGCCAGACCCCAGAGTTGGGCGGACGCCGTGGTCAGACCGAGGCGGGCCAGCGGTGCCGCCTCGCCCTTGATGAGGACCAGGCCGGTCCATCCGAGGAAGGTGCCGAGCGCCATCTCCGCGGCCTGGCAGGCGACCGACAGCGCGGCGGCCCGGTAGAGCCGGGGGCGGTGGGGTCCGACGATGTCCAGCAGGGGGTGCCGTTCGGCGTCGGGTCCCGCCGCGTCGGCCGTTCCGCGCCATGCCTTCCGCAGGACGACCGCGGTCGCCGCGGCCACTCCGCCGACGGCCACGAGCTGCCTGGTCAGCGTCGAGCCCTTGACCAGCGCGGTGCCGGCCGCGACTCCGCCGCCGACGGCGAGCACCGGCCGTACGACGAGGCCGCGATCCACCCGGGGAGCCGGCCCGGACCGGTCCGCCTCCGCTCGTTCCGTGCCGGCCGCTTCCCGGGCGAGCCGGGCGACGGCGCGGCCGATGATCCGGCCGACGTCAGCCGCGCGCAGCCGAGCGTCGTGCCGGACGAGCACCCCGCCGGTGACCGGGCTGGCCTGGGCCTCGGTGATCCCGGGGATGTGGCGCAGCGCGGCGGCGAGGATCTCGGCCGTCCGGGGGCGTCCGACGACGAGCCCGACGTCCCAGCGCTGACGGCCCGGTGTGACCGAGCGAGGGCTCGCGGCCGGTTCCGTGGAGCGGAATCCGGATGCGGCTCCCAGTAGCGATGGCATGTGTACGTTCACCTGTTTGCGGAGGTCGCGGAAGGCCGTCACGGAGTCGACGGATCAGGGCGACGGAACGGGAAATGAGATACGGAGCGGGCCGGCGGCGGCACCGTAGGGGTGCGCGGGCGGGGCGGCCCGAGAACGGCCGCCACCCTGGCGCGCTCCGCCGCATTCGATCGGCGGGCTCGCCCGGTGGCGGCCGCGGGCCGCACAGGCCGTCAGTGCGTCTTTCCGGCGACGCTCTCGGCGGTGGCGCGGATCTTCGGGGCCCTCCGGTCCCCCTTGGCACCGGCTCCGCTCGCGTGCTGACCGGGCACGGAGTGACCCTCGGTTTCGCCGGCGGCGATCTGGGCGGCGACCACGTCGGCGGCGACCTCGGCCGCGAGGTCGTGGATGTTCTCCCCGGCCTCGTGGGCCGCCTTCTTCACCTCCATCGCGATTCCGACGGACGCTTTGACGACTCCACCCACCAGTGGCTTCAGCAGACGCTTGGCCAGCGGCGCGACGATGAGCCCGACGAGAAACGGCGGTACTACAGGCGGCATGACGCTCCATCCTCTCCACGCATACGTATGACAGGGAACCCGGCACGACGAGAATGGGAGCGGCGCACCGCCGGGCGGAAGAAGGCAATTCCGTGACGATTTCCGGTGCGGACCGGAAAACCGGCACGGTCCCGGGAAATCACATTCCCGGACGGCAGAAACACGCCGTCCGATCCCTTGATCACGGTAGTCGAACAACGCCCGCCTGGGCCAAACGGATTCCTCCGGGTTCACTCGTGTGAGTGTGGGTGGCCATTTCTCGTGTCCGGAATGGGGTGCACCCCAACACACCGAGGAATGATTATCTGACTACCTTTTTCACGTTGTGCCGCTTGGCACATGCCCCGATACCCCCGCCCCGACTCGTACGGGTGAATCAGGTTCGGCCGTCCCGGACGGTCCCGGGCGCGCCCGGCCCGGCGGCCAGGCGATTCCGGGCACTCGAACAGGCTTTCCGCGCAAGGAAGTTGGGTCACCACAGCCACCCTCCGGTGGCACGATGACGCCATGCTCCGACGCACCCCGCCGGCCGCCCTGACGGCCGCGCTCACCGCCTCGGCCCTCGCGCTGAGCGGTTGCGGCGGCGTCGCCCGCTCCTCGACGACCACCCCCCTGGTGGACCGCGGCACCGTCCGGATCGCCGAGTCCAGCGAGACGCCGAGCTTCGACCCGTACTCCACCTTCGGCGCCTCCCAGGCCCGTTACGCCTACGACTCCCTGGTGAACCCCGCCCCCGACGGCAGCCTGGTCACCGGCCTGGCCTCCTCCTGGCGGGCGACGGCCACCCGTGCCGTGTTCACGCTCCGCGCGGGCGTCACCTGCTCCGACGGGACCGCCCTCACCGCCTCGGCGGTCGCCCGGTCGCTGACCTACGCGGCCGACCCGGACAACCAGCTCGCCGGAGCCCGGACGGTCCTGCCGAACGTCCCGTTCACGGCGCGCGCCGACGACCGGACGCGCACGGTGTCGGTGGAGGCGGGCGCCCCGTTCCCGTTCCTGGTCCGCACCATCGGCCTGCTGCCGGTCGTCTGTCCCGCGGGCCTGGACCGGCCAGGCTCGCTCGCCCGCGCCACGCAGGGCACCGGCCCCTACGTGCTGACCCGCTACTCCCCCGGCGGGCCGTACGAGTTCACCGTCCGCGACGGCTACAGCTGGGGGCCCGCCGGCGCGACGACCGCCGAGCGCGGCCTGCCCGCGCGCCTCGTCCTCTCGGTGGTGCCCCAGACGTCCACGGCGGCGAACCTCCTGCTGACCGGGGGCGTCGACATCGCACGGGTGAGCGGCCCCGACCGCGCCCGGCTCACCGGCCGCGGCCTGGCCGTCTCCGAGGTCGCGACCGTCGTCGGGCTCACCTTCTTCAACCAGCGCCCGGGCCGGATCCTCGCCGACCGCGCTGTGCGCCGGGCTCTGGTCTCCGCCCTCGACCGCGAGGGGCTCGCCAACGTCGCCGTGGGCGGCACCGGCACCCCCGCCGAGGACTTCGACGCCGAGGGAGCCGTCTGCCATGCCGACCTCGCCGAGGCCCACCTGCCCGCACTGGACGCCGCGGAGGCACTGCGGGAGGCGGGCTGGACCCGTTCCGCCGGAGGTCCGCCGGCCAAGAACGGCCGGGAGCTCCGGCTCCGCCTGATCACCAGCCCCGATCTCGGGCCCACACTGGCGTCCGTCGCCGAGCTGATGGCCCGGGAGTGGACGGCGCTCGGCGCGCAGGTCGAACTGGTCACCGAGAGCCTGCCCGCCCTGGTCAACGCGATGTACACGACGGCCGACTTCGACGTGGTGGTCGGCAGTACGCCGGGCTTCGCCCTGCCGGCGGGCTTCATCCCCTTCTTCTCGGGCCCCGCCCCCGCCGAGGGCCTGAACTTCGCGGGGGTGTCCGATCCGGAGTACGACGCCCTGGTCGCCCGGGCCCTCCGGGAGCCGGACACGACGGGGTGCGCCACGTGGAACAGGGCCGCCGCCGCGCTCTTCCGCTCGGCCGACGCGCTGCCGATCGCCGAGGGCCGCAGCGGCGTGTACGGGCACCGCACCACGTTCACCACCACCTTCGGCGGTCAGCTCGTCCCCACCAGCATCCGCCTCCACCAGTGATCCAAGGGCCCGCCATGACCGTTCCCGCACTGCTGCGGCACCCCTGGACGGTGTTCCTGGGGCGCCGCGGCCTCCGGCTCCTCGTCTCCCTCGGCATCGTCCTGACGGCGTCGTTCGCGATGATCCGCCTCATCCCCGGCGACCCGGTGCGGGCCGCGCTCGGTGTGGACGCGGCCCCCGACTTCGTCGCCGCCCGGCGGCACGCGCTCGGGCTGGACATGCCGTTCCCGGCCCAGTACCGGCAGTACCTCGGCGGTCTGCTGCACGGCGACCTCGGGACCTCGCTGGTCACCGGGGCACCGGTCGCGGAACTGGTCCGCACCCGGCTGCCGGCCACCCTGGAGATCGCCGGTCTCGCCTTCCTCACCGCACTCGCCGTCGCCCTGCCCGGCGGACTCCTCGCCGCCGTCCGCACCCGCGACGGCCGTCGCCCGCGCACCGAGCTGGCGTTCACCACGGTCACCGCCGGTCTGACCGGAGTGCCCGACTTCGTGCTGGCCGCCGGGCTCACCGCCCTGCTCGCCGTCGGCCTCCAGCTGTTCCCGGTGGCCGGTGCGGCGGGCGCCGCCTCCCTCGTGCTCCCCGTCCTCGCGCTCTCCCTCACCCCCACCGCCGTACTGCTGCGCATCGTCAGGGTGGAGGCGCTGAAGGTGCTGGACGAGGACTACCTGCGTACCGCCCGGAGCAAGAGGCTGTCCGCCGCACGCCGCCATCTGCGGCACGCGGCGCCGAACATGGCGTCCGCGGCGCTCACCGTCGCCGGGAGCCTGCTGCCCGCCTTGATCGCGGGCACGGTCCTGGTCGAGAAGGTGTTCGCCTGGCCCGGCATCGGGTCCGCGATGGCCCAGTCCGTGGTGGCTCAGGACTATCCGGTGGTCCAGGCCATGGTGCTGGTGCTCGGCGCCACCGTGCTGCTGGCCGGCCTGCTGGTCGATGTGCTGCTCGCCCTGCTCGACCCCCGCTCGGCGATCCGGGAGATGTGATCATGAGCCTTGCCGCCGGTCTCCGGCGCTCCCCGATGGCCTGGGTCACCGGGGCCATGCTGGCGTCGCTCGTCGTGCTCGCCGTGGCCGGCCCGCTGTTCTGGGGCGCGGCGGCCGACCGGCCGGACCCCTCGGCCGTGCTCCAGGGGCCTTCGGCGGCACACCCGGCCGGCACGGACGGCCTCGGCCGGGACCTGCTGGCCCGGATCCTGGCGGCGGCCCGGCCCTCGCTGCTGCTCGCGCTGGC
>NZ_JAAGNI010000085.1 GCF_010550605.1 Streptomyces sp. SID9727
CGAGCGCCACGACGAGAAGATCACGGTCTACGTCTCCGCCGAGGAGCTGATGGACCTGGAGCACGCGCGCCTCGTCCTGCGCGGCGAGCACGGCCTCGCCGTGGACCGGGGCCGGATCGTGCGCGAGGCGGTCGCCGTCGTCCTCGCGGACCTGGAGTCGCGGGGCGACGCGAGCATCCTCGTACGGCGGCTGCGCGGCCGCTGACCGGTACGGCGCCGGTAGCCTGCCCGGAAGGACCGCCGCCGTCGTGCGGCCCGCCTCCCTTCCGTACGGGCCGCCGCCCGCCGCCGTAGCCCGCCCGCGCACCCTGGAACTCCATGCCGACACCCGACGAGCCCG
>NZ_JAAGNI010000103.1 GCF_010550605.1 Streptomyces sp. SID9727
GGGCGGCCCGGTGACCACCGCACAGCGGAGCCCCGCCGCGGCCGGCACCGCCGTCGCCGAGCTCTGGGAACGGCTCGGGCACGTGGAGCGGCGCGTCCGGGCCGCCGTCGCGCTGCGGCACGAGGGCGACCCCACGCCGGACGACCCGTTCCGGGGACAGTACCTCACGCCCGCCGCCGCCGAACGCGTCCTGGACTCGCGCGACGCCTTCCTGCCCGTGCCGGACCTCGGGACCGACGCACCCCCGGAGCGCGGGCGGATCGCGGAGCTGGCCGGGCGGTTCGGGCTGACCGGGCCGGACGTCGACCTCCTGCTCGTCGCCCTGGCACCGGACATCGACGCGCGGTTCGAGCGGCTGTACGGGTATCTCAACGACGACCTGACCCGGCGCCGTGCCACGATCGGCCTGGCGCTCGAACTGTGCGGGCTGCCCGGCGCCGGCCCGGGCCGGTTCCGGTTCGCGCCGTCCGCGCCGCTCGTCGCGGCCGGTTTGGTGGAGGTGCTGGAGCCCGAACGCCCCCTGCTCTCCCGGGTACTGCGCGTCCCGGACCGGATCACCGCGCATCTGCTCGGCGACGACGGGGTGGACGCCCGGGTGCACGGCCTGGTCCGGGTGGCGGGCCCGGACGAGGAGCCGGACGGCGGCCCGGTCACCCGGCGCGTCGCGTCGGCGGCCTCCACCGGGAGCGGGTTCGTGCATCTGCTGGACCGGGGCGGCGACCCGGCCCGGCTCGCCGTCGGGGCGCTCACCGCGTCCGGGCTGCGCCCGCTCCTCGTGGACGCGGCGGCGCTGGCGGCGGCG
>NZ_JAAGNI010000151.1 GCF_010550605.1 Streptomyces sp. SID9727
ACCGCCCGGACAGGGCCAGCGCGGCGGCGGCCAGTCCGGCGGCGGTGACGGCGAGGTGGCCGGGCAGCCGGCCCCGGGGGGCGTCCGCCCTGGTCCACCAGTCCGGACCGTGGAGGCGGTTCATCAGGGCGTCGTCCGCGTTGCCGCGCTGGGTGCGCACGGAGACCCAGCGGTCGGCGGGACGGACGGGGTGCAGGGTGGAGCGGGTGCCCCGGGCCAGCGTCCAGCCGCCGCTCATCAGGCGCAGGGCGAGGTCGGCGTCCTCCCGGAAGGCGCGTGGGAAGCGCTCGTCGAACCCGCCGGCCCGGCGCACGGTCTCCGTGCGGTAGGCCATGTCGGCGGTGGCCCAGGCGGCGTCCTCCAGGCCGGCGGTGCAGCGCTCCCAGTCGGTGGGCCTGCGGTCGTCGGGCAGCGGGACGGCCAGCCGGCCCTGCACCCCGGCCAGGCCGGGCCCGGCGTGGCCGAGGTCGTGGGCGAGGAGCGCCCCCCAGCCGGGGCGCACCTGGACGTCGTCGTCCAGGAAGACCACCCAGGGCGTGGCGACCTCGCGCAGCCCGGCGTTGCGGGCCGCCGCC
>NZ_JAAGNI010000169.1 GCF_010550605.1 Streptomyces sp. SID9727
TCCGTTCGAGGTCGCGCCCGGGGGTGATCGGGGTGAGGTGGAAGCCGTCGACCGCGCCGGCCCGGTACCACCGGGTGATCAGCGCGGCCAGGTCGACCGGCCCGCCCCGGTAGTAGGTTCCCCGGTCGGCCGGTGAGGGCTCGTCGGCCAGCCCCGGTTCCGGTGCCGCCTCGGCGTCGCCGAGGTCGACGGTGAGCGCGGCGAGCACCCGCAGGGCG
>NZ_JAAGNI010000218.1 GCF_010550605.1 Streptomyces sp. SID9727
GCGACCCGCGCCCACGCCAGGTGGAAGAACGCCGCCGCACTCACCCCGTGACGCCGCGCCTGCACCCGGAGGCGCTCGGCGGCCTCCGCCGCCAACTCCACCACGGCCTCGCCGGTACCGCTGCCGTCGCCGTGGGTGTCGAGCACCCCGTAGGGTGCGGTCGGCTCCTCGACCTCGCCCAGCTCGCGCGCGAAATAAGCCTGGTGCTGCTCCGCGGACACGGCAAGACGCGCGTGAGCGACGAAGTCACGGTACGGCGCAGGCTCCGGCAGCCGGGCCTCTTCCTGCTCCAGATGCGCACGCACCTCCTCCAGCAGGATCTCCAACGCCTGGTGGTCACGGATCAGATGGTGGCTGCGCAACGCCACCAGCCAACGGTCCCGCCCGGGGTCCTGCGCCAGGGTGATGTCGACCATCGGCGCACGCCTGATGTCGATCGCCACCGGACAGCCGGTCAGCAGCGCGGACACCGCATCGTCACCAGCGGTGTCCGAAGGCAGGGCCACCTCGTGCACCGGAAGGGTCACCTGCCGCAGGACAACCTGCAACGGCTGCGGCAGGTTCTCCCACAGCACAGCCGTACGCAGAATGTCGTGCCGGTCAATCACTTGCTGCAGCGCACCAAGGAACGCGTCGACCCGCTGCCGGGAGTCAAAGCCCAGCACCACCGGCAGAACGTAGACATCACGGCCCTCGTCGGCGTCGAGCAGGTGGTGGAAGAAGATGCCTTCCTGCAAGGGTGCGAGCGGATAGATGTCCGCGATGTTCGCCGCGCCACCCGGAACGGCCTCGACGATCCGCTCAAGATCACCCTCGGTGACCTCAGCGAGTGTCACCATCTCCGGCGTGAGCACGGTCGCGTCCGCCGGAATACCGTTCGCCGGCACCACGAACGACGCACCCGTGTCACCGGCGGCCGAGGCGAGCCCGGCCGGAGTCGGCGCCTGGAACAGCGCCTTCACCGATACCGCCGCACCACGTGCCCGCAGGCGTTCCACGAGGGTGACCGCCAGGAGCGAGTGCCCGCCGAGCTCGAAGAAGTTGTCGTCAATGCCCACCCGGTCGAGGCCGAGGACCTCGGCGAAGACCTCGCAGGTCACCTGTTCGTCCGGTGTGCGCGGAGCGCGGTAGGACGCTTCCAGTTCGGCGGTGCGGTCGGGAGCGGGCAGGGCACGGCGGTCCAGCTTCCCGTTCGCGGTCAGCGGCAGCCCGTCCAGGAGCACGATCGCGGAGGGAACCATGTACTCCGGCAGCACCGCGCCCACACCGGTCTTGACGTCCGGCGTCTCGACGGTCGCGCCCGCCGCGGCCACCACGTAGGCGGTGAGCCGCTTGTCGCCGGGGGCGTCCTCGCGGACCAGCACCGCTGCCTGCGCGACACCGGGCTGCTCCAGCAGTGCTGCCTCGATCTCGCCGAGCTCGATGCGGTAGCCGCGTATCTTCACCTGGTCGTCAGTGCGGCCCAGGTAGTCGAGCGTGCCGTCCGCACGCCACCGCGCCAAGTCACCCGTGCGGTACATCCGCTCGCCCGAGGACCCGAACGGACACGCCACGAAGCGCTCCGCCGTCAGCCCCGGACGGTTCAGATAGCCGCGCGCCAGCTGGCCGCCGGCGACGTACATCTCGCCGGGCACGCCCACCGGCAGCGGGCGCAGCGCGGCGTCCAGCACGTACACCCGCAGTCCGGGGATGCCCTGCCCGATCGGGCTGCCCAGGGAGATGCCGGCCACCAGGGTCTCGTCCAGGCGAAGGTAGCTGACGTGCACGGTCGTCTCGGTGATGCCGTACATGTTGACGAGCGTGGGGGCGTCGTCCCCGTGCCGGGCGTACCACTCCCGCAGCCGTCCGGTGTCGAGCGCCTCGCCGCCGAACACCACTGTGCGCAGGCGAAGTTGCCCCCCGAGGTCCGGGTTCTGGATCTCCGCCTGGGCCAGCTGGTAGAAGGCGGACGGTGTCTGGTTGAGAACCGTCACTCCCTCCCGCGTCAGCAGGCGCAGGAACTCGACCGGTGACCGGGAGACCTCCACGGGTACGACGACCAGGCGGCCGCCGTGCAGCAGCGGTCCCCACAGTTCCCACACGGAGAAGTCGAAGGCGAACGAGTGGAACCAGGTCCACACATCGTCCGCGCCGAAGTCGAACCAGTGCCTCGTCTCGTCGAGCAGGCGCACGACGTTCTGGTGCGGGACGACGACGCCCTTGGGGCGCCCGGTGGAGCCCGATGTGTAGATGATGTACGCGGCGTTCGCCGGGGACAGCGCACCGGGGAGATCGGCAGGCAGCGGTCCGCCGGTCGCGCCGTTGGCCAGCTCGGCCTGCGTTTGCGGGTCGTCCAGGACCACGCGGTGGACGGTCCCCTCAAGGTCGTCGATCGCCACCGCGTCCTTCGTCGCGGTGGAGGTGACCACCAGGGACGGGGCGCAGTCCGCGAACACGAAGCTGATGCGGTCCGACGGTGAGGCGGGGTCGACGGGGAGGTAGGCGCTGCCGGCCTTCAGCACGGCCAGCAGGGTGACGACGAGGTCGAGGGATCGTTCGAGGCAGACGGCGACCGTGGTCTCCGGGCCGGCGCCGTGCCTGACGAGGAGGGCGGCCAGGGTGTCGGAACGCTGCGCGAGGTCCGTGTAGCTGAGCTGCTGGTCGCCGCAGACCGCGGCGACGGCGTCCGGGGTGCGCTCCACCTGGGCCTTGAAGAGGGCCGGCAGGGTGGTGGCGGGCCGGGCGCTGCGGGCGGGCGTGTGCCATTCGTCCAGAAGGCGCCGGCGCTCATCCCGGCCGGTCACCTCCAGCCGGCCGATACGCTGCTCCGGGTGGGAGAGCACCATGTCGAGCACCCGGACGAAACGCTCCGCCAGGTCCGCGACGGTCGCCTCGTCGAACAGGTCGGTGGCGTAGGTGACGCTGCCGGACAGGCCGGCGGGCCGGCCCTGGTCGTCGAACTGCTCGCTGAGCTGTACGTCGAGGTCGAACTTGGCGGGTCGCTGGTCCCCGGTGGGCAGTTCGACGTCCAGGCCGGTGAGTTCCAGTACCGCTTCGGCGTTGTTCTGCAGGCTCAGAGTGACCTGGAAGAGGGGGTGGCGGGCCATCGACCTGGTGGGTGCCAGGTCTTCCACCAGCCGCTCGAACGGCAGGTCCTGGTTCGAGAACGCCTCCAGCGACGTCTCCCTGACCTGCTTCAGGAGTTCCTTGAAGGTGAGCTCGTCGCTCACCCGGGTGCGAAGCACCAGGGTATTGACGAACAGCCCCACCAGGTCGTGCAGGCCCTCGTCCAGTCGTCCGGCGATGGGCACACCGATCGGGATGTCGTCGCCTGCTCCGAGCCGCGACAGCAACACGGCCAGGGCGGCCTGCGCCACCATGAACACGGTGACGCCCTCGGCCTTGGCGGTCCGTGCGAGCTGCTCGTGGAGGTCGGCCGGAACAGTCAGGTCCACCACGCCGCCCACATGGGTGGCGTGCAGCGGACGCGGCCGGTCAAAGGGGAGTTCGAGCTCCTGCGGCATGGCGGCGAGTGCCTGGCGCCAGTACGTCAGCTGCTCCCGGACGAGGCTGTCCGGGTCGTCGTCCTCGCCCAGCAGGTCGCGCTGCCACAGGGTGTAGTCGGCGTACTGCACCTCCAGGGGCTGCCACTGCGGCGGCCGGCCGCCGGTGCGGGCCCCGTAGGCCAGCGAGAGGTCGCGCGCCAGCGGCCCCTTCGACCATCCGTCGCTCGCTATGTGGTGCACCACGACGACCAGTGCGTGGTCGTCGGGCGCCACCGCGAACAGCTGGGCGCGCAGGGGGATGTCGTGTTCCAGGTCGAAGGTGTGCCTGGACGCCTGGGCCAACGCCGCGGGCAGGCCGGCGCTCTCCACCTCCGTCACCGGCAGGTCGATCCGGACCGCGCCCGGGGAGAGGATCTTCTGGTACGGCTTGCCGTCCTTGGCCGGGAACACGGTGCGCAGCACCTCGTGGCGCTCCACCACGTCTTCCAGCGCCTGACGCAGCGCCTCCCGGTCAAGGGCGCCTCGCAGTCGGAGGGGGAGTGCGATGTTGTAGGTGTCGCTCGGTCCCTCCAACTGCCCGAGGAACCACAGTCGCTGCTGAGCGTACGACAACGGGATCATCAGATCTCCTCCTGCCTGGAGCGAGGACGCAGGGCAGGCCTGGTTCGCTTGGGACGTGTGACGTGGGAGGAAAGGCCTCCCACCGTGGGATTCTCGAAGATCGCCCGAAGGGGCAGCTCGACCTTCAGGGTCGAGCGAATGCGGCTGACCAGCCGGGTGGCGAGCAGGGAGTGCCCGCCGAGGTCGAAGAAGTTGTCGTCGATCCCGACCCGGTCCAGGCCCAGAATTTCGGCGAACGCTTCGCACAGCAGTTGCTCGTCCGGTGTGCGCGGAGCGCGGTAGGACGCTTCCAGTTCGGCGGTGCGGTCCGGGGCAGGCAGGGCACGCCGGTCCAGCTTCCCGTTGACGGTCAGCGGCAGCGCCTCCAGGAGCACGATCGCGGAGGGCACCATGTACTCCGGCAGCACCGCCCCCACACCGGCCCTGACCTGCGATACCTCCACCGCCACACCTTCAGCGGCCACCACGTAGGCGGTCAGCCGCTGGTCACCCGGAACGTCCTCGCGGACCACCACCACCGCCTGCGCGACACCGGGCCGCCCCAGAAGCGCCGCCTCGATCTCACCCAGCTCGATACGGAAACCGCGGACCTTCACCTGATCATCCGTACGGCCCAGATAGTCCAGCGTCCCGTCCGCACGCCACCGCGCCAGATCGCCCGTCCGGTACATCCGCTCACCCGACGACCCGAACGGACACGCCACGAAACGCTCCGCCGTCAGCCCCGGACGCCCCAGATACCCCCGGGCCAACTGCACGCCCGCAAAATACAACTCACCCGCCACACCCACCGGCACCGGACGCAACCCACCATCCAGCACATACGCCCGCGTATTCCACATCGGACGCCCGATCGGCACCACCTCCGACCCACCCACATCAGCCGGCAGCACAAAATCAGTACAACCCACCGTCACCTCGGTCGGCCCGTAATGATCCACCACCGCCACACCCGCATGACGACGACGCCACTCCGCCACCGCCACCGACTGAACCGCCTCACCACCCACCATCAAACGGCCCGAAGGACTCACCCCACCACCCAACGAGTCCAACACCGCCAACGCACTCGGCGTCACCTTCATGAACGAAGGACGCCGCCCCCCCAACACCCCCGGCAGCCCCTCGTCCAAAGCAGCCACCACCACCTCACCACCACACACCAACGCCCCGTACAAGCCCGTCACACCCGCATCGAACGACACCGACGCATGCAACACCGACAGACCCGCAACCTCCGGATACGCCTCCACACAACGCACCACGTAATTCACCAACCCCGCCTGCGTCACCACCACACCCTTCGGCCGACCCGTCGACCCCGAGGTGTAAATGACATACGCAGGATGAGACGGCACATGACCCACCCGCACCGGATCCGACACCGACTGCCGGGACAACAAACCGTCCATGTCCGGGTCATCCAGCACAATCCGCCGGACATCCCCCTCCGCCTCCAGGACGGCATTCATGGTCGTGCCACGGGTGACCAAGACGGCCGGGCCACTGTCCGCCACCGTCGCCGCCAACCGCTCCACCGGATAATCCGGATCCAACGGCAGATACGCGGCACCCGCCTTACCCACAGCCAGCAGCGAGACCACCAGGTCCACCGACCGCGGCAGACACACCGCGACCAGATCCTCCGGACCCACACCCGCACCCACCAGCACATGCGCCAACCGGTTCGCCCGCGCGTTCAACTCCGCATACGACACACTCTCCCGCGCATCACCCACCGCCACCGCATCCGGCGTCCGCACCACCTGCGCCTCGAACAACCCCGGCAACGACACACCCGGCACCTCACGCGCCGTGTCATTCCACGTGCACAACACCAACTCCCGCTCCCGCTCACCCAACACATCGACTTGGTCGGCGGATTGGCGGGGGTCGGCAGCCATGGCCGCGAGCACACGGTGCAGCATGGAGCCGAACTCCTCGACGGTGTGCTGGTCGAAGAGGTCGCGCGCGTAGACGATGTGCCCCAGCAGACCGGCGGGACGGCGGTCGGTCGTGAAGCGCTCCTCGAAGGTGAAGTCGAGGTCGAACTTGGCCGGCCGGTCAGTGACCGGCATGGCGTTGACGCTGAGGCCCGGCAGGCCCAGGTCGGCACCTTCGTTGTTCTGGAGGACCAACATCACCTGGAACAAGGGATGGTGGTTCAGCGAGCGCGCTGGAGCCAGGCTCTCGACGAGCCGCTCGAAGGGGACGTCCTGGTGTGCGAACGCTTCTAGACCCGTCTCACGCACCCGGTGCAGGAGGCCGGACAGGGTGGGCGAGCCGGAGAGGTCCGTACGCAGCACCACGGTGTTCACGAAGAAGCCCACCATGTCTTCCATGGCGGAGTCGGTCCGGCCTGCGACCGCCGTACCGAGCACGATGTCCGAGCCGGCGCCGAGCCGGGACAGCAGGGTGGCCAGCGCGGTCTGGAGCACCATGAACATGGTCACTCCCTCGGCCCGCGCGAGCCGGGCCAGGGCCTCGTGCAGTTCGGCCGGAACGGTCAGCTCCACGACACCGCCGCGGTGCGTCAGGGTGGTGGGGCGGGGCCGGTCCGTGAGCAGGTCGAGCTGTTGGGGAGCGCCGTCGAGGGTCTTCTTCCAGTAGGCGAGTTGCTGTGCCACCACGCTGGTGGGGTCGTCGTCCGCGCCGAGCAGTTCGCGCTGCCACATCGTGTAGTCGCCGTACTGGACCGGAAGGGCGGACCAGCCGGGTGCGCGGCCGAGAGCGCGCGCCGCGTAGGCGGTGGAGAGGTCTTGGGCCAGTGGCCGCATCGACCATCCGTCGCCAGCGATGTGATGGAGCATCACCAGCAGGACGTGCTCGTCGGGGCCGACCTCGAAGAGGGTGGCCCGGATCGGGATCTCGGCACCCAGGTCGAAGGGACGCGAAGCAGCCTCGGCCAGTGCGGTGGCGACGTTCGCCTGGGGTGTCCCGGCCTCCGTCGCCCCGGTCACGGTCAGATCGGTCACGGTCAGATCGCAGCGGTACTCGCCCGGGGCGAGGACGCGCTGGTGCGGCTCTCCCTCCGGGGCCGGGAACACCGTCCGCAGGACTTCGTGCCGCTCCACCACGTCCCGCAGGGCGCTCTGGAGCGCGGAGCGGTCGAGTGGGCCTTCGAGGCGGAGGGCCAGAGGGATGTTGTACGAGGCGTTGGTCGCCTCCAGCTCACTGAGGAACCACATCCGGCGCTGCTCGAAGGAGAGCGGCACCAGGTCCGGGCGGACGGTGGCCACCAGCGGGAGCGCGGCCCGGTCCGCCTTGGAGAGCCGGGGGGCCAGGGCGGCCACGCTCGGGCTTTCGAAGACGACCCTCAGGGGCAGTTCGACCTGGAGGGTCGAACGGACGCGGCTGACCAGCCGGGTGGCGAGCAGCGAGTGCCCGCCGAGGTCGAAGAAGTTGTCGTCGATGCCGACCTGCGGCAGGCCCAGTACGTCGGCGAACGCCTCACACAGGAGCTGCTCTTCGGGGGTGCGCGGGGCGCGGTAGGACGCCGCCAACTCGGAGGTGCGGTCCGGAGCGGGCAGGGCACGGCGGTCCAGCTTGCCGTTGACCGTCAGCGGAAGCGTGTCCAGTACGAGGATCGCGGACGGGACCATGTAGTCGGGCAGCGTCGCCATCAGGTCGGCGCGGATCGCGGCGGTGTCCACCGTCGCCGTGCCCGCGGTGGGTACGAGGTAGGCGGTGAGCCGCTTGTCCCCGGGGACGTCCTCGCGGACGATCGTCGCGGCCTGGGCCACGCCGGGCCGGCCGAGCAGTGCGGCGTCGATCTCGCCCAGTTCGATGCGGAACCCTCGTACCTTCACCTGATCGTCGGTGCGGCCCAGGTAGTCCAGCGTGCCGTCCGCGCGCCACCGCGCCAGGTCGCCGGTGCGGTACATGCGCTCGCCCGCGGTCCCGTAGGGGCAGGCCACGAAGCGTTCCGCCGTCAGCCCCGGGCGATTCAGATAGCCGCGCGCCAAGCCGGTGCCGGCGATGTACAGCTCACCGGGCACGCCCACCGGCACCGGCCGGAGCACGGCGTCCAGCACATACACACCCGTGTCGTCCATGGGACTTCCGATGGGGAGTGTGTGACCGGCGTCGGCCTCGGCGGTGATCGGGTGCTGGGTGGCACAGAGGGTGGTCTCGGTCGGGCCGTACAAGTGACGGACCGTCAGGTGCGGAAGGGTGGCGAGCAGCCGGGTGACCGCTGTGGGCGGGACGACGTCGCCGCCGGTGAGGACCTCCGTCACGTCGGTGAAGATCTCGGGGTGTTCCTCGCTGATGACGCGGAACAGCCCGGCGGTGACGTGGATGTGGGTGACGCGGGTGTCGACGATCAGGTGGTGCAGAGCGGTGGCGTCGAGCTTGACCTCGGGGGCGACGGAGACACTGCCGCCGTGCACGAGGGGGACCCACAGCTCGTAGGTGGACGCGTCGAAGGCGTGGGGGGCGTGGAAGAGGACCCGGTCGGCCGGGCCGACGTTCCAGCGGGAATCCCGCAGGAGGGCGGTGACGTCGGCGTGGGTGGTGACGATGCCCTTGGGGGTGCCGGTGGAGCCGGAGGTGTACATGATGTAGGCGGCCTGACCGGGCAGGACGCGCCGCGCTCGGCGGATGCCCTCGGGCTCGTCGCCTCCGGGCTCGGTGGCTGCCGGACGGGCGGTTCCGGGCTTCGTGAAGGTGTGGGCGTCGATGAAGACGACCTGGGTGTGCTGCTCCTCTGCCGCACGCACGATGGGGTGCTCGCGCAGACCGGAGTCGGCCAGCAGCAGGTGCGCCCCGGCGTCCGAGAGAACGGCTGCGGTACGGGAGGCCGGCGAGCGCAGGTCCAGCGGTACGAACACCCCGCCGGCCTTCGCTATCCCGAGGAACGTGGTGACGAGTTCGGTGGAGCGCTGCATGCACACTGCGACGAGCGTCTCCGGCCCCACTCCGTGGCCGGCCAGGATTTCGGCCAGCCGGTCGGCGCGCGCGTCGAGTTCGGCGTAGGTCACCGTCTCCTGGTCCGCATCACCGCCCGTGGCCGCGCCGCTCGCGGGATTCGCGTCCATGCTGCGGGTCCGTACGAGGGCGACCGCGTCCGGGGTACGGGCGGCCTGCGCCTCGAACAACTCCGGCAGAGTCGCGGGCGGCATGTCGGACGCCGTGTCGTTCCAGACCGTCAGCAGCTGCTCGTGCTGGCCGCCGTCCAGGACTGGAATGCGATCCAGCCGGGTGTCCGGGGACTCCTCCAGCACGCTGACCAGGTTCTCCACCACCGTGGTCAGCAGACCGCACACCGTCTGCGAATCCATCGGCGCTGTCGCATGGACGACGAGCCGGAAGCCGACGCCCGTGTCGTCGACCGAGGCCGTCAGCGGGTAGTTGTTGCGCTCGGAGGCGTAGAGGATGTCGATCCCCGCGACCCCGGTCTCCGGCAGATTCCCTCGCTTGGCTTCCGAACCCGGCTGGCTGTGTCGGTAGTTGAGGAGTGAGGTGAACAGCGGGCTCTGGGCGGGGAGGCTGGTGGCCTGCTGCGCGAGGGTGAGCGGTGCGTGCTCATGCGCCAGGAGTTCGGACAGTTGCACCTGCACGGAGCTCAGGCCGTCGGCGAGGGTCTGTGTCGCGTCGATGCGGATGGGGAGGGTGTTGATGTAGAGGCCCGGGGTCCGGTTCGACGCGTCGCCGGCGTCCATGCGTCCGAGGAGGACGGTGCCGAAGACCGGGTGGGTCTGGCCGGTGGTCGCAGCGGCGACCCGCGCCCACGCCAAGTGGAAGAACGCCGCCGCGCTCACCCCGTGACGCCGCGCCTGCACCCGGAGGCGCTCGGCGGCCTCCGCCGCCAACTCCACCACGGCCTCGCCGGTACCGCTGCCGTCACCGTGGGTGTCGAGCACCCCGTAAGGCGCGGTCGGCTCCTCGACCTCGCCCAGCTCGCGGGCGAAGTAGGCCTGGTGCTGCTCGACCGAGACCGCCAGGCGTGCGTGTGCGACGAAGTCGCGGTAGGGCGCAGGATCCGGCAGCCGGGCTCCTTCCTGCTCCAGATGCGCACGCACCTCCTCCAGCAGGATCTCCAACGCCTGGTGGTCACGAATCAGATGGTGGCTCTGCAGTGCCACCAACCAGCGGTCCTGCCCGGGGTCCTTCGCGAGGGTGAGACGCATCATCGGCGCGCGACGGATGTCCATCGACGCCGGACACGCCTCCAGCAGCAAGCTGACGGAGTCGGTAACGGAATCGTCTTCGGAGCCTCCGTCCAACTTGCACTCCTGGACGCACAACGGCGCCTCCCGCAAGACTGCTTGGAGCGGCTGTGAGAGACCTTCCCACAGCACTGCGGTGCGCAGGGTGTCGTGGCGGTCGACGACGTGCTGGAGCGCACTGATGAAGTCGTCGACCCGCTGCCGGGAGTCGAAGCCCAGCACCACCGGCACGATGTAGACGTCACGGCCCTCGTCGGCGTCGAGCAGGTGGTGGAAGAAGATGCCTTCCTGCAAGGGTGCGAGCGGATAGACGTCCGCGATGTTCGCCGCGCCACCCGGGACCATCTCCACGATCCGTTCGAGGTCGGCATCGGTGACCTCGGCGAGCGTCACCATCTCCGGCGTCAGCACTGTCGCGTCCGCCGGAATGCCGTTCGCCGGCACGACGAACGAGCGGCCTGTGTCGCCGGCGGCCGAGGCGAGCGCGGCCGGAGTCGGCGCCTGGAACAGCGCACGTACCGACACCGAGACGTCCCGCGCCCGCAGGCGTTCCACGAGGGTGACCGCGAGGAGCGAGTGCCCGCCGAGCTCGAAGAAGTTGTCGTCGATCCCGACCCGGTCCAGGCCGAGGACCTCGGCGAAGACCTCGCAGACCAGCTGTTCGTCCGGAGTGCGCGGAGCGCGATAGGACGCCGTCAGCTCGGCGGTGCGGTCAGGGGCCGGCAGGGCACGCCGGTCCAGCTTCCCGTTGACCGTCAGCGGCAGACCGTCCAGGAGCACGATGGCCGAAGGCACCATGTACTCCGGCAGTACGGCCGCCACACCGCTCTTGACGTCCGGCGTCTCGACGGTCGCGCCCGCCGCGGCCACCACATAGGCAACGATGCGCTTGTCGCCGGGGACGTCCTCGCGCACCAGCACCGCCGCCTGGGCAATACCGGGCTGCCCCAGCAGGGCCGCCTCGATCTCGCCCAATTCGATGCGGTATCCGCGTACCTTCACCTGGTCGTCCGTACGGCCCAGGTACTCGACCGTGCCGTCCGCAGCCCACCGCGCCAAGTCACCCGTGCGATACATCCGCTCACCCGAGGACCCGAACGGACACGCCACGAAACGCTCCGCCGTCAGCCCCGGACGGTTCAGATACCCCCGGGCCAACTGCACACCGGCCAGATACAGCTCACCCGCCACACCCACCGGCACCGGACGCAACGCCGCATCCAGCACATACACCCGCGTATTCGCCACCGGCCCACCGATCGGCACAGTCGCCGTCCCCGGCCGGCACTCCCACGCCGTGACATCAATCGAAGCCTCGGTAGGACCGTACAAGTTGTGCAACGGAACGTTCAGCTCCCGCACAAACGCATCCCGCAACTCCGGCGACAACGCCTC
>NZ_JAAGNI010000259.1 GCF_010550605.1 Streptomyces sp. SID9727
CGTGCAGCCCGTCGATGAAGGCGTCCCTGGCCGTGGTGCGCAGGACGGCGCCGAGCGGCCCGCCCAGGTCGGCGGCCTCCTCGTATGCCTCGCCGAGCGAGCGGGCCGCCCCGGCCGCCGCGGACGCGGGGACGCCGTCGGCGCGCAGCCCCGCGAGGCCGGGCGTGTAGGCGGCGTTCATCACGCTGCCGAGCAGCGCTATCCCCATCCCGGCACCCAGCTGGTAGGAGGTCTCCCCGATCGCGGCCGCCCCGCCCGCCCGGTCGGCGGGGGCCTCGTTGAGCATCGACTCGTAGGCGCCGAACAGCGTGGACTGGAGGCCGAAGCCGAGGGCGACGAAGGCGGCCGCCAGCAGGACGGGCCGGTCGTCGCGGCCCATCACGGTCAGCGTCAGCACCGCCGCGGCCGTCACGACGAAGCCCCAGCCGACCATCCGGCGCGGCCCGACCCGGCGCAGCGTGTGGGAGCCGGTGGCGCCCGCGGCCATCGCGGCGAAGGTGAGCGGCAGCAGCCTGAGGCCGGTCTCCAGGGGACTGAGGCCCAGGACGAGCTGGAGGTACTGGACGGCGACGAGTTCCAGGCCGACCAGGGCGAGCATGGCCAGGACGATGCAGCCGACGGCGGTCGAGAAGGCGGGCCGGGCGAACATGCCGATGTCGATCAGCGGGTGGGTGCGCCGTTTCTGGCGGCGCACGAAGGCGATGAGCAGCGCGGCCCCGAGCAGCAGCGGCACCAGGGTCGCGAAGTCGGCCAGGCCCTCGCCGGTACCGGCCCGCTTCACGCCGAGGACCACGCCGAGCACCCCGGCGGCGGCCATCAGCGCGCCGAGCACGTCCCAGGGCCCGTCGTCGTTGCCCCGGGACTCGGGGAGCAGCAGCCGGCCGACCGGGAGGACCAGGGCCATCAGCGGGATGTTGATCAGGAAGACCGAACCCCACCAGAAGTGCTCGACGAGGAAGCCGCCGATGACGGGCCCGGTGGCGGCGCCGACGGCGGCCACGGCGGACCAGACGCCGATCGCCACGGCCCGTTCGCGCCGGTCGGGGAAGACCTGGCGCAGGATCGAGAGGGTGGCGGGCATGATCATCGCCCCGCCGACGCCGAGCAGGGCCCGCGCCGCGATGAGCACGGCCGCGCTGTCGGCCAGGGCGGCGACGGCCGAGGCGACGCCGAAGAGGGCGTAACCGAGCAGCAGGACGCGCCGGCGTCCGACCCGGTCGCCGAGGGTGCCGAAGAGGATGAGCAGCGAGGCGCAGACGAGCGGGTAGGCGTCCACGATCCACAGCAGTCCGGCGGCGCTGGGCCGCAGGTCCTCGGTGACGGCGGGGACGGCGACGTGCAGCACCGTCGCGTCGAGCGCGACGAGCAGCAGACTGAGGCAGAGGACGACCAGGACGACCCAGCGGTTGGCACCGTCGGCGGCTGCGCGCAGGCGGATTCGGGCGGTGGGTGTCCCGGACATGCATCTACCTCCCAGATGGTCCCCTCGCTCTCGGCAGGCCCTCGGGACGCGGTGTCCGGGCCCGGCGTCGACGGGCGAGTGATCCGTCAGCGTACGCGAGTTCGGCGGGGCCACACGTGGCCCATCTCATACCGCCCGACCCGCCGGAGTGTGGCGTACGCCACTGCGCGTACGCCCCGGGGCCCCCGCACGACCTCCCGCCCGAAGCCGTACGGTAACCGGAGTGACACCCTCCGTTCCGCTCCGCCGCACCGCGGACAAACACACTTCGAGATCTCCAGAATTCTTCGCAAGCTCCATCGAATTGCCTGTCGAACAGGTATCGCATAACGGGCCGAAAAGAATAGGAGAGTTATTCAGACTCCCTGGAGAAACCCGACGGCTGAGACATACTCCACATCACATCGTCATCACAAAGGGCCCGGATCGACAGGCGCGCCCACTCACTCCCTGTAACGTCGATTGGGTGCGTACCGACATCTTCGCCCGGCTGGACCGGGAGCCGGAACCGCCGAAGATAGAGACACCGCGGATGAGCCGTCACCGCATCGCTCTCTTCGGCGGGACGTTGGCGTTCTATCTGGCCATCGTCATTGCCGTGCTCATGTCCTCCTGGCTGGTGGCCCTGGACTGGAAGGTCATGCTCTTCCGGCCCTACCAGCAGTGGCCCGAAATCCACGCCGCCCTCGACTACTACGTGGTCCTCGGCCAGCGCGGGCCCACCGCGGTCATGGTCGCCTGCTGGCTCGGCTGGCGCTCCTGGCGGCAGCACACCCTGCGTCCGCTGCTGACGCTCGGCGCCTCGCTGCTGCTGCTCAACCTGACGGTGGGCGCGGTCAAGATCGGCCTCGGCCGGCTGGGCCCGCACTACGCGACCAGGATCGGATCGGCCGAGCTCTTCGCCGGCGGCGATATATTTCCCTCCGGCCACACCGCCAACGCCGTCGTGACCTGGGGAATCCTCGCCTATCTGGCCGCCACTCCGAGGGCCAGGCGCTATCTGTCGGCCATGTCCGCCATCGTCTCGCTCGGCGTCGGCCTGACGACGGTCTACCTCGGCACGCACTGGCTGAGCGACGTGCTCCTCGGCTGGGCGGCGGGCCTGCTGATCCTGCTCGGCCTGCCCTGGGTGGAGCCGCTGATCACCCGCGCCGAGAACTGGATCTTCGCCGCCCGCGCACGGCTCGGCGCCCCCGGCAGCCGCCCCGCGGCCCCGGCGCCCGCCGCCG
>NZ_JAAGNI010000275.1 GCF_010550605.1 Streptomyces sp. SID9727
GCCGCTCCTGGGAGGCCGTCGAGCTGACCGGGGACGCATCGGTGCGGCTGGTCACGGACCTGGGCGAACTGGCCCCGGCCCGGCTGACCTCGGGCGCCCCGGGGAGCCCGCACGACGTCTCGGGGCGGGCCGAGCGGGAGAGCTGGGCGCGGACCGCGTGTCTGCTGCGGGAGGTCCGGTCGCACGGGGTGCGGTCGGTCAACTCCTGGGCCTACGCCCGGCAGGCGCTGCCCGAGGACGGTGGCACGGCGCGCTGGCTGTGCACCCGGGCGGAGACCTGGCGGGGCTCGGGGAGCAGGGTCATCGCCCAGTTCCAGGCCCCGTCCGCCCGCCCGTCGGCGCCCGGCGCGGTCGCGGCGCGCGCGGAGGACGCGCCGGAGTGCG
>NZ_JAAGNI010000290.1 GCF_010550605.1 Streptomyces sp. SID9727
AAGGCGACGGCGTCGCTGCCGGCGAAGAGCTCGTCGAGCCCCGCGTCACCGGAGTACGCCGGCGCGCCGTGCGCGGCGGCCAGCTCCCCGGCGGCCTCGGCCCGGCGGCCCCACACACCGCTGAGCACGACGCCGGGGTGTGCGGCGAGGGCGGGGGCGTGGGTGTTGCGGGCCCAGGGTCCGGTGCCGGCCAGGCCGATGCGCAGGGGGGTCTCGGGTGTCGTCATGGGTCCAGTGTGCCGGGTGGCGCCTCCGGTGCCGCAGCGCCTGAAGGACCGGTTCCCGGGGACCGGTGGCTCCGGGTGCGGTGGAGTGCGGCCAGCAGGGCGCCGGTCTCCCGGTCGGCCGGCAGGAATGCCTCAAGGCGCAGTTCCGCGACGGTGACGTCGGTGGCGGTGCCGAAGTGGGTGAGCGTGGTGATGAGCGTCAGCTCCCGGTCGTCGGCCGGGTCGGGGTGCCTCAGGCGCAGGGGCACGGCGAAGCCGAGGTGGTCCGGGGAGTCGCGCGGGCGGGGCGGGGCGAGGCCGGTGAGCTCGGCGGCCAGGTCGCGGAGCCGGTCGTCCGGGTTGCGCACGCTCTCGGCGTGGACGCGGTCGATGATGTGCCACGCCCACGCGTCGAGGTTGACGACGCGGGGCGCGAGGCCCTGCGGGTGCAGCAGGACCCGGGGGACGCTGACCGGCGGTTCGAGCAGGTGCGGGGCCACGCCTGCGGTGAGGGTGTGGAAGGCGGCGTTGGCCAGGGCGAGGTCGCCGTGCCGGTCCACGACGACCGCCGGGTAGGGCAGGTGGCCGTCCAGGATGCGTGCGAGGGCGGTGCGGATCGGTTCGAGCCGGGGGTCGTCCAGGCGGGTCTGCGGGTAGACCGGTGCGAAACCGGCCGTGAGGAGCAGGTCGTTGCGCTCGCGGATCGGCACCTCCAGGGATTCGGCGAGCCGGATGATCATCGATCGCCCGGGGGCCGAGCGCCCGCTCTCGATGAAGCTGACGTGCCGCTGCGTGGTTCCGGCGCGGGTGGCCAGTTCCAGCTGGCTGACGCGCCGTCGGGTGCGCCACTCGCGCAACGCGGTCGCGAGACCGCCTCCGGTCGGATCACTGATCACCCCCCTTGTGTATCCCGATCGTCTGCTGATCCGCGATTCCCTCCGGGGAATTGCCGCCCGCACGCCCGCGGCAGCAGGGTCGTTGCCGCACTCCGGCCACGAACCGAGGGGACCACCCATGACCGCCATCGACATCCACGAGCTCACCGACCGCTACGTCGCCGTGTGGAACGAGCCCGACGCGGAGCGCCGCCGCGCCGCTGTCCGCGCGCTGTGGTCCGCCGACGCGGTCCACGTACTGCAGCCTCCGAAGGAGATCCGGGAGGCCGCCGAAGGGCTGGGCTTCGACCGTCTCCTGCTGGAGGCGCGCGGGCACGAGGCGCTGGACTTCCGGGTGACGCGCGCCCACGAGGAGTTCGTCGCGCCCGGCACCTTCGTCTTCCGGTCGCGCGGCGACGCCGGCCGGCTCCACGACCTCGTCAAGTTCCACTGGGAGATGGCGCCCCGGGACGGGGGCGAGGCGGCCGGTGTCGGGCTGGAGATCCTCGTGCTCGGCGCCGACGGCCGCATCGTCAGCGACTACCAGTTCATCGAGGGATGAGCGCGGCGTCCGGCGGGCGCCGGGGGAAACCTCGGTAACACGGGGTTCACACGAGGGCAACGGCCGGGAAATCGCGCCTTGCGAAGCTGCGGCGCATAGACCGCAGCACCCGCAAAGGATGGCTTCCGTGACGTACAAGGCTGAGTACATCTGGATCGACGGCACCGAGCCGACCGCCAAGCTCCGCTCCAAGACGAAGATCATGTCCGGCAGCGCGTCGTCCGACGTGGCCGCGCTGCCAATCTGGGGCTTCGACGGGTCGAGCACCAACCAGGCGGAGGGCCACGCCTCGGACCGGGTGCTGAAGCCGGTCTTCAGCTGCCCGGACCCGATCCGCGGCGGCGACGACATCCTGGTCCTGTGCGAGGTCTTCGACATCGACATGACCCCGCACGCCTCCAACACGCGGGCTCTGCTGCGCCCGGTCGCCGAGCAGTTCGCCGGGCAGGAGGCGATCTTCGGCATCGAGCAGGAGTACACCTTCTTCGACGGCCACCGGCCGCTCGGCTTCCCCGAGGGCGGCTTCCCGGCCGCGCAGGGCGGCTACTACTGCGGCGTCGGCTCGGACGAGATCTTCGGCCGGGAGATCGTCGAGAAGCACCTCGACAACTGCCTGAAGGCGGGTCTGGGCATCTCCGGCATCAACGCCGAGGTCATGCCGGGCCAGTGGGAGTTCCAGGTGGGCCCGCTGTCCCCGCTGGAGGTCTCGGACCAGCTGTGGATCGCCCGCTGGCTGCTCTACCGCACCGCCGAGGACTTCGACGTCTCCGCGACCCTCGACCCGAAGCCGGTCAAGGGCGACTGGAACGGCGCGGGCGCGCACACCAACTTCTCGACGAAGGCGATGCGCGAGGGCTACGACGCGATCATCACGGCCTGCGAGTCGCTGGGCGAGGGCTCGAAGCCGATGGACCACGTCAAGAACTACGGCGCGGGCATCGACGACCGGCTGACCGGTCTGCACGAGACCGCCCCGTGGAACGAGTACAGCTACGGCGTGTCCGACCGCGGTGCTTCGGTGCGCATCCCGTGGCAGGTCGAGCAGGACGGCAAGGGCTACATCGAGGACCGCCGTCCGAACGCCAACGTCGACCCGTACGTCGTCACGCGGCTGATCGTGGACACCTGCTGCACGGCCCTGGAGAAGGCCGGCCAGGTCTGATCGGCCCCGTACGCGAAGGGCGCCCACCGCACGAACGGTGGGCGCCCTTCGTTGTCGGTGGCGTGTGCCAGGCTGATCGCATGCTCAGCGTCAAGGTCGAGACCGAGAACCAGCAGACCCACACCCGTGTTTCCGCCGAGAAGCTCGGGGGCCTCGTGGACCGCATCGGCGGGCGCGGGGACAACTTCCTGGTCGTCCAGCGGATACCGGACATCCCCGGCACCTTCATCCAGGTGTGGCACGAGACGGGCGGGGACTACGAGGTGGAGCACCGTACGGGCACGGCGACGAGCCATGTCCGTACCGTCGTCGGAGACCCCGAGCGGGTCGTCGCGCTGATGACGCGCTGGGCCCGCGAGGAGCCCGGCTGGGACGCGGGGACCGCGTGGGAGAGCGCCGGGATACCGGAGCCGGAGCCCGTGCCGGAGCTCGCGGAGGAGGTCCGGAAGCGGCTGGAGCCCCGCGTCCGGGAGCTGCTGCGCGGCGGTTACGGGACCGTGCGGACGCTCACCGAGACGGCCGAGGGCTACCTCGTGAAGGACGGGGTGCGGCCGGTCTCCCGGGCCCAGGCAGGGAAGTTGGTGGAACGGCTCTGGCTGGAGCGGGTCGAGGAGCAGCGGGGCTGGGCGGACGAGGTGACGGACCCGGACCGGCTGGAGCGGGCGTTCGCCCGGCTGGACCGGGGCGGCATCACGGCCCGGGAGGACTTCACCTGCTGCCGCTCGTGCGGGATGAGCGAGATAGGGGCGGCCGGGCGCGAGGATGCCCGGGGCTTCGTCTTCTTCCACGGCCAGGGCACGGAGAGCGCGGCGGCCGGGCACGGTCTCGCGCTGTACTACGGCGGGTTCGACGACTCCGCGGAGACGACCGCCGCGGTGGGCCGCGAGGTGGTGGCCGCGCTGGGCGAGGCCGGGCTGACGGTGATGTGGGACGGCTCGCCGGACAAGGCGATCGAGCTGACGGACCTCGACTGGCGCAAGCGGCTGGTGGGTTAGGGGCTGGTGGGACAGGAGGGCTGTCGCCTTGCTCACCTCGTCGCGCGAAGGGGGCGCCGCCACGCGTTCTCTGCTTCAATGGGGCCATGGCCAGCTTCCCGCACACCTCGACCGGTCGCAGCGACCTCGAGCCGTTCTGGCCGTCCCGTCAGCACCACGACTTCGACCGGGTGTGTTGCCGCGCGCTGAGCGCGCCGGCCCTCTGAGCCCTCACCCGGCCTCCGGTCCGCGCGCACGCGGCAAGTCCGTCCACCGACGACTCCTTCGCGCGAAAGAGCTGACCCTCATGGCGAACACCCGTACCTTCTCCGCTGTCGCTGCGACCTCCTCGGTCCGCCCCTCCTCCCCCGACCGGCACCGGCTGCGTGCCGTCGCCCCCGACGAGGTCGTCCGGCCGGCCGACGTCTCGGCGCTCCTGACGCCGGGCGCTACCTGGCTGCCCGCCCCCCAGCACACCCTGCCCAGCCTGCCGGGCCACCCGCCGATGGTCGGCTACCTGGTGCTCGTGCCCGCCGACCAGCAGCCGGCCTTCGCCGCCGCCGCCGCGCAGTACGCGGTGGCGGAGCCGGCGAAGGCCGAGCCGGGGGCGGCGGGCCCGGTGGCCATCGACTCCGTACAGCGCTCCGCCTCGGTGAACGGGCGGACGCTGGACCTCACCTACCTGGAATTCGAGCTCCTGGCCCACCTGGTGGCCCATCCCCACCGCGTCCACACCCGCGACCAGTTGGTGACCACGGTATGGGGTTACGGGCACGTGGGCGACGGCCGCACCGTCGACGTCCACATCGCCCGGCTGCGCCGCAAACTGGGCGCCGAGCACCGCCGCTCGATCCAGACCGTGCGCCGGGTCGGGTACAAGTACACGCCCTGACGGGCAGGCCGACAGGGCGGGCCCCGGTTCCGGTACGCGCTACCGGAACCGGGGCCCGCCCTCGTACGCCCTGCTCAGCGCAGACCCGACCCGACAGGGGCCGAGGCCGGGGCCGGGCCCTCCGCAGGCTCGCCGTGGTCCAGGCCGGGCAGCCGGCCGAGGCCGCGCGGGGTGCGCCAGTTGCGCTCGCCGAGCAGCGCCATCGCGGAGGGCAGGAGCACCATCCGTACGAGCGTGGCGTCCAGCAGGACCGCGACCGCGAGGCCGACGCCCATCTGCTGCATGTCCTGCATGGACAGGGTGGCGAAGACCGAGAAGACCGCCACCATGATCACGGCCGCCCCGGTCACCGCGCCGGCCGTGCGGCGGATGCCCTCGTCAATCGCGGCCCGGTTGCCGATCCCCCGGCCGCGGGCCTCGCGGATCCGGGAGACCACGAAGACGTGGTAGTCCATCGAGAGGCCGAAGAGGACGACGAGGACGAACAGCGGCATCCAGGACTCGACCGCGCCGACGCCCTCCGAGCCGATGAGCCCGGCGCCCCAGCCGTGCTGGAAGACCGCCGTCATCACCCCGTACGCGGCGGCCACGGAGAGCAGGTTGAGGACGATGGACGTCACGGCGATCACGTACGAGCGGAAGCAGAACAGCATCAGCAGGAACGTCACGGCGGCGATGAAGAGGAAGACGGGGGCGATACCGCGCTTCAGCTGGTCGTTGAAGTCGACGGACCCGGCCATCTCGCCGGTGACGTGGGCGCGGGCGCCGGTGGAGTCGAAGGCGGCGGGCAGCCGGTTCTCGCGCAGGGCGGTGAGGTCCTTCTCGCCGCCGGGCAGCGGGACCTCGAACTCGGCGACGTTCTCCGCCCGGTGCACGGTGACGTGGTCGAAGCCGGCGAGGGCCTCGCGTACGGCCGGGGCGGTGATGTCGTCGGCCTCCACGACGACCTGGGCCGGGGCGGGGCCGCCGGGGAAGGTCTCGCTGATGTGGCGGTAGGCGACGGACAGCGTGGAGTCCGAGCCGAACTGCTTCTCCAGGCCCAGGGATTCGGTCTTCATGCCGATCGCGGGCGCGGCGAGCACCAGCAGGACGGCGACGGAGGCGGCGGCGAAGAACTTCGGGCGGTCGAGAACGGGGCGGAGCACCCTTCCGGCGATGCGCCCGCTCTCCCCCTTCCCCCGCTTGCCGCGCCGGTTCAGCAGCGGCACCCGCCCGGCCTCGACGCGGTCGCCGAGCCAGGACAGCAGCGCGGGCAGCACGGTGACGGACCCGAGCATGGCGATGCACACGACGGTGATCGTGGCCAGGGCGAAGCCCTTGAAGAGCATCAGCCCGGACAGGAACATGCCGGCCATGGCGACCATGACGGTGATCCCGGAGACCAGGACGGCCCGGCCGCTGGTGGCGGCGGCGATGCGCAGGGCGGTCTCGGCGTCGCGCCCGGCGGCCCGCTCGTCGCGTTCGCGGCGCAGGTAGAACAGGCAGTAGTCGACGCCGACGGCGAAGCCCATCAGGAACATCACGGAGTACGTGGTCTGGAACAGGTGCAGCTGGTGGCTGGCGAGCGAGAGCAGTCCGAAGGCGGCCATGCACGCGGTGAGCGCGAGTCCGACGGGCAGCAGGGCGGCGACGACGGCGCCGAAGGCGACCAGCAGGATGCCGAGGGCCAGCGGTACGGCGGTGAACTCGGCCTTCATGAAGTCGTCGGTGAGCAGGTCGCCGAGCCACTTGCCGGCGCTGGCGTCCCCGAACTGGCTCACGGTGACGCCGGGGTGCCCCTCCTCGACCCCGGTGACCGCGTCCAGCACGGGCTGCACCCGGTCGGGGGCCGTGTCCGGGTCGCCCTTCATCTCGAAGGTGATCAGCGCGTCCTTGCGGTCCCCGGACGCGACCGGGTCCGCGAGGCCGGTGACCTCGCCGGTGTCCCGGATGGCGGTGGTCAGCTCGCGGGCGGCGGTGCGCCAGCCGTCCGGCTCGGCGGAGGACACCATGACGAGTTCGCCGGCCCGGTGGCTGAGACCCGCGTCGGAGAGGATCTGCTCGGCGCGGGCCGAGTCGCCCGCGCCGTTCTCGGCGTCGGTCATCTCGACCATGCCCGAGGCGCCGCCGACGCCCGCGGCGAGTACGACGAAGAGCAGCCAGCCGAGTACGGCCGTCTTGCGGTGGTGTGCGCTCCACACACCGATACGTGCCGCGAGGTTACGCCTCATGGCGGGTTCGCCCCCCTGTGGGTGGAAGTCCGACGATGCCCCTCGAATCTAGGAACGCCGGGCCGGGCGCCCCAGCCGGTGACACCCCCGGTGACGCGGCACACAGGGCGAGGAACGGGGGGTGGTGCTGGGTACACCCCCACCGGGTGGGGAACCGGCTGCCCCGCACCGGGTGTGCCGGGTCAGACTGTGTGCGACACGGGGCCGGCACAAGGGCCCGGCGAGGGGAAGAGGGACCGGGATGGACGCGAAACGGGGACGGATCGGGTCGGCGCTGCTGGCAGCGTGGCGCGGGCTGCTGGTGTCGTTCGCCGCCCTCGCGGGCTCGTGCACGCTGTTCTCGCTGGCGCTGGTCTCCATGGCCATGATCCCGCTGGGCATCGGCCTGGTGACCACGCCGTACATCCTGGAGGCGGTCCGCAAGCACGCCAACCAGCGCAGGCTGCTCGCGATCACCTGGTCGGACGTGCGCATCCCGGTCCCGTACCGGCCGTTCCCGAAGGATCTGCGGAGCGGGTTCACCGGTCAGGTGGAGCGGACCACGCTGATGCTGAAGGACCCGGCGACCTGGCGGGACATACGGTGGATGCTGGTCGACATGTCGGCCGGCTACACGGTGGCGATCCTGGCCGCAGTGCTGATGGTCTACCCGGTGGAGGGTCTCGTCCTGGCGGCGGGGCTGTGGCGGGTCTTCACGGACGACCGGTACTGGTACGCGTTCGTCCCGGTCGACAGCCAGGCGACGGGGCTGATGGCCGCCGCGCTCGGTGTGGCGGTCTTCGCGGCCGGGGTGCTGCTGAGCGAGCGGCTGCTGCGGGCGCACTTCGTGCTGGCCCGGTCCGTGCTCGCCCCGACCCAGGAGCAGGAACTCGCCCTGCGCATCGACCGGCTGACCGAGACCCGGCACGAGGCGGTGGACACGGCCGCGTCCGAGCTGCGGCGCATCGAGCGCGATCTGCACGACGGGGCGCAGGCCCGGCTGGTCGCGATGGGGATGAACCTCGGCACCGTCGAGGCGCTGATCGAGAAGGACCCGGCGCAGGCGAAGCGGCTCCTGGCGATGGCCCGGGAGTCCTCGGCCGAGGCGCTGACCGAGCTGCGCGACCTGGTCCGGGGCATCCATCCGCCGGTGCTGGCCGAGCGCGGGCTCGGGGACGCGGTGAAGGCGCTGGCGCTGCGGCTGCCGGTCCCGTGCGACGTGGACGTGGAGCTGGGGGGCCGGGCGGAGGCGCCGGTGGAGTCGGCGGCCTACTTCGCGGTCAGCGAGGCGCTGACCAACGCGGCGAAGCACTCGGGGGCCGACCGGATCTGGGTGGACCTGCGCCACAGTGGCGGGGCGCTCAGGTTCTCGGTCACGGACAACGGGAAGGGCGGCGCCTCGGTGGGCGCGGGCTCGGGGCTGAGCGGAATCGAACGTCGGCTCGGTACATTCGACGGCATCATGGCCGTCAGCAGCCCCGCGGGCGGCCCCACCATGGTGACCATGGAGATCCCTTGCGAGTTGTCCTAGCCGAAGATCTCTTCCTGCTGCGCGACGGCCTGGTGCGGATGCTGGAGGCGTACGACTTCGAGATCGCGGCCGCCGTCGAGACCGGGCCGGAACTCACCAAAGCTCTCGCCGAGTGGGAGCCGGACGTCGCCGTCGTCGACGTCCGGCTCCCGCCGTCCCACACGGACGAGGGCCTGCAGTGCGCGCTGGCGGCCCGGCGGGCGCGGCCCGGGCTGCCCGTCCTCGTACTCTCGCAGCACGTCGAGCAGTTGTACGCGCGCGAGCTGCTGGCGGACGGCGACGGCGGGATCGGGTACCTGCTCAAGGACCGGGTGTTCGACGCGGACCAGTTCATCGACGCGGTCCGCCGGGTCGCGGCGGGCGGTACGGCGATGGATCCGCAGGTCATCTCGCAGCTGCTGACCCGGCGTTCGCAGGACAAGCCGATGGGCGGACTGACGCCGCGCGAGCGGGAGGTCATGGAGCTGATGGCCCAGGGCCGGTCGAACGCGGCGATCGCCTCGCAGATGGTGATCACGGAGCGGGCGGTGGCCAAGCACACCTCGAACATCTTCGGGAAGCTGGGCCTGCCGCCGTCCGACGACGACAACCGCCGCGTTCTGGCCGTACTGGCGTATCTGGACCGGGGCTAGGGCGTGTTTCGAAAGTCCCGCCTGTCCGGCGACGCCTGGCACGCACGCTCGCCGCGTTGTCGGGATCACCCCGATACACCCAGTATCGGGGCGACCCTCCGCCTTGCGATCGCACGCACCAGACGCCGCCGGACCCGCCCTCCGGGCGGACGGCGCTACTTTCGAAACACGCCCTAGGGGCGGGACGGCGGCTGCGGCTCAGCCGTTGAACCAGGCCGCCACATCGAGCCGGAAGGCGCCGTCCGGGGCCATCGTGCGCAGGTCGTCCTCCAGGGCGCGGACCCGCTCGGCGCCGAGGACCCGGACCCACTCGGCGCGCAGCCGGTCGAAGCCGTCGGCGGACCGCCGGAGCACGTCGATGCCGCGCGAGGTCAGCAGGACCAGCTTGCGGCGCCCATCGGCCGGGTCGTCGGCGCGTTCCACGTAACCGAGGCCTTCGAGCCGGTCGACGGTCTTGCCGGCGGCCTGTTTGGAGACGCCGAGGCGGCGGCCGATCTCGCTGGCGGTCGCCCCCTCGATGCCGACGGCCTGGAGGGCGTAACCGTACGCGGGCCGCATGTCCGGGTGCCCCTCCTCGGCCAGCTCGCGGTGGAGCGCGTCGATGACCGTGCGGAAGCCGGCGAACAGCAGAAGGGGCAGCTCGAAGCCCCTGCCGATCTCCTCGGGACGCACTTCTCCACGCCCGCCCGCATCCTCAGCCATTGCGAAACTCGACAACCTGGTTTACGTTTTCGTCAATCACGTTGTCGAGTTTACCCGAGAGGTCCCGCCATGCCCGCGACCGCCTTCCCCGACCACACCCTCGAATCCGCCCCCGCCGCCGCCCGCTCCGGGCTGGCCGCCATCGCCGGGAAGCAGGGCTTCCTGCCGGCCGCCGCCGGGCGGATGGCCACCTCCCCCGAGGTGCTGAACGGCTTCCTGAGGATGCACGCGCTCTTCGAGTCCACCACCCTGGACGAGCTCTCGCGCGAGGTCCTGAGCATGACCATGGCCACCCGGAACGACTGCCACGTCTGCGTGGCGATGCACACCGGCATCCTCACCGCCCTGGACGCCGCGCCCGCCCTCGTCGCCGCCCTGCGTGAGGGCACCCCGCTCCCGGACGAACGCCTGGAAGCCATGCGGCAGTTCACGCTGGCCGTGCTCGCCGCGCACGGGGCCGTGGACGACGCGGCGATCGAGGCGTTCACGGCCCACGGCTACACCACGCGCAACGCGCTGGAGGTGACCCTCGGCATCGCCGTCTACACCCTGTCCACCTTCGCCAACCGGATGACCGGAGCGCCGGTCGACGGCCCGCGGGCCCGGTTCGCCTGACACGCGCGGGGCCCGGGCGGAGGGGCCCCGGAGTGACCATCGCACCATTCGCTCGTTCAGCTGAACGTGCACCCACCGTCAGAGCTGCCGCCGCCCGTCGCCCCGGCCGACGCGGAACAGGCCGAGGCCGCGCTGGTCGAGCACTACCCGCGGCTGGTGCGGATCGGCTACCTCCTGCTGCCGCCCTCGCCGAGGCGCGCCCGGCGCGTGTTCACCGCCCACGCCCTCGCCCAGCGCTCCCTCCAGGCGGCCCACCGCGCCGGCGCGGCAGCCGTCCCCCTCCCCCGCCGCACCGGCGACACCGACCCCGCGTACGCCTACGTGCGGCGCCAGGTGCTGCGCCGGGCGC
>NZ_JAAGNI010000307.1 GCF_010550605.1 Streptomyces sp. SID9727
GTCCGGCGCCGCCGGGGCCGGGCGCGGCCTCCCGGGCCGGGCCCGCGTCGACCAGCCCAGATACGTACCGCAGCTTCCGCAGAAGTCCTCGTCCTCCGCGTTCGCGGCGCCGCAGGTCGGGCATGGGCGGGTCATGAGGGGCTCCCTGTGATCTCGACCCGGCAGGTCAGGTGCGCCGGGCAGGAGGCGCGGACCACCGCCAGGACGCGGGCCTCGTCCAGGGCGCGGTCCGACCGGACCCGGACGAGGAGTTCGCCCGTCGGGGCGGGCGGCAGCGCGGAGTCCGGCTCGGACGACCACGTGACGCCGCCGCCGTCCTGGATGTCCGCCTCCACGCCGAAGCAGAGGCGCAGGTGGTCCGCCAGGCCCTGGCGGGTGCCCCGGCGGCGGTGGATCTCGACGGCGCGGGCGACGGCGGCGCGGCGGCGGTCCTCCGGCCAGGCCGGGTCGATGCCCGCACCCACCCAGGAGGAGAGCCAGGGCAGGAAGTCGTCCGGGGTCAGGGCCGGGTCGAAGTAGGCCGGGAGGTTGTCGAGCGTGGACAGGACCGGGGCGAGGACCGTGTCCAGGCCCGCCGTGAAGCGCTGGGCCAGGTCGTCGTCCGCGTACAGGGCGGGCAGCAGCGCGCCGATCGGGTAGCGGCTGGGGAGGCCGGGGACGGCGGCCCTCGTCATGAGCGCCCCCCGGCGGCGGTGACCGCGATCTGGTGCTGGTGGGAGAAGACCAGCGCGTTCGGGGCCACGTCGATGCGGTCCACCGCCCCGCCGCGCCTCCCGGTGAGCGGGTCGGCGGGGAACAGGCGGACCTCGTCGACCAGGCGGACGCCGGGCACGGCCTGGAGGGCGGCGAACACCTCCCCGTACTGCACGGGCCTGCCGAACGGCCAGCCGGTGCCGTCCGCCCCGCCCCGCAGCGGGTCGATGAGGCGGAAGAGCGCGTCGAGCGCGGCGGCCCGGACGCGGTCCGTTTCGCCCTCGTCCGCGACCAGGCCCGCGACGACGGTGACGCCCTGGTAGGCGGGGGGTTCGACCACCAGGCGGGTGCCGACGAGCCGCCGTTCGTCCAGGCGTCCGGCCACCGCGGCGAGCACGGAGTCCGGCGGGATCAGCTGCTCGAAGCGGAGCCGGCCGCCCTCGTCCGGGACCGCGTCGGGCACGACCAGGACCCGGACCGCACCGCCCTCGCCGGGGGCGGCGGGCAGGCAGCGGACCCGGCGCAACGAGGGCGCGGCCTCGCGGGCGATCGCCTCGTGGTCCTCGGCGGTGACGGCCCGCTCCTGGACGCGGAGGATCTGCGGCGCGCGCAGCTTCGCGTTCTCGACGGTCTCGCCGTCGACCCCGCCGCCCGCCGCCTCCCGGTTGTCGACCCCGGCGACGTACGGGACGGAGCTGCGCAGGACCCGGATCGCGCCGCGCGCCACGTTGCCGGCGGCGCCGCCGCCCGTGCGGTAGCGGGCGAGGCGGATGTGGGCGCCCTTCGCGGGCACCGCCCCGTAGGCCCGCATGGTGCCGTCCGCCTCGCGCACCTCGGGCGGGAAGGCGAACCGGCCCGCGACGGCGTCGATCAGCACGTGCCGGTCGCCCGGTCCGGAGGCGCCGAAGTGCTCGACCGGGGTCCAGGTCTGCCAGCCGTCGGCCGACGACACCTCCACGAGCGGCGGTTCACCGTCGAGCAGGACGGGCGTCCGGGGCGCGGCGAACGTCTGGCCCGCCACGCCCTCGGAGGTCCCGAGCGGCACGTCGTGCACGGTCTCCGCGTGCTCGACGCCGGCCGTGCCGCCGACGGTGAAGACCTCGGCCTCGCGGATCGTCGGGGACTCGGAGTAGAAGGGCTGGCCGGGGGCGGCCTCGGTGACCCGGCAGCGCAGCCAGCCCGCGCGGATGCCCGCGGTGACGGACTCGGTGTGCCCGGCGGGCACGAACACCGCGATCTCACCGGGCTTGTTGAGCCCGCCGGTGGAGTCGACGCCGGTCGCGCACGCCACCCAGCGGGCACCGTCCCACGCCTCCCAGGCCAGCGGCGGCTGCCGGGGGTCGACGCCGACACCCTCGACCCGGCTGTCCAGGCGTACGGCGACGATGCAGCGGGGCACGGCGGTGGGCAGCCCGAACAGGAGGGCGTCGCCGGGCTGGGGCCGGGCCTGGAAGCAGGGGATGTCCCGGCCCTCGGCGAGCGGCGCGGTGCGGTCGGTCTGCTCACCGGACGCCGGGACCGTGACCAGGCGGACGAGGGAGCTCGGCACGATCGCCAGGTCCTCGCCGGTCGAGAAGACGACCGCGTCCTCCGTCTCGCCGCGCGCGGTCGCCACCTCCGTGCCGGCCGGGAGGCGCACGGTGTCCGGCTGGGGCGCGGACAGCCAGAAGTCGACGTCGGCGCGGGCGGCCGTCGGCGGGAACAGCCGCACGCCGAGCAGGTCCAGGAAGGCGAAGTAGTTGCGGTCCGGCACCCGGTTCAGCCGGTACAGGAGCTGGTCGACCATGTAGGCGAACGTCTCGATCAGCGTGACCCCGGGGTCCGACACGTTGTGGTCGGTCCACTCGGGCGAGCGCTGCTGGACGTACCGCTTGGCCTCGTCCACGAGCTGCTGGAAGCGGCGGTCGTCCAGATTGGGCGGGGTCAGGGACATCAGCGGGCTCCCGCCTCGGGGATCGTATAGAAGGGGAAGACGAGGTTGCGCAGGTCGTTGGTGGACCGGACGGTGTAGTGCACGTCGATGTAGAGCGTGCCTTCCTCGACGGTGTCGTACGCCACGACCACGTCCCGGACCTCGATGCGCGGTTCCCAGCGCTCCAGGGACGTGCGCACCTCGTGGGCGATCCGCCCGGCGGTCGCGCCGTCGCCGGGGGCGAAGACGTACTCGTGGATGCCGCAGCCGAACTCCGGGCGCATGGGGCGTTCGCCGGGAGCGGTGCCGAGGATCAGGCCGATGGCCTCCTCGATCTCCTGCTCGCGCTCGACCATGCCGATGCCGCCCGTGGCGCCCACGCGCAGCGGGAAGCCCCAGCCGCGCCCGATGAAGCCGTGCCCGCTCATACCGGGCCCCCGATCAGGACGTTGGGCGCGCCCATGACGATCTTGGCGCCGCAGGTCGTGGTGTCGCCCATGCGGGCGGCGGGCAGCCCGCCGATCAGGACCGCACCGCCGACGGCCGCCGCCGGGTTCGGCATGACGACGTTCCCCGGGCCGAGCAGGGCGTGCGGGGGCACGACGCACACGTGCAGGCTTCCGGTGACGGCGGCCGGCTTGCCGCCGATCAGCACGGTGGCGACGGCGACCGCGCCCGGGGGCGGGGTGCCGATGACGCCCCCGTGGACGGTGGGGTCGCCCGTACGGGCTGCCTGGGGCATGGCTGTTGGTCTCCTCGGTGGGGCGGGGCGTCAGTTGATGCGGACGAGTGCGGCCTTCAGGACGGCGAGCAGGCCGCCGTCGACGGTGACGCCGGTCTTGCCGTTGACGGTCACCGACGCGCCCTTCACATGGACGTTCCCGGCACCCGCGTCGAGCGTGATCCCGGTGCGGCCGAGCGACAGGGAGCTGAGGACCCGGGAGGTGCCGCGCGCGTACACCTTGAGCGCGATCTCGCCGCGCCGCTCGTCCAGCACGACCTCCAGCTGCTCGTCACCGGTGGCGAGCCGGACGCCGGACGGGCCGCGCGGGGTGTCGAGCAGTTCGATCCGGTTGCCCGAACGGGACACCAGGGAGCGGCGGTTGACCTTGCCGCTGGTCGGGTCCACGAGCGGGACGTCGTGCGGGGACGGCTTGTCGACGCCGTTGTAGAGCCCGCCGAGCACGTACGGGCTGTCGATCAGGCCCTGTTCGAAACCGACCAGCACCTCGTCGTTGACCTCGGGGCTGAACACCCCGCCGCCGCCCTGCCCGCCCCACTGCACCGTGCGGACCCAGTCCGTGACGTAGGTGTCGTCCAGCCAGGGGAACTTCAGCCGCACCGAGCCGCGCTCCTTGCCCCGGCCCTCCCGGATGTCGGTGACGACGCCGATCGCGAGGCCCGGCATGCGGGGGCCGGGCACGGGTGCGCCCTGGCCGCCGGTGAGGCCGGACAGCGAGCGGTCCGGGTCGGTGCTGACCAGGACCGTCGTACGGTAGCCGTCCTGCGGGTCCAGGGTGTGGTGGGCGGCGGTCGCGGTGTAGCGCCCGGCGAACGCGGGGCCGACGTTGCCGAGGGCGACCGGTTCGCCCGCCCGCAGCTTCGGGTTGCCCTCGGCGACCGCCTCGATCTCGCCGAAGCCGGAAGCGACCCGTCCGGCCACGGCACCGGCGACCGCGCGGGCCTCGGCCTGGGTCCGGTACGGGGTGTCGGCGACGGTCATCCGGGCGTTCTTCCCGAACAGGGCGGCGGCCGAGGACGGGTTGGTGCCCGGGGTCACGGTGTCGGAGCGGACGGACTGCTCCCGGGCGACCAGCCGGACCTTGTTCTCCACGTCCCAGCCGCGCACCTCCACGCTGTCCGCCCCGTCCGCCCCGGTCAGCACGGCCCGGAGCGCCAGCAGGTTGCGGCCGTACTCCAGGACCATGGGGTGCTTGGCGGCGGAGGTGGACGGCGCCGGCGCCGAGGCGGCGGGCTTCGGCTTCGCGAACTGGAGCACGCCCTTCTCGTCCACCCGGACGTGCGCCCCGCACTCCCCCGCGAGGTACTGGAGGAAGTCCCAGTCCGAGATGTTCGGCTGGGTCAGCTGCTTGTACATGACCGGGGCCGCCTCGACCTTCCCGCACGGCAGCCCGGCTCCGGCGGCGACCTTGCGGACGATGTCGGCGGCCTTCATGTTCCGGTACGCGACCACCTTGCGGCCGCGCTTCAGCCGGTGCGCCTTGGAGAACGCGCGGACGACGGTGAACGAGCCGGTGGTGTCGCTGTCCAGTTCCAGCGCGGTCACCTCGCCCGTGAACAGCCGCTCGCGCGCCCGTTCCTGGACGGTGACCACGGAGATCTTCAGCTCGGTGCCGATCGTGATGCCGGTGGCGGTGAGCAGCGTGTGGTACGGGTCGCGGTACGTCAGGACGGCGCTGTCGGGCAGCCCGATGTTCTCGTCCACGGCGCAGCTCACCAGCTGGGCGGCCCACGCCTGGGGCAGCTCGGCGGGCGCCTCCACGATGGGGTCGGCGGCGAAGGAGCGCGCGGGGCCGGTCATCGGGCGGCCTCCGGTACGCCTTCCTCGGCCGCGCCGTCCTCCAGCGCGGGCACCAGGAGTTCGCTGCCCGGGGGCAGGTGCATGGGGTCGTCGATGCCGTTGGCCTCCGCGATCGTGCGCCAGGCCGTGGCATCGCCGTACTCGCGCCAGGCGAGCAGCGGCAGGCTGTCCCCGGCGACGACCGTGTGCGTGCGCCGCGCCTCCCGCGAGCCGGACGTCGGGTTCTGCCCGGCCGGATCGACGCTCGCCTCCTCGATGGACAGCGAGCAGGTGGCGCGCAGCGGCTTCCCGTCCACGTCGAACAGTGTGTACGAGACCGAGAGGCTGGACAGCACCCCGTCGAACGACGTGGTCCGCGAGGTCCCCCAGTCGAACCGCACCCAGGGGCTCGACGGCTTCTTCCGGCCCAGGCTGCTCGGCGTCGGCACACAGGCCGTCATCAGCTGCTCGACCGCGTTCTCCACGGAGTTGTCGTGCGTGGCGGTGGCGTCCAGGAACACGTCGAGCGACAGCGAGCGGGGTCCGCTGCCCACGAACTCGGGCAGCGCGGACTCGCCCGCCGTGCGGGACGGGGTACGGCGCCACTCGGTGGACTTGCGGAGGGAGAGCGTCGCCGGGTTGAACTGGAGCGTCAGCTGGGCGAGGGTCCCGCCCGGCTTGGCGCCGACGTCCGACGGCGGCTCCATGATGGTCAGTTGTGCGCGGGTACGGCTCGTGCGGGCTGCGGCTGGCACGGTGTCCCTCCTTCCACGACGTGTTCTCGCCGGTTCATCAGGAGGTCACCAGCCCCTCGTGCGCGATCTCCAGCGTCTCGACCGCCGCCTGTGAGCTGGCCGGATCGAAGGAGGGCCCCTGCCAGCGGACCGGCACGATCCCCTGGATCTGCCAGCTGACGATCCGGGTGAGGTTGGGGCGCAGGGCGACGATCTCGCCGTCCTTGCGTTCGACGCGCTGCGTCGTCTCGTTCAGCCAGCGCGCGATCTTGAGCGTGTCGGCGGTGACCGGGCGGGTCAGCGTGATGTTGGTCCAGGTGATCCGCCCCGGCAGCTGCCAGGTGTACCCGTTGTTGCCGCCCTCGGCGTACTGCTCGATCTCCACCTCGGCGCCCAGGCCGGAACAGGTGTGGAACGCGCCGAGGTCGCTCCCGCCGATGGTGAGCTTGAAGAACACGCTCGTCGCGAAGATGTTGTCCGTCATCCGTTGCTTTCCTTCTCCAGCGCTTCCCTGTCAGCGGCGGCCGTCGTACGGACGTCCGGAACGTTCGCGGCCCCTCCGCAGATCGGCCCTGAGGAGCCGGGCCACGGGGTCGATGAGGCGTCGGGCGAGGTCTTCGACGTCCACGTTCGGGACGCGCTCGGCGGGCCGTTCGGGCGCCGGGCCCTGGGCGGCCTGCCGCTGGACGACGGTCACCGGCACGCCGGCGAGACCGGCCTGGGCCACGGCGCGCTGGACCGCCTGCGTGTTCGCCTGCGCGTTCCCCTGCGTGGCTGGTGACTGGCCGGTCCGGGGAGCGGACGGCCGTACGGCGAGGGGCTGCGGTACGCCGGCGGGGGCACCGCCCGCCTCCGGTTCGGGCCCCGGGGCGGGGGATCCGGTCTCCGCCACGACCGGCATCGCGAGGCGCTGCACGGGGGCGGCGGAGCCGCCGGGGTGGGAGGTGCCGGGCGGGTGCGGGCGGACGACCGGGGCCGGGGGGGCGGGTTCCGGCG
>NZ_JAAGNI010000324.1 GCF_010550605.1 Streptomyces sp. SID9727
GGTGCCGGTTCCGGCGCTCCCGCCTCCACCGCCGTGCGCCGCTCCGGCAGCAGGCTCAGCACCGCCGCGCGCTGGGCCTCGCTGGTGGCGTCGTCGTACGGGTCGGGCGTGGCCGGGACCTGGATGCGCAGGACCGGTCCGGCGCCGAACCGGGCGTAGCCGCGGCCGGCCGGGGCGTCCGGCGGCGGGGTGGTGTGCGGCCCGGTGCCGAGCACCGCCTCGACCTGCTCCGCGGTGCAGTCGCCGAGCACCACCCGGGCCCTGGTGTGCGTCCGGACCGTCTCGCCCAGGCCGTCGAGGTGGTCGAACGCCTCGGCCAGCACCACGACGACATGGGCGGCCCGGCCGTGCCGCAGCGGGATCTGGAGCAGTTCCTGTGCGTCGGGCGAGCCGTCGCCGGCCGGCCGGGCGAGCGCGCTCGGCCGGTCCAGCAGGATCCAGAGCGGCCGCGTCAGGTCCTCGGGGACCGGGTCGCCGGCCTGCCGGGCGCGGTTCGCCTCGATCAGCCGGCGTTGCGTCTCGTTGGCCGCCCACTCCAGGGTGGAGAGCGCGCCGGCGGGCCCGCATTCGACGGCCAGGACGCCCTCGCGCCCGGTGAAGCAGGCGTACTCGCCGGTGCCGCTGCCCTCCACGATGAGGACGTCGCCCTGCTGGAGCGCCTGGAGGGCGATGGACCGCAGCAGGGTAGTGGTGCCACTGCCGGGCTGCCCGGCGACGAGCAGGTGCGGCTCGGTGGAGCGGGGGCCGGTGCGCCAGACGACGCCGGGCGCGTCCCGGGTGCCGTCGCCGTCGCTGACCGGGAGGGTGCGCCGTACGGCGTCCTCGTCCGTGAAGCCGAGGACGGTCTCCCCGGGGGCGGTGACGAAGCGCTGGGCGGTGAGCGAGGTCGGCAGGGCGTCGAGGACGCTCATCACGAGCCGGTTGCCCTCCTCGTCCCAGCTGAACCGGTACTCCCGGCCACGGCCCGACTTGGCGTGCAGCAGCTGTTCGATCCGGGCCCGGGACTCGGGCTCGCTGTCGGTGAAGTACGCGGGATAGGCGACCTGGAGGCGTGTGACGCGGCCGTCGCCGTCGAACTCGTAGCCGCTGAAGACCTTCTCCCACTCGCCGCCGTGACCGAACAGCGGGGCGGGGTCCTCGGCCGTCGAGAAGTACGGCACGAGCGCTTCGTACAGGGATCGCAGCCGCGCGGTCTCCGCCTCGTCCGGGCCGGTTCTGACGGGGGTGCGGCCGCGTCCCTTCCATGCGGCCGCGCCCATCACCGTGACGAGGGCCAGCAGCGGCCCGTACGGGATGAGCGCGACCACGAGTACGCAGGCCGCGACGAGGAACAGCGTGGGTCCACGCCGGTCCTTGGGCGTCGCGGCCCACCTCTGCCGTCCTGCGCCGGCCAGCAGCCGCAGACCGCGCGTGAGCGTGATCAGCGGATGGAGCACGTCGGTGGCGCTGTCGGCGGCCGTGCGCGCGAACTCTCGGCTGCGAGTGATCGAAGCGCCGCCGCTGCTCAGAATGCGGGGGAGTGGTCGCCTGGCCACGTCTGTCTCCTGAAGGGGTCGGTGCGGAGGCGGAGGGTCAGAACTTGATCCCGCCCAGGAGTCCGGCCAGGCTCGCTCCGCCCGCGGTGATGCTCGGTGCGATGGCGGTCCCGGCCAGGTAGAAGCCGAACAGGGCGGTGACGAGGGCGTGCGACGCCTTGAGGCCGTCCTTCCTGAAGAACAGGAAGACGATGATGCCGAGGATGACGACGCCGGACATGGAAAGGATCATGAGTGTGCTCCTGGTTGGAGGGGACGGTCACCATGAGTCCTTCCAGGCTCACCCCAAGTATCCATAAGATAAAAGGTGCAATCGGGTTAAAAGGGTGATTATTCACCCGAGCGGCGGAGGTGGAGCCCGGGCCTGATCATGTACCCGCACGGGCAGTACCCTGTCGGTTCACTCGCACGGCCCCCGCCGTGCACGTCCCGGCCGCCGGCGGCGGCCCGCGAACGTTCAAGGAAGGCGGTACCCCGATGAGCGAAGTCCCCGATCCCGAGGTCGTGGAGCTGGCCTCCAAGGTGTTCGACCTGGCGCGGGCCGGCGACGCCGACGCCCTCGCCGCCTACGTGGACGCCGGGGTGCCCGCCAACCTCACCAATGACCGGGGCGACTCGCTGCTGATGCTCGCCGCCTACCACGGGCACGCCCCCGCGGTCACCGCCCTCGCCGCCCGCGGCGCCGACCCGGGCCGGGCCAACGACCGGGGCCAGACCCCCCTCGCCGGAGCGGTCTTCAAGGGTGAGGAAACGGTGATCCGCGCCCTCCTCGACGCGGGTGCCGATCCGGCCGCCGGAACGCCCTCCGCGGTCGACACCGCACGCATGTTCGGCAAGGACGACCTGCTGGAACTCTTCGGAGCCCGTTGACCGGGTACGCCGTAAATGTGGTCGCGGTGGCGAAATGGCTGGGTCATCATGACGTCGCGGGCCCGATCCGGGCCAACCGACGAGAGGCAGAGGAAGATGCTCTACACCAGGCGGAAGACGGCGGTCGGCGAATCATGTTGCTGCGCGGCCTAGGGCTCGCCCCAGTGCTCGTCCCCGAGCACGTGGAACTGCACAGTCCCGGTTGTGTCGACAGCTTGATGTGAGGCTTCTTCCATGTTCGATCCGTTCATAGCGCCGAGCGGCACCCTGCTCGGCCTGCTCCAGAGAGGCCGTGGCGACGGCACGCTCCACGCGCTCGCCGCACCGCGCTCGGAGGCCCTGGCCGCGCTCCACCACTGCGTCCTGAGCGACCCGCGCCACGACTGGCAGGTGGAGAACCGCTCCCTGTACTACGCGCGCCTCTACCTCGACCTCGACGGCGGTGTCGAGGAGATCGAGCGGCACCTGACCGACCCCGAGGACCACCTCGACACCGAGGACTCGCGGACCGGCCTCGCCCTGTCCGTCCTCGGCCACCTCGCCTCCTACGGGCGGGGCGACGCCCTCGCCCTGCTGCGGCGCTATGCCGCGACCGGCTCCAACTGGGCCTGGGCCCTGGACGAGCTGGCCCTGCGCGACGACGACGCCGGACTCCGCTCCCTCGCCGAGCCCGTGCTCGCCCGCTTCCCCGACGACCCCGAGGGCCGAGCCGAGCTGGCCGCGACCGTCCGGGACGCCTACGAGCCCCGCCCCTGGCGCCTGTGGGCCGACGACCCGCGCGAGGCGGTCGGCGCCCGCGTCCGGGCCGCCTCCGAGCAGGGGTCCTTCGACCGCTGGCAGCGCCAGATGCGCCCCGGCGGCCCCCGGCCCGGCTGGAGCGTCCAGGCGGTCTTCGACTGGGCCCGGCAAGGACTGGAGCGCGGCAGCGTCCTCCACGTGCCCGCCGCCCGCTGCCTTGCCGCCGTCGCGGGCCCGGAGAACCGGGCCGAGATCGTCGAGGCCGCCCGCAGCGGACCCGACG
>NZ_JAAGNI010000400.1 GCF_010550605.1 Streptomyces sp. SID9727
CCTGCACCCCGTCCCCGGCCGCACGCGGCCCGGCGACCCGGACGCGGCACCGGACCCGGAGGACATCCGGCCCGGCGCGGACGCCCACGCCGCCGTGCTGCCCCTCGGCGTACCGGCCGCGCCCGTACTGCCCTCGCCCCTCGAACTGACCCGCGCACTGCGCCCGTTGCAGCGCTACCGCCCGGCCTCCGCGCCGCTGCGCCGCGTCCTGGACGAGACGGCGACCGCCGAACGCAGCGCCCGCGCCGGGGGCGTGGTCATGCCCGTCTTCCGAGGGGTCCGGCGCGGCGACGCCATCGTGCAGTGCGTGATGGACGCCTCCTCCTCGATGCTGGTCTGGGACCGGCTGTTCGAGGAGCTCCAGCAGATCTTCGCCCAGATCGGGGCCTTCCGCGACGTGCAGATGCGCTACCTGCACCCCGGCCCTGACGGCGCCTGCACGGTCAGCCGCAGCCCCGACCCGGCCGCCGCCCCGCTGCACTCGGCGGACCGGCTCAGCGACCCCACCGGACGCCGGGTGACCGTCGTGGTCAGCGACTGCGCGGGCCCGCTCTGGCGCACCGGACACGCCCACCGGCTGCTGCACCAGCTCGCCCGGCTCGCCCCGGTCGCCGTGCTCCAGCCGCTGCCGCAGCGCATGTGGAACCGGACCAGGCTGCCGGTCACCTTCGGCTCGCTGACCCGGGGCGAGGGTCCCGCCGGGGCCACCCTCCTCAAGGTCACCGGCGACGCCGGCACGGGCCCCGCCCATCCCGGCGCCCTCGCCGTGCCGGTGCTGCCCCCGGTCGCGGACGCGCTCGCCGCCTGGGCCCGGCTGCTCTCCGGCACCGGGG
>NZ_JAAGNI010000416.1 GCF_010550605.1 Streptomyces sp. SID9727
GGCGCGACCCGCAGGCCCTGGACGGCCCCGGGATCGCGCGCGCCGTCGTGGAGTCCGTCGCCGAGAACACCTCGGACGCCGTGGTCGGCGCCCTCGTCTGGGGCGCCCTCGCCGGTGTCCCCGGGCTCGTCGGCTTCCGTGCCGCCAACACGCTCGACGCGATGGTCGGCCACAAGTCGCCCCGCTACCTGCGGTACGGCTGGGCGTCCGCCCGGCTCGACGACCTCGCGG
>NZ_JAAGNI010000432.1 GCF_010550605.1 Streptomyces sp. SID9727
CTGGGCGCGCGCCGCCACCGCCCACGGCCTGCCCGCCCACCGCACCGCCCGCCACGCGCTGCGCCGCACCCTGCCCGGCCTACTGCCGCAGATCGGGCTGACCGTGGTCGGGCTCACCGGCGGGGCCGTCGCCGTCGAGAACCTCTACGCCATCCCGGGCCTCGGCTCCACCGCCCTGGCCGCCGCAGTCGCCCAGGACCTCCCCGTACTCCAGGCGTGCGTCCTCGTCCTGCTGCTCCT
>NZ_JAAGNI010000469.1 GCF_010550605.1 Streptomyces sp. SID9727
CGACGGGGGCCGACGCCTGGTCCGCGTACCGCTCGCGCATCGAGGCGAGCGCGGTCTCGGCGGCCGGGACGCGGCCGGTCAGCTCGCGGAGCGCGGTCTCGGCGGCGGCCAGGGCCTGCGGCGCCTCGCGCTCCAGCTCGCGCAGCCGGTCGAAGTCCTCGGAGACCGCGTCGAGGCGGCCGTCGGCGTCCGCGCAGCGGCTGATGATCTCGTCCAGCATCCGCCGGCGGGTCGCGTCGTCCTCCGGGAACGCGTCGTCCAGCTGCTGGCGCAGCCGGAACGCGGTGGTCAGCTCCCCCTTGGCGTACGCCACCGCCTCGGCGAACGGCGCGGCGGCCTCCTCCCCGAACTGGGCCGTGGCGAAGCCCAGCTCCTCCTCGCTCGTGCGGACCGCGTCGTCGGTGGCGACGAGCGTCTCCTTGGCCTTCGCGTCGAGCTCCGGCAGCGGGGCGGGCGGCGCGGCCCCGCCCCAGCCGGTCGTGCCGGGCGTCGTGCGGGTGGTGGCGCGCCGCTTGCGCCGCAGGAAGGCGTACGCGGCGACCGCCGCCACCGCGCAGAGCAGGACGACCGGCAGGAGGAGGTCGCCGGTGCTGGTGCCGCCCGAGCCGGAGCCCGGGTCGGCCGCGCCGGGGGTGATCGCCGGGGCGGGCACGGGCTCGCCGGACAGGACGGCGGCGTAGCCGTCGGCGGCGCCGATCGCGGCGCCCGCCCAGTCGTTCTCCTTCAGCGCGGGCTCGATCGCGGTGTTGGCCACGTCCCGGAGCTGGGCGTCGGTGAGCGGGGCGTCCTGGTCGACGGAGTAGGCGTACTGCCGGGCGTGGGTGGCGACGGCGAGCAGGACGTCGTCGCGTCCGAGGCCGTTGCGGTCGGCGGTCGCGTCGGCCCAGTCCTGCGCGGAGCGCCCGGAGAAGTCGCGTACGTACACCACGAAGAGCTGGAGGCGGTGTTCGGCGTAGAGCCGGTCGAGGGCCGTGACCACCTGGGGGCGGCGGTCGTCGAGGGCGCCTGCCTTGTCGGTGATCTGCCCGTCGCGGGACAGCGTGACGGGGTCGTCGGCGCGGGCGGCCGGTGCGGGGGCGAGGGCCAGCCAGCACACCGTCAGGAGCACGGCGAGCAGGGCCCGGCCCGGTGGGAGGATCCGGGTTCGGCTCACGGGCGGCGTCACGTTTGAGAGGCTATGTCCCTCTCCGGAAGGCCGCGACATGAAGCGTCGCGACCGCGTGGGCGGCCCATGGCGGCTCGACCGGCAGGGCGCGGAACGACAGGCTGCCTTGCAAGGTGGCCTGTCGTTCTCGTACGGTGAATGTATGACGCAAGCATCTGGGGCGGCCCCCGATCCCACGGCCGAAGAGGTGGCGAACCAGCTGGCCGCCGTGGTGAGCCGGCTGCTGCGGCGGCTGCGTTCCTCCTCGTCGGAGTCGCTGCTGACGCCGACCCAGCGCTCGGTGCTGGCCCGGCTGGACGACGGGGGCGCCGCGACCACCGCGGACCTGGCCCGTGCCGAATGCGTCCGCCCGCAGTCCATGCGGCTGACCCTGGGGGCGCTGGAGGCGCAGGGGCTGGTCGAGCGGGCGCCGGACCCGGCCGACGGGCGTAAGTCCGTCATGTCGGTCACGGACGCCGGGCGCACCACGCTCGCCGCAGTCCGGGCCGCCAAGCGGAACTGGCTGGCCGAGGCGGTCGCCGCCGAGCTGGACGGGCACGAGCGGCGTACGGTCACCGAGGCCGTGGCCCTCATCGAGCGCCTGGTCGGTTCGTGACCGTTCGCGAGGCGCTCCCCGGGGCGGTACGCGCGGCGGCCCGCCCGGACCGGACCGCGTCCGGCCCCGGCTTCGGCGCCCGGCTCACCGCACCGCTGCTGCTGGGCTCGCTGCTCAACCCGCTGAACACCACCATGATCTCCACCGCGCTGGTGGCGATCGGGCACCACTTCTCCGTCGGCGCCGCCGACACCGCCTGGCTGATCTCCGTCCTCTACCTGGCCAGCGCCGTCGCCCAGCCCGTCCTGGGCCGGCTCGCCGACGTCCTGGGTCCGCGCCGGGTCTTCCTCGCCGGGCTCGTCGTGGTCGTCGCCTCCGGCCTGGTCGGCACCTTCGCGCAGGGCTTCGGCCAGCTGATCTTCTCGCGGCTGCTGCTCGGTATCGGTACGTCGGCGGCCTACCCGGCCGCGATGGCGGTGCTGCGCGACGAGTCGGCCCGGATCGGCCGGGCGACCCCGCGCCCGGTGCTGGCCCGGCTCTCCTTCGCCGCGCTCGGCAGTGCGGCGGTCGGGCCCACGCTCGGCGGACTGCTCGTCATGACCGCCGGCTGGCGCGGGATCTTCGCCGTCAACGTGCCCGTGGCGCTGATCGCCCTCGGCGCGGCCCTGCTCTGGATCCCCGCCGATCCGCCCCGCGCCCGCGCGGCCGGCGGCCCGGCGCCCCGGCTGGGGCTCGACCCGCTCGGCATCGGCCTGTTCGCGAGCGCGCTCACCGTCCTGGCCTTCTTCCTGCTCGACCTCACGCACCCGATGTGGTGGCTGCTCGCGCCGTTCGCCGCGCTGGGCGCCGCCCTCGTGTGGTGGCAGCTGCGGACCCCCGCCCCCTTCATCGATCTGCGGATGCTCGCGGGCAACGGCGCGCTCTCGCGTACGTACCTCCGGCACGGCATCGGCTACCTGCTGATCTACTGCGTGATGTACGGGTTCACGCAGTGGCTGGAGGAGGCCCGGGGCTACTCGTCCGGGCACACCGGACTCCTGATGCTGCCGATGTCCCTCGCCGCGCTGGTGTGCTCGCTGCTCGGCGCCCGCACGAAGGGCATCCGGGGCCCGCTCGTCCTGGCCTGCGTCCTGCTCACCGCCGGAGCCGGAATGCTGTTCCTGCTGTCCGGCGACGCACCGGTCGCCCTCCTGCTGCTCGCCGGCGCCTGCTTCGGCATCCCGCAGGGGCTGATCGGGACCAGCAACCAGGCGGCCGTACAGGCGTACGCGCCGCCCGCCTCCGTCGGCTCGGCCGCCGGCCTCCAGCGCACCGCCCAGTACATAGGGGCGATCACCGCCTCCAGCCTCATCGCCCTGGCCTACGGACAGTCGGCCGGCGACCGGGGTCTGCACCTGATGGCCGCCGTCGCCGCCGTCCTGGGCGTCCTGCTCATCGTCCTCACCGTCACCGACCGCGCCCTGCGCGGGCGTACCTGATCGTCCACAAGCACCACCCCAAGGAGCACTGCCATGACCGCCACCATCCTCGACCCGCACACCGCGCTGATCGTCGTGGACCTCCAGAAGGGCATCACCGCCCTGCCCACCGCCCACCCCGCCGCCGACGTCATCGCCAACGCCGCGACCCTCGCCGACGCCTTCCGGGCCAAGGGCCTGCCCGTCGTCCTCGTCCGCGTCACCGGCGGCGCCCCCGGCCGCACCGAGGGCCCGGCCCGGTCCGGGAAGCCGGCCGCCGACTGGGCCGAGATCGTGCCCGAGATGGGCCCGGGCGAGGACGACATCATCGTCACCAAGCAGCAGTGGGGCGCCTTCTACGGCACCGACCTCGACCTTCAGCTGCGCCGCCGGGGCGTCACCCAGGTCGTGGTGGCCGGCATCGCGACCAGCATCGGCGTCGAATCCACCGCCCGCTCCGCGCACGAGCACGGCTACCACGTCACCCTCGCCACGGACGCGATGACCGACATGAGCGGCGAGGCCCACGACAACAGCCTCCAGCGGATCTTCCCGCGCCTCGGCGAGACCGGCACGACCGACGAGATCGTCAAGCTCCTCGGCTGACCGGAACCGCACCGGACGGAGCGCCGCGGCCCCCGGGCCTGTCTTCGAACCCCCCTCTGCCCTCCGGGCGGCGAGCGGAGTTCGGAGTCAGGCCCCCGGGCCGCGGCGCTCCGCCGTACGGGTGGGCTTCGGGGCGTGCGCGCCGTGTCGGCGCCGCGTTCCCGCGCGAGGGCGTTTTCAGTGGAGGGGCGGAACCAGTGTGATCAACTGCAAATGCCACCAAAAACGCTCAATCAGGCCCATTCCCGGTGCGGTCCGGGCCGTCCCCGGAGGTATCAGCCATGGCCCACGTCGGCGTCCCGCGCGGGACGGCCCGGAAGAGGCGCGTCCCCGCCCTCCTCACCGCAGGCGTCCTCACCCTCCCCGTGCTGGCCGGATGCAGCTCGGGCGGGGACGAGACCGCGGCCGTCGCCGCCGTACCGCAGGACGTGGCCCGCGCCGCCCGCGCCCAGGTCGCCGACGGGGGCAGGGTCACCTGGGCGATCGACGCGCTGCCCGCCACCTTCAACGCCTTCCAGGCGGACGCCGACAGCGCCACCACCCGGATCACCGGCGCCCTGCTGCCGACCCTCTTCCCGCTCGACGCCCAGGGCCGGCCGCAGCTCAATCCGGACTACCTCGAATCCGCGAAGGTGACCGAGACCGAGCCCCGCCAGGTCGTCGTCTACCGGCTCAACCAGCAGGCCGTCTGGAGCGACGGCCGGGGAATCGGCGCCCCGGACTTCGTCGCCCAGTGGCGGGCTCTGAGCGGCAAGGACTCCGCGTTCTGGACCGCCCGCAACGCCGGGTACGAACGCATCGAGAAGATCGAGCGCGGCCACGACGACCTGGAGGTCAAGGTCACCTTCGCCAAGCCGTACGCGGACTGGCGCTCGCTGTTCTCGCCCCTCTACCCGAAGCAGGTGACGGGCTCCCCGGACGCCTTCAACGACGGCGCGCGCACCACCCTCACGGCGACCGCAGGGCCGTTCCGGCTGCGCGAGGTGGACAAGAAGGCCGGGTCCGTCACGCTGACCCGCGACCCGCGCTGGTGGGGCGGGCGCGCCAAGCTGGACTCGCTGGTCTTCAAGGCCGTCGAGCCCGAGGACCGCACCGACGCGCTGGCCGAGGGCGCCGTCGACATCGCCGACATCGATTCCACCACCGCCCACCGCATCGACCAGGCGGCCCGCGAGGGCGCGGCCGGCGCACCGCCCGCCCAGGGCCCCGGCGCCGCGCGGACCCCGGCGGACGCGCTGCGCTCCTGGGCCGTGGCGCACGGCACCGACGAGGAGGCGGCCGAGGAGGAGCAGGAGGTGCGGGACGACAAGGCCAGGGCCGCCGAGGCGTACGCCGCCGAGCAGAGCGGGCTGCGCGCCTACGTGGTCCGCAAGTCCCTGGAGCCCGCCTACACCCAGCTCGCGCTGAACGGCGAGACCGGGCCCCTCGCCGACGACCGGGTGCGCCGGGCGGTGGCCCGCGCCCTGGACCGCCAGGAGCTGGCCGACACCGTACTCAAGCCGCTCGGACTGCCCGCGCAGCCGCTCGGCAGCCACCTCGCCGTCGCCGGGCAGCCCGCCTACCGGGACGGCAGCGAGGCGCTCGGCAAGCAGGACACCGAGCAGGCGCAGGCGCTGCTCGCCGACGCGGGCTGGACGCGCGAGGGCGCCCTGAGCCGGAGCGACGGCACCAAGGCCGGCAGCGAGGGCGAGAAGCAGGAGAAGGACGCGGAGAAGAAGGCCGACGAGAGGAAGGGGAGCGCCGGCAAGGACGCGGCGGACGACGGCAAGGCGGACCGCGCGGCGCCGGCCGGGCACGCCGGCGACGGCCTCTACATCGTGGGCGACGACGACAAGCCCGGCGGCGCCCTCGCCCTCGCCCCGGCCCCCGACGCCGCCGCGCAGAGCACCGCTCTGCTGCGCCAGGCCGGGCACCTCGGCTCCACCGGCACCTCGGAGGACGTCCGGGACGCGGTCCGGGCCCAGGACCGGCAGCCCGGTGGCGCCGCCGGAGCCTACGCCCCGGCGGGCACCGCGGCTCCGGCCCGGGCGGCCGACACCGCACGCGGTCCGCTCGGCAAGAACGGCAAGCCGCTGAGCCTGCGCTTCGTCCTGCCGGCCGGGCCCGGCTCGGCCGGACTGCGGAGCGTCGGCGAGAAGATCGCCGCGATGCTCGACACGATCGGCATCCGCACGGTGATCACCAAGGTCTCCGACGACAGCTACTTCCGCGACCACGTGGCCTCCGGCGACTACGACATGGCGCTGTACTCCTGGCCCGCCACCGCCTACCCGGCCACCGACGACCGCCCGATCTTCGCCAAGCCGCTGCCCGCGTCCGACGGCTCGCTGCTCGTCGAGCAGAACTACACGCGCGTCGGCACGGACCACATCGACCAGCTCTTCGACCAGGCGGCGTCGGAGCTGGACGAGAAGGCCGCCCGCGACCTCATGCGGCAGGCCGACGCCCGGATCTGGGCCGCCGCGGGATCGATCCCCCTCTTCCAGCGTCCCCAGCTCGTCGCCACCGGCAAGCAGCTCGTGAACGTCGGCGCCTTCGGCTTCGGGGTGCCGCACTACCAGGACATCGGCTACAAGGCCCCGCAGGCGGCGGGCGCTCCGGCCCAGAAGGAGAAGTAGGGACATCCGCACCTCTGGAACTGCTCAAGTCACTTGTCCGTGAGGTCCGTTACGGCGACCGTGGTCCACGACCACCGGTGAATTCCACCGGAAGAACGGACCACGGGGGCGGGGCCATGAAACGGACACGAGCGATCACCGCGGCGGCGGTCATGACAGTGGCGGGCCTTCTCGTCGGGGGCTGCACCTCGACGCCGGACGGCCGGGCCGCCGACGATCCGGCCCCGGCCCGGTCGTCGGCGGCGACGGCCGACAAGGCCGTCGCCCGGGAGCCGCGGGCATGCCGGGGCGGCACGTACACCTGGTTCAACACGCGGAACGATTCCGTATTGAACGGGCTCGCCGCCCCGCAGCACGTTCCGGGCAGGACCAAGAAAATGATCAAGCTGACCGAGCCCGTGCGGCGGCTGCGCACGGACCAGGCGTCCGTGACGTCCCAGGGCCCGGGACCGGACGAGAAGCAGGTGCTCTTCGCGCTGGGCGTGCACCTCGGACTCGTGGAGAAGGGCGACGACCCCGAGATGGGCTCGGGGCTCGCCGAGCCGGGCGAGTACGCACCGGTCGATCCGGGCGGCGGCGAGGCCGGCGGTTCCGGCCGCACCCTCCGGCTCGTCTACTACAGCTTCATCAGCCTGGTCCAGACGGACTACCGGTACACCTGCGGAAGCGGTGAGGGACGGAAGACGACCACGGGGCACGTGGTCACCTGGCGCAACTCGGGCGGCGGACTCGTCAGCTGCGAGGAACCGCTGGGCAAGGAGGCGTCGGCCGCCGGACACGAGGCGTTCCGACTGTCCTGCCCGGCCTAGTGCCTGTCTGACAGTTCCCGCCTGCCGCGCGACGCCATGCACGCACTCTCGCCGCACCGGCCGAAGCCCGAGCACGTCCCGTACGAGGACTGCCGGCCGGTACGCCGGGAACGTGCGGACGCACCTGACACCGCTCCCCACCGGGCAAACCGTGCCTGACGCGGCACTGGCAACCCGGCCGGGAAGCCCCCCACCCGCCGGGCCCGTACCATGGGAGTAGCCGTGGCGCGTCCGCCCGGCGGGCGTACGAGGACTCAAGACCGACCCAGGCGCCTGAATCCCCGATCCGAGAGAAGCGCAAGCCACACCATGCCCACGCGCCACGACATCCGTAACGTAGCCATCGTCGCCCACGTCGACCACGGCAAGACGACCATCGTCGACGCCATGCTCAAGCAGGCCGGCTCCTTCGCCGCGCACGCCGCCGAGTCCCTCGACGACCGCATGATGGACTCGAACGACCTGGAGCGTGAGAAGGGCATCACGATCCTGGCCAAGAACACGGCCGTGAAGTACCACCCCAAGGATGGCGGCGACGTCATCACCATCAACATCATCGACACCCCCGGCCACGCCGACTTCGGCGGTGAGGTCGAGCGCGGCCTGTCGATGGTGGACGCGGTCGTGCTTCTGGTCGACGCCTCCGAGGGCCCGCTCCCGCAGACCCGCTTCGTGCTGCGCAAGGCGCTCCAGCAGCGGCTGCCCGTCATCCTGTGCATCAACAAGACGGACCGCCCGGACTCCCGTATCGACGAGGTCGTCAACGAGACCTACGACCTCTTCCTCGACCTGGACGCGGACGAGGAGCAGATCGAGTTCCCGATCGTCTACGCGTGCGGCCGTGACGGCATCGCCTCGCTGACCAAGCCGGAGGACGGCACGGTCCCGGCGGACTCCACCAACCTGGAGCCGTTCTTCTCCGCGATCCTGGAGCACGTCCCGGCCCCGACGTACGAGGAGGGCGCGCCGCTCCAGGCCCACGTCACCAACCTCGACGCCGACAACTTCCTCGGCCGCATCGCGCTCCTCCGCGTCGAGCAGGGCGAGCTGCGCAAGGGCCAGACGGTCGCCTGGATCAAGCGCGACGGCTCCATCCAGAACGTGCGCATCACCGAGCTGATGATGACCGAGGCGCTCACCCGCAAGCCCGCCGAGGTGGCCGGCCCCGGTGACATCTGCGCCGTCGCCGGTATCCCGGAGATCATGATCGGTGAGACGCTCGCCGACCCGGAGAACCCGGTCGCGCTGCCCCTGATCACGGTCGACGAGCCCGCGATCTCCATGACCATCGGCACCAACACCTCGCCGCTGGTCGGCCGGGGCGGCACCGGCAAGGGCGCGGACGCCAAGGCCGCGGTCAAGGACCGCAAGGTCACCGCCCGCCAGGTCAAGGACCGTCTGGACCGCGAGCTGATCGGTAACGTGTCGCTCCGCGTGCTGGACACCGAGCGCCCGGACGCCTGGGAGGTGCAGGGCCGCGGTGAGCTGGCGCTGGCCATCCTGGTCGAGCAGATGCGCCGCGAGGGCTTCGAGATGACCATCGGCAAGCCCCAGGTGGTCACCAAGGACGTCGACGGCAAGACCCACGAGCCGGTCGAGCGCATGACGATCGACGTGCCCGAGGAGCACATGGGCGCCGTCACGCAGCTCATGGGCGTCCGCAAGGGCCGTATGGACAACATGTCGAACCACGGCTCCGGCTGGGTGCGCATGGAGTTCGTCGTCCCGTCGCGCGGCCTCATCGGCTTCCGTACGGAGTTCCTGACGAACACCCGCGGTACGGGTATCGCGCACTCCATCCACGAGGGCCACGAGCCGTGGTTCGGCACCCTGACGACCCGTAACAACGGCTCGCTGGTCGCCGACCGCGCCGGTGCCGTCACCGCCTTCGCGATGACGAACCTCCAGGAGCGCGGCGTGCTGTTCACCGACCCCGGCACCGAGGTGTACGAGGGCATGATCGTCGGCGAGAACTCGCGCGCCGACGACATGGACGTGAACATCACCAAGGAGAAGAAGCTCACGAACATGCGGTCGTCGTCGGCCGACTCCTTCGAGGCGATCGTCCCGCCGCGCAAGCTGTCGCTGGAGCAGTCCCTGGAGTTCTGCCGCGACGACGAGTGCGTCGAGGTGACCCCGGAGGCCGTCCGCATCCGCAAGGTCGTCCTGGACCAGAAGGAGCGCAGCCGCAGCGCCTCGCGCGCCAAGCACGGCTGACCCGTATCCGGTAGGCCGTTTCCGGCCGACGATCCGTCAGCACCAGGCATTGCCGAAGCCCAGGGCCCTCACAGACACTGTGGGGGCCCTGGGCCTTGAGCAACTGGTTTTAGGGTTGATCGTCCAGCATCTGAGACAAAAACGTCCGATTATCGGAGGTTGCTCTCCGAAACGTGTGGTAACAGTCCGTTTCGGGGGTGTCTGTCTGGGATTGATTTGTCCGGATTTTGGTCCCCGCAAGGGTCGGATGTTGTCAAACCGAGACCCTTTAAGTGTGGTTTACGGCCCTGTCGTACTTAATAGTTGGCTCCATTGAGCTCGGGTCAATGGGTCACGCACTGTGGGGAGTGCGCCGACTCACGAGCACACTAAGGGCACTGAACGATCACCGTCAGGGGTGTCGGTGTATCGAACCCAGTGCCCTTCTTGTAGTCAAAAGTGGACTCATGAGGAGGAAACCCATGCGTGGTGCCAAGAGCGCCAAGTGGGTCGCGGGAGCGGCCATCATCGCCCTGGCTGCGACTGCCTGCGGTGGCGGCGACGACGACGGCAAGGCCGCTTCGAAGGAGAAGGGCAAGCCTGCCGGCTACGTCTCCGTCGACGTCGGTGAGCCGCAGAAGCCGCTGATCCCGGCCGACACCAACGAGCAGCTGGGCAGCTACGTCATCCAGGCCCTCTTTACCCAGCTCCTCGAGTTCGACCACAAGGGCAACATCGTCTACACCAACGCGGAGTCCGTGAAGACGGACGACAACAAGACGTGGACGGTGAAGCTCAAGCCCGGCTGGAAGTTCCACGACGGCACCCCGGTCACCGCCGCTTCCTACGTGAAGGCGTGGAACTGGTACGCCAACATCAAGAACAACCAGCAGAACGCCTTCTGGTTCGAGGACATCAAGGGCTACGCGGACGTCCACCCGGAGAAGGGCGACCCCAAGGGCACGGAGATGTCCGGCCTGAAGGCCGTGGACGACACCACGTTCACGATCGAGCTGACCAAGGCCGTCCCGTACTTCGAGTACAAGCTGGGCTACTACACCTTCGCCCCGCTGCCCGAGATGTTCTACAAGGACCCCAAGGCGTTCGGTCAGGCCCCGGTCGGCAACGGTCCCTACGTCTTCGAGAAGTGGGACCACAAGAAGCTGATCCGCGTCAAGGCCAACCCTGACTACCAGGGTCCGAACAAGGCCAAGAACAAGGGCATCCTCTTCAAGAACTACGCGACCGTCGAGGCCGCGTACCAGGACCTGCTGTCCGGCAACCTGGACATGATCCGCCAGGTCGGCCCGAAGGACCTGCCGAAGTACAAGCAGGACCTCGGCGACCGCACGGTCGACGAGCCGTACGCGGCCGTCCAGTCGCTGGTCCCGGCGTTCTACGCGAAGCCCTTCAAGGACGTCGACCCGAAGGTCATCCAGGGTCTGTCCATGGGCATCGACCGCGCCACCATCACGAAGACCGTGCTCAACGGCACCCGTGAGGCCGCCACCAGCTTCACGCCTCCGGGCGTCGCCGGTAACCAGAAGCTGGACACCGACGTGTTCAACTTCGACCCGGCCAAGGCGAAGAAGCTCATCAAGGAAGGCGGCGGCGTTCCGGGCAACAAGGTCTGGATCCAGTACAACGCCGACGGCGGGCACAAGGAGTGGGTGACCGCGGTCTGCGAGTCCATCCGCAACTCGACCGGGGTCGACTGCGTCCCGGACGCCAAGCCGGACTTCCAGACCGACCTGGAGGCTCGTGACAACGACCAGGTCAAGGGCATGTACCGCGGTGGCTGGGTGGCCGACTACCCGCTGAACGTCAACTTCATGCGTGAGCTCTACAGCACCACCGCCGAGGCCAACAACGGCCGCTTCTCGGACAAGGAGGTCGACGCCGAGTTCAAGAAGGGCGACAACGCGGCCACCCTGGACGACTCGATCAAGGCGTACCAGGAGGCGGAGCAGCTCATCCTGAAGAAGATGCCGGCGATCCCGCTCTGGAACTACAAGATCAACGGCGGTTACGGCAAGAGCGTCGACAACGTGTCGATCGACTTCCGTGGTGACTACGTCATGACGGACGTCACGGTCAAGTAACCACGCCTGAGGGCCTACTCGGCCATCAGCCCGCCCATACAGGCAGTAGGTCCCGGGGGCCGCGCTCCGCTAACCGGAGCGCGGTCCCTGGGCTGCATTCCCCCCAATCGGAGGCAAACATGGGGCGTTACGTCGCGCGGCGACTGCTCCAGATGATCCCGGTCTTCCTCGGGTCGACCTTGCTGGTCTTCGCCATGATGTACGCGCTGCCCGGCGACCCCGTGCGCGCACTCGCAGGTGAGCAGACCGTCGACCCCGCGCAGATCGCAGCGATGAAGAAGGACCTCGGTCTCGACCTGCCACTCTGGCACCAGTACTGGAACTACCTCGTAGGACTCTTCCAGGGCGACTTCGGCACCCAGATCGCCAGTGGGCGACCGGTGGCCGACATCATCTCCGAGTCCTTCCCGATCACGATCCGGCTGGCCCTGTTTGCCTTCCTGTTCACGGTCCTCGTCGGCATTTCCATCGGTGTCTTCGCCGGCCTGAAGGCCGACACCCTTCGTGACCGCCTGCTGCTCGTCCTGACCCTCCTGCTCATCTCGGTGCCCTCCTTCGTGCTGGGCTTCCTCGGGCAGTACTTCTTCGCCTTCCAGCTCGGCTGGGTCGACCCCAACGTCAGCCTGGAAGCGAACTCGAGCGAACTGATCCTCCCGGCGGTCGTGCTCGGGTCGCTGTCCCTCGCCTACGTGGCGCGGCTGACCCGTACCTCCGTCGCGGAGAACCTGCGCTCCGACTACATGCGCACCGCCGTCGCCAAGGGGCTGCCGCGCCGTCGCGTCATCGGCGTCCACCTGATGCGGAACTCGATGATCCCGGTGGTCACCTTCCTCGGTACCGACCTCGGCGCCCTGCTGGGCGGTGCCGTCGTCACCGAGGGCATCTTCAACGTCAAGGGCGTCGGCTCCGCAGTCTTCGACGCCCTCCGCCACCGCGAAGGGGCCACGGTCGTCGGCATCGTCACGCTGATCGTGCTCGTGTACCTCGCCGCCAGCCTGATAGTCGACCTGCTCTACGCGGTCCTGGACCCGAGGATCCGGTATGCCTGAGACGCTCAAGGAAACCTCCGCGGACGCCTCCGCGCCCATCGCCGCCGTGCCGGCCCCCACCGCGGAGGTCGCCAAGGCACGCAGCCTCTGGACGGACGCCTGGTACGACCTGCGGCGCAGCCCGCTGTTCGTGGTCTCGGCCGTCCTGATCATCTTCCTGCTGGTCATGGCGATCTTCCCGGGCCTGTTCACCGGCGCCGACCCGCGCTACGCGGACCTGGCCCACCACTACCTGCAGCGGCCCAAGTGGGGCCACTTCTTCCAGGCCGACTGGTTCGGTTACGACATCCAGGGCCGCTCGATCTACGCCCGCGTGGTCTACGGCGCCCGCGCCTCGATCACCGTCGCCGTGGTCGTCACCGTGCTGGTGACGGTCCTGGGCACCGTCGTCGGGATGCTCGCCGGCTACTTCGGCGGCTGGATCGACACCATCCTGTCCCGGGTCACCGACATCTTCTTCGGTGTCCCCTTCATCCTCGGCGCGATGGTCGTCCTGACCTCGTTCGAGGAGCGGCACATCTGGGTCGTCATCCTGGCCCTGGCCTTCCTCGGCTGGACCCAGATCGCCCGTGTGGCGCGCGGCTCGGTGATGACCATCAAGCAGGCCGACTACGTGATGGCGGCGAAGGCACTCGGTGCCTCGACCACCCGCATCCTGCTGAAGCACATCATGCCCAACGCGATCGCCCCGGTGATCGTCGTCGCGACCATCGCGCTCGGCGGCTACATCTCGGCCGAGGCCACCCTGTCCTTCCTGGGCATCGGGCTCGCCGAACCGACCGTGTCCTGGGGCGTCGACATCTCGTCCGGCCAGGAGCAGCTGCGTAACGCCGCTTACGTGCTGATCATCCCGTCGGTCATGGTGTCGATCACCGTCCTCGCGTTCATCATGCTCGGCGATGCGGTACGCAACGCCCTCGACCCCAAGCTGCGCTGAGGGAGGCGTACATGACCACCATCGACAAGACGGCGGCTGTTCCCGCTCCGCGCGGGTCCGGCGACGAGAGCGGTCCCCTGCTCGAAGTCCGTGACCTGCACGTGGAGTTCCACACCCGCGACGGTGTGGCCAAGGCGGTCAACGGGGTCAACTACAGCGTGGATGCGGGCGAGACCCTCGCCGTCCTCGGTGAGTCCGGCTCCGGCAAGTCCGTGACGGCGCAGGCCATCATGGGCATCCTCGACATGCCGCCCGGCAAGATCCCCCAGGGCGAGATCCTCTTCCGCGGCCAGGACATGCTCAAGATGTCCAACGAGGAGCGCCGGAAGATCCGCGGCCAGAAGATCGCCATGATCTTCCAGGACGCGCTGTCCTCGCTCAACCCGGTCCTCACCGTCGGCTACCAGCTCGGCGAGATGTTCCGGGTCCACCAGGGCCTGTCCAAGAAGGAAGCCCGCGCCAAGGCCATCGAGCTGATGGACCAGGTGAAGATCCCGGCCGCCGCGGCCCGGGTCTCGGACTACCCGCACCAGTTCTCCGGCGGCATGCGCCAGCGCATCATGATCGCGATGGCGCTCGCCCTGGAACCGGACCTGATCATCGCGGACGAGCCGACCACCGCGCTCGACGTGACCGTCCAGGCCCAGGTGATGGACCTGCTCGCGGAGCTCCAGCGCGAGTACAACATGGGCCTGATCCTGATCACCCACGACCTGGGTGTCGTCGCGGACGTCGCCGACAAGATCGCCGTGATGTACGCGGGCCGGATCGTCGAGACCGCCCCGGTGCACGAGATCTACAAGCGCCCCGCGCACCCGTACACCAAGGGTCTGCTGGCCTCGATCCCGCGCCTTGACCAGAAGGGCCAGGAGCTCTTCGCGATCAAGGGCCTCCCGCCCAACCTGCTGCACGTGCCGTCGGGCTGCGCCTTCAACCCGCGCTGCACCATGGCCCAGGACATCTGCCGTTCGGACATCCCGCCGCTCCACGCGGTGACCGAGCAGGACGGCACCGAGCTGGCCGGCCGCCGCAGCGCCTGTCACTTCTGGAAGGAGACGATCCATGGCTGACATCTCGAAGGAGTCCGTGGACGCCACCCCCAACGTCTCCGAGGTGGAGACCGTCGACGCGGCGACCGAGGCGGAGGCCGTAGCCGCCATCGACGCGCCCGTGTCGCAGGGGGAGCCGATCCTCCAGGTGCGCAACCTCGTCAAGCACTTCCCGCTGACGCAGGGCATCCTGTTCCAGAAGCAGGTCGGCGCGGTCAAGGCCGTCGACGGCATCTCGTTCGACCTGTACGCGGGCGAGACGCTCGGCATCGTCGGCGAGTCCGGCTGTGGCAAGTCCACCGTCGCCAAGCTCCTGATGTCGCTGGAGCGGGCGACCGCGGGCGAGGTCTTCTACAAGGGCCAGGACATCACCAAGCTGTCCGGCCGCGCGCTGAAGGCCGTCCGCCGCAACATCCAGATGGTGTTCCAGGACCCGTACACCTCGCTGAACCCCCGTATGACGGTGGGCGACATCATCGGCGAGACGTACGAGATCCACCCGGAGGTGGCTCCCAAGGGCGACCGGCGGCGCAGGGTCCAGGACCTCCTGGACGTCGTCGGGCTCAACCCGGAGTACATCAACCGCTACCCGCACCAGTTCTCCGGCGGTCAGCGCCAGCGCATCGGCATCGCCCGCGGCCTCGCGCTCAACCCGGAGATCATCATCTGCGACGAGCCGGTCTCCGCGCTCGACGTGTCGGTGCAGGCGCAGGTCATCAACCTGATGGAGAAGCTCCAGGACGAGTTCAACCTGTCCTACCTCTTCATCGCGCACGACCTGTCGATCGTCCGGCACATCTCCGACCGGGTCGGCGTCATGTACCTCGGCAAGATGGCCGAGATCGGTACGGACACCGAGATCTACGACCACCCGACGCACCCCTACACCCAGGCGCTGCTGTCGGCGGTCCCGGTCCCGGACCCGGAGTCCCGCGACGGCCGCGATCGGATCATCCTCTCCGGTGACGTCCCGTCGCCGGCCAACCCGCCCTCGGGCTGCCGCTTCCGCACCCGTTGCTGGAAGGCCCAGGACAAGTGCGCCACCGAGGTGCCGCTCCTCGCGGTCCCCGAGCGCTTCAAGGACGTGAAGACGCCGGCCGCCCACGAGTCGGCCTGCCACTTCGCGGAGGAGAAGGACGTGGTGCACGCGGCCTCGTAACCCGCCGCGCGCGACGAGGGGCGCCCCGGAACCGATCGGTTCCGGGGCGCCTTTCCCGTGTGCCGGGAACCGGGCCCGCAGGGTGCTCGGGTCAATGGGCCGATGCGTGCCCGGTTTCCCCGGCCGGAGCCGTACGGCGGGCGGGGAAACCGGTCGGGTCCCGCACCGGGCGCACGGCTCCGGGGCCGAGGCGAGGGGTGTCAGCCTCGCGCCTCGCGGTCTTCGGGCCCGCCGTCCTCGCCGAGGCTCTTGGCGGGCTTCGTGTCCTCCTTGCCGAGGCTCTTGGCGGGCCTCGTGTCCTCCGTGCGGGCCTGCGGGACGGCGGCCACCGACTGGGTGTCCTCCGGGTAGTGGCAGGCCGTCAGGTGGCCCTCACGGCTGCCGGAGACCCGCACCAGCGGCGGCGCCTCGCTCGCGCACTTGTCCGTCGCCTTCCAGCAGCGGGTGCGGAAGCGGCAGCCGGACGGCGGGTTGACGGGGGACGGGACGTCGCCGGTGAGCCGGATGCGGTCACGGGCGGGCGTGTCGTCCGCGGTTACCTCGGGCACGGCGGAGAGCAGTGCCCGCGTGTAGGGGTGGCGCGGATTGCCGTACAGGTCGTCGCGGTCCGCGATCTCCACGATCCGGCCGAGGTACATCACGGCCACGCGCTGCGAGAAGTGCCGCACGACGGCCAGGTCGTGGGCGATGAACAGGAAGGCGATCCCCATGTCCTTCTGGAGCTTCTGCAGCAGGTTGACCACCTGCGCCTGGATCGACACGTCGAGCGCCGACACCGGCTCGTCCGCCACGATCAGCTTCGGCTCCAGGGCCAGCGCGCGGGCCACCCCGATGCGCTGGCGCTGACCGCCGGAGAACTCGTGCGGGAAGCGGTTGTAGTGCTCCGGGTTGAGCCCGACCGTCTCCAGCAGCTCCCGCACCCGCGCCTCGCGGCCGCCGGGCGGCTCGATGCCGTTGACCTCCATCGGCGCGGACACGATCTTGCCGACCGTCTGGCGCGGGTTCAGCGAGGCGTACGGGTCCTGGAAGATCATCTGGATCTCGGAGCGGACCGGCGCCAGCTGCTTCCGGTCGGCGTGCGTGATGTCCTGCCCGCGGTAGGTGATCCGGCCCGCGGTCGGTTCCAGGAGGCGGGTGACCAGCCGGCCCGTGGTCGACTTGCCGCAGCCGGACTCACCGACCAGGCCCAGGCTCTCGCCCTCGGAGACGGTGAAGTCCAGTCCGTCCACGGCCTGGACGGCCCCGACGGTCCGCCGGATCGGGAAGCCGCCCTTGATCGGGAAGTGCTTGGTGAGTCCGGAGACGTCCAGGAGGGGATCGGTGCTGCTCATGGTGGGAAAGTCCCGTCTCTTGTACGTCAGTTGGCCCGGCTGCCGGCGAAGTCGGTGAAGAACTCCGCGCGCTGCTCCGGGGTCAGGTGGCAGGCCGCCCCGCGCCCGGACACCAGGTCCAGCGGAGGCTGCTGGGCCGAGCAGCGGTCGCCGCCGACCTGCTCGGTGAACGAGCACCGCGGGTGGAAGCGGCAGCCGGACGGCGGGTTGAGGAGGCTCGGCGGGGTTCCGGGGATCGGCGACAGCGGCACGTCCACCGGGCCTTCGAGGGTGGGCATCGAGCCCAGCAGACCCCAGGTGTACGGGTGCTGGGGCGTGCGCAGCACCTCCTTCTTCGTACCCCGCTCCACACAGCGCCCGCCGTACATCACGAGGACGTCGTCCGCGATGTCGGCGATGACCCCGAGGTCGTGCGTGATGAAGATGATCGAGGTGCCGAACTCCTGCTGGAGGTCCTTGAGCAGGTCCATGATCTGGGCCTGCACGGTGACGTCGAGCGCGGTCGTCGGCTCGTCGGCGATCAGCAGCGCGGGGTTGCAGACCAGTGCCATGGCGATCATCGCGCGCTGGCGCATACCGCCGGAGAACTGGTGCGGGTAGTCGTCCACGCGCAGGCCGGGCTGCGGGATGCCCACCTTGGTGAGCATCTCGACGGCCCGCGCCCGGGCCTCCTGCTTGGAGGCGCCGGTGTGCTTGCGGAACGTCTCGCCGATCTGCTTGCCGATGGTGTGGTACGGCGAGAGCGAGGCCAGGGCGTCCTGGAAGACCATGGACATCTTGTTGCCGCGCAGCCGCTCCAGCTCCCGCTCGGACGCGGCCAGCAGGTCCTGCCCGTCGAGCAGGATCTCGCCCCGGATGTCGGTGTGCTCGGGGTGGTGCAGTCCGAGGATGGCCAGGTTGGTGACGGACTTGCCGGAGCCGGACTCGCCGACGATGCCGAGAGTCCGGCCGCGCTCCAGGTCGAAGGAGAGCCCGTCGACGGCCTTGACCATGCCGTCTTCGCTGGAGAAGTGCACGCGCAGATCGCGTACGGAGAGGAAGGGGGTGCTCATGGGGTCTCTCCCTAGGCGAGGCGGACGCGCGGGTCGATGAGGGCGTAGACGGCGTCGACGACGATGTTGAAGAAGACGATCGCCGCCGCCGCGACCAGGACGACCCCGAGGATCATCGGGAGGTCGTTGTCGTAGACCGCTTTGATCGACAGGGCGCCGATGCCGTGCAGACCGAAGACCTTCTCGGTGATGATCGCACCGCCGAGCAGCAGGCCGACGTCGAGGCCGAAGATGGTGACGATCGGGCCCATCGCACCGCGCCAGGCGAACCGGAAGAACACGGTGCGCCGGGACAGGCCCTTGGCGCGGGCGGTGCGGACGTAGTCCTCGCTCATCGTCTCGACCAGTTGGGAACGGGTCATGCGCGTGTAGTTGGCGGTGAAGATCAACGCCAGCACCAGCCACGGCAGCAGCAGTCCGGAGAACCAGCCGGCCGGGTCCTGGCTGAACGGGACGTCCTTGGGGCGGCTGAGGATGTGCCACTGGTCGGTGAGGTAGTACATGGCGACCACACCGACGATGTAGATCTGCATCGAGGAGAAGATCAGGGACGCGGACGAGGCGATCTTGTCCAGCGCCTTGCCCTGCTTCACGGCGGCCAGCATGCCGGTGCCCACACCGACGAGCACGAAGACGACCGCGGCGCCGACGGAGAGGGAGAGCGTCGTCGGGAAGCGGTCCTCGATGGTGGCGAGGACCGGCTCGCGGTTGCGGAACGAGTAGCCCAGACACGGCGCGGGGCAGTGGCCGAACGAGCTGTAGTCGCGGCCGACGAACACGCCCTCCAGCCAGTGCCAGTACTGCACGGGCAGGGGGTCGGCGATGCCGAGGTTCTGCTTGACCAGTGCCAGCGTCTCCGGCGTGCAGATCTTGCCGCAGGCCGCGCGAGCGGGGTCGCGGGGCGCGACGTAGAAGAGGACGAACGTGATGGCACTGATGATCAGGAGGATGACCAGTGCGCCGATTGCCCGGCGGATGAGGAAGCGGAACATGGCGATGGATTTCCCTGGCAGACGCCGACGAGGGGGAGGGGAGCGGGCGGGGCGCCGGGTGGGCGCCCCGCCTCTGGAGGTGTCGGCTACGCCTTCACGAACAGCCTGTAGAACACGGCCGAGGACCACAGCGGGTGGAACATGGCGCCGCCGACCTTGGAGCCGAACAGGTAGAAGCGGCGCTGGAACGTCTCGGGGATGATCGGCGCCTCCTCCGTCATGATCCGCTTGTCGAGCGCGGCCCACTGCTTGCCGGCCTCGGCCGGGTCGGCGATGGTGACGTTCTTCTTGATGGCCTCGTTGACCCAGTCGACGTTCAGCTGCGAGATGTTATTCGCGCCGTCCGCGATGGTGCCGCCGTCGAACAGCGGCTGCACCAGCGTGTAGCCGGTCGGCCAGTCCGGGGACCAGCCGAACCACATCACGTCGAACTTGTTGTCGATCTTCTGGACCTGGTCGTAGTAGCTGGTGGACTCCAGCGGCTTGAGGACGGGCTCGAAGCCGGCGGCCTTGAGCGCGTTCTCGATGACGACCTTGGTCTTGTCGTAGTTGTTGCCCTGCGGGAAGGCGTAGACGATCTTCTGACCCTCCTTGCCCGCCTCCTTGAGCAGCGCCTTCGCCTTCTCCGGGTCGCCCTGCGGCTTCTTCAGCTTGCCGTAGACGTCGTCCTTCGCGTAGCCCATGATGTCGGGGCTCAGGATGGACGTGGCGTAGTCACCGGCCGAGGGGCCGCCGTAGATCTTGCGGATCTGCTCCAGCGGCCAGGCGTGGATGAGGGCCTGGCGCACCTTCAGGTCGGTGATGCGCTTGGTGTTGATCGCGTAGTAGTAGAGGCCGGTGAGCAGGCCGTTGAAGGTGCGCTTCTTCAGCTCCGGGTCGGTGAGGACCTTCTGGATGCGCTCGGCCGGGACGCCGCTGTACGCCATGACGGCGTACTGGTCGTCGCCGGAGTCGGCGATCAGGCGGTCGGCGGCCTGGAGGCCCTCGGGACCGAACTCGTAGACGAAGCTGTCCGGGTACGCGGTGCGGATCGCGTCGGTGCTCGGGTCCCAGTGCTCGTTGCGGACCAGGGTCATCGACTTGTCGACGGCGTGCGACTTGATGCGGTACGGGCCGGCCGAGACCGGGTCCTTGTCGTACTTCTCCTTGCTGTCGCCCTTGACCGGGACGGCGCCGTAGGAGCTCATCGCCAGGGTGAAGTTGAAGTCCGGGCGGGCCTCGGCGAGCTTGAAGGTGATGGTCTTGGCGGCCTTGTCGATCGTGACCGAGTCGAGGTGCTTGCCGCTGAAGGGGCCCTTGTACTTCCCGCGGAAGTCGGTGGTGCCGGTGAGCGCCTGCTGGGCGTAGCCGGCGCCCTCGGTGGTGAAGTTGGCGAAGCCGCGCTCGATGCCGTGGCGCACGTCCTCGACGGTCAGCTCCTTGCCGTCCTCCCACTTGAGGCCGTCCTTGAGCGTGAACGCCCAGGTCTTGCCGCCGTCCTTCGTCGTGCCGGCGTCGGTGGCGAGGTCGCCCACGAGCTTCATCGAGCCGTCCGCGGCGATCTTGTAGCCGGTCAGGCAGCGGATGAAGAGGTCACCGACCGCGGAGTTCCACGAGAAGTAGATGCGCTGCGGGTCCAGGTGGGAGAAGTCGTCCGGCGCGAGGCCGCGGATCGTCCCGCCCTTCTTGGCGCCGGGGACCTCGGGAGCGGGGCCGGTGGAGTCCTCCTTGGTGCCGACGACCACCGAGCCGGTGTACTTGTCGGCGCCGCCGTGGCCCTTGCTCTTGCTGCCGTCCTTGCCGGCGCTGGAGCTGCCGCTGCTGCAGGCGGTGAGCACCATCGAGCCGCCGGCCGCGACCGACGTGGCGATGACGAAGTTTCTGCGGGAGAGAGACATGGCTTCCTGCTCTGGTCGAGTGGAGAAACGGTGGATCCGGGTGGGCCCCGTCGCCCGTCCGGAGTACGGCGGATTCAGCGCTTGGTCTTGGGGTCCAGCGCGTCGCGCACGGAGTCGCCGAGGAGGTTGAAGGCGATCACGAAGATCACCATCGACGCGCCGGGGAAGAGCATGAACGTGATGTCGCTCTGGTAGACGTCCGAGCCGCGCTGGATCATCACGCCCCAGTCCGGGGTCGGCGACGTCAGTCCGACGCCGAGGAAGGCGAGACCCGCCTCCGCCGTCACGTACGCGGGCAGCGCGAGCGTGGCCTGGATCAGGATCGGCGTCCAGAGGTTGGGCAGCAGTTCCTTGAAGATGATCCGCGCCGGGGAGGCGCCGGTGACCTTGGCGGCCTCCACGAACTCGCGCTCGCGCAGGGCCAGCACCTCACCGCGTAGCAGACGGGCGATGGACGCCCAGCCGAATGCGGCCATGACCGAGATGAGGGTGACCACGGTCAGCCAGACCGGGGTGTTCTCCTCCGGGTCGACCAGGATCGAGAGCAGTACGGGCCAGAAGGCGATGAAGAAGAGGGTGGACGGGAAGGCCAGCAGGATGTCGATGACCCGGCCCACGAGGTAGTCCGTCTTGCCCCCGAGATAGCCCGCCGTGATGCCCACGGCGACGCCGACCACGGTGAGCAGCAGCGTGGTCGCCGCGGCGATCAGCAGGGAGTTGCGGATGCCGTAGAGCAGGAAGGTGAAGACGTCCCGGCCGAGACCGGGCTCGATGCCGAACCAGAAGTCGCCGCTGATCCCGCCGTTGGGGAGGACCGGGGAACCGAAGTCGTCCAGCAGGCTGGTGTCGTTCTGCCCGTACGTCGTGTACGGGTTCTTTCCGTACAGCTTCGCGATCAACGGGGCGGCGATGCCCACCACGAAGAAGAAGATGACCACAATGCCGGAGATCACGCCGGTGCGGTCCCGCTTGAAACGGCGCCAGGCGAGCTTTCCGGGCGACCGGCCGTCACCTCCCTTTTGTGCGGCGGTCTCCGGCGGAACGGCCGCCGTCACATCCGCCGCCTCAAGGGGGGCTGCTGCGTTCGAGGTTGGAATCGTCATGGTGCTCCTGGCCCGGAGGGTCGAAGGACTCCGCAGGGCACACCCACGGGCTACCCGGACTTTTTCAACGCAATTCACGCAGGGTCAATGAATGTCAGGCTGCCTTGGTCCGCTCTTTGGCAGCTTTGACTGTTCATGACCTCTGCGTGGTGAGTCTTTTACCTTGCATTTACCAGAACCGGGGCACATTGACCTGCAATCCCCTGCAATCCGGGCAATGAGTCCGATATCCGGGCGGCATTGTCTCGGAATTCGTACATCCGGAAGCGGCGCTATGCGGCCGATGCCGGTTCGTTGCCTCGTTGTTATCGCTTCGCCCTCGTCAGAGGGGGTGGAGGGCCGGTCGCAGTGTCGTGTACGCGTCCGAAATCCGGTGTCCGGGCGCGCGGGCGGAGGGCCGGCCGGCCGTCGCTCTGCCCGAATGGGGGGAGTAGATATGCGTACGCCCCGTTTCGAGGTGATATTTGACCTCACGTATGCCGGAGCAGAACGAGGAGGCACTCCATGCGCGGAGCCACACACGTCAAGTGGGCCGCATGCGCGGCGGCCGTCGCCCTGGCGGCGACGGCCTGCGGAGGGGGCGACAGCGGTGGCGGTGGAGGTGGCGCCGACGGGATCGTCAGCTCGTCCTGGGGTGACCCGCAGAACCCCCTGGAGCCGGCCAACACCAACGAGGTGCAGGGCGGCAAGGTGCTCGACATGATCTTCCGGGGTCTGAAGAAGTACGACCCGAAGACCGGCGAGGCCGTGAACATGCTCGCCGACAAGATCGAGACCAAGGACAACCAGAACTTCACCGTGACGGTGAAGGACGGCTGGACCTTCAGCAACGGCGAGAAGATCACCGCCAAGTCCTTCGTGGACGCCTGGAACTACGGCGCCCTCCTGAAGAACAACCAGAAGAACGCCTACTTCTTCGGCTACATCGACGGCTACGACAAGGTCCACCCCGAGTCCGGGAAGGCCAGTGCCACCAAGCTCTCCGGCCTCAAGGTGGTGGACGACAAGACCTTCACGGTCAAGCTGTCGCAGAAGTTCTCGCTGTGGCCCGACACCCTCGGCTACCCGGCCTTCGCCCCGCTTCCCAAGACCTTCTACACCGACCACGCCGGCTGGCTCTCCAAGCCCGTCGGCAACGGCCCGTACACCGTCGACAAGTACACCAAGGGCTCCTCGATGAGCCTGCGCAAGTGGGACGACTACCCCGGTGACGACAAGGCGCAGAACGGCGGCATCGACCTCAAGGTGTACACCGACAACAACACCGCCTACACCGACCTGACGGCCGGCAACCTCGACCTCGTGGACGACGTGCCCGCCTCGCAGCTCAAGAACGTCAAGTCGGACCTCGGCGACCGCTACATCAACACCCCGGCCGGCATCATCCAGACCCTCGCCTTCCCGTTCTACGACAAGAACTGGGACACCTCCGGCGCGGTCAAGGTCCGCCAGGGCCTGTCGATGGCGATCAACCGCCAGCAGATCACCGACCAGATCTTCCAGAAGACCCGCACCCCCGCGTCCGACTGGACCTCCCCGGTCCTCGGCGAGGACGGCGGCTTCAAGAAGGGGCTCTGCGGCAAGGAGTGCACGTACAACGCCGCCGAGGCCAAGAAGATGATCGAGGACGGCGGCGGCATCCCCGGCGGCCAGCTCAAGATCTCGTACAACGGTGACACCGGCTCGCACAAGGAATGGGTCGACGCCGTCTGCAACAGCATCAACAAGGTCATGGGCAACAACAGGGCGTGCGTGGGCGCCCCCGTCGGCACCTTCGCCGACTTCCGCAGCCAGGTCTCCCAGCAGAAGCTGCACGGCGCCTGGCGCGCGGGCTGGCAGATGGACTACCCGCTCATCCAGAACTTCCTGCAGCCCGTGTACTACACCAACGCCTCGTCCAACGACGGCAAGTGGAGCAACAAGCAGTTCGACGACCTCGTGGACAAGGCCAACGCCGAGTCCGACAAGGCCAAGGCCGTCTCCACCTTCCAGGACGCCGAGAAGGTCATGGTCCAGCAGATGCCCGTTATCCCGCTCTGGTACCAGAACGGCAGCGCCGGCTACTCGGAGAACGTCACCAACGTCTCGCTGAACCAGTTCAGCGTCCCGGTGTACGAGCAGATCAAGGTCAAGTAGGGGACGAAGCCGGGCGACCCGTGCGGTGACGCACCGGCCGCCCGGCTTCCCCGTCCCCCGACTCACGAGCCTCCGTCCCCGCGACCCCCGGAGCCCTTCATGGGACGTTATGTGATCCGGCGGCTGCTGCAGATGATCCCGGTCTTCTTCGGCACCACGCTGTTGATCTTCCTGATGGTGAACGTGATGGGCGACCCCATCGCGGGTCTCTGCGGCGACCGCCAGTGCGACCCGGCGACCGCCGCCCAACTCCGCACGGAGTTCGGCCTCGACAAGCCGGTGTGGCAGCAGTACCTGCACTACATGGGCAACGTCTTCACCGGGGACTTCGGCACCGCGTTCAACGGGCAGAAGGTCACCGAGCTGATGGGCACCGCCTTCCCCATCACCATCCGCCTCACCCTCGTCGCGATCGTCTTCGAGATCGTCATCGGCATCAGCCTCGGCGTCGTCACCGGGCTGCGCCGCGGCCGGCCGGTCGACACCACGGTCCTCATCCTGACGCTGGTCGTGATCTCGATCCCCACCTTCGTCACCGGTCTGCTGCTCCAACTGCTCCTGGGCGTCGAGTGGGGCGTCATCAAGCCGTCCGTCTCGCCCGAGGCCCCGCTGAACGAGCTGCTCATCCCTGGCCTGGTGGTCGCCTCCGTCTCACTGGCGTACGTCACCCGGCTCACCCGGACCTCGATCGCCGAGAACACCCGCGCCGACTACGTCCGCACCGCGACCGCCAAGGGGCTGCCCAGGCGCCGCGTCGTCATCCGGCACCTGCTGCGCAACTCGCTGATCCCCGTCGTCACCTTCATCGGTACGGACGTGGGCGCCCTGATGGGCGGGGCGATTGTCACCGAGCGGATCTTCAACATCCACGGCGTCGGCTACCAGCTCTACCAGGGCATCCTGCGCCAGAACTCGCAGACCGTCGTCGGCTTCGTCACCGTCCTGGTGCTCGTCTTCCTGGCGGCCAACCTGATCGTCGACCTCCTCTACGCCGTACTCGACCCGAGGATCCGCTATGCCTGAGCAGACACCGGACGAGGCGATCTCGGCCGCCGGAGCCGGCGGGCCCACGGACCTCGCGCTCGCGGAGGGCGACAGCCTGGAGAAGCCCCCCGGCGGCCCCGACGGGACCGGTCCCGACACCAAACCGCAGAGCCTGTGGTCCGACGCCTGGCGCGACCTGCGCCGCAACCCGGTCTTCATCATCTCCGCGCTGATCATCCTGTTCCTGGTGGTCATCTCGATCTGGCCGCAGCTCATCGCGTCCGGCGACCCGCTCGACTGCGACCTCGGCAAGGCCCAGGAGGGCTCCCAGCCCGGCCACCCCTTCGGATTCGACGGACAGGGCTGCGACGTCTACACCCGTGTCGTCTACGGCGCCCGCAACTCCGTGACCGTCGGCATCTGCTCCACCCTCGGCGTCGCCCTGATCGGCAGCGTCCTCGGCGGGCTCGCGGGGTTCTTCGGCGGCTGGTGGGACGCGATCCTGTCCCGGCTCACCGACATCTTCTTCGGCATCCCGGTCGTCCTCGGCGGTCTGGTCTTCCTCTCCGTGGTGACCAGCTCCACCGTCTGGCCGGTGATCGGCTTCATCGTCCTGCTCGGCTGGCCGCAGATCGCCCGCATCGCCCGAGGCTCCGTCATCACCGCCAAGCACAACGACTACGTCCAGGCCGCCCGGGCCCTCGGCGCGTCCAACGGCCGGATGATGCTGCGCCACATCGCGCCGAACGCCGTCGCCCCGGTCATCGTCGTCGCGACGATCGCGCTCGGCACGTACATCTCGCTGGAGGCGACCCTGTCGTTCCTCGGCGTCGGGCTGAAGCCGCCCGCCGTCTCCTGGGGCATCGACATCTCGGCCGCGTCCCAGTACATCCGCAACGCCCCGCACATGCTCCTCTGGCCCGCCGGCGCGCTGGCGGTCACGGTGCTGGCCTTCATCATGCTCGGCGACGCGGTGCGCGACGCCCTCGACCCCAAGCTGCGCTGAGGAGTCCGCTGCCATGTTGCTCGAAGTGCGCGATCTGCACGTGGAGTTCCACACCCGGGACGGGGTGGTGAAGGCCGTCAACGGGGTCAACTACTCCGTGGCCGAGGGCGAGACGCTGGCGGTGCTCGGCGAATCCGGCTCCGGCAAGTCGGTCACCGCACAGGCGGTCATGGGCATCCTCGACATGCCCCCGGGGAAGATCCCGCAGGGCGAGATCCTGTTCAAGGGCCGCGACCTGCTGACGATGAGGAAGGAGGAGCGCCGGAAGATCCGCGGTCAGGAGATGGCCATGATCTTCCAGGACGCGCTGTCCTCCCTCAACCCCGTGCTGACCGTCGGCGAGCAGCTCGGCGAGATGTACGTGGTGCACCGCGGGATGTCCCGCAAGGACGCGAGGGCCAAGGCCGTCGAGCTGATGGACCGGGTCCGCATCCCCGCCGCCAAGGAGCGGGTGGGCAACTACCCGCACCAGTTCTCCGGCGGCATGCGCCAGCGCATCATGATCGCGATGGCGCTCGCCCTGGAGCCCGCCTTGATCATCGCCGACGAGCCGACCACCGCGCTCGACGTGACCGTCCAGGCCCAGGTGATGGACCTCCTCGCGGAGCTCCAGCGCGAACTGAACATGGGCCTGATCCTCATCACCCACGACCTCGGCGTGGTCGCGGACGTCGCCGACAAGATCGCCGTGATGTACGCCGGCCGGATCGTCGAGACCTCGCCCGTGCACGACATCTACAAGGCACCCGCCCACCCGTACACCAAGGGCCTGCTGGCCTCGATCCCGCGCCTGGACCAGAAGGGCCAGGAGCTGTACGCGATCAAGGGGCTGCCGCCCAACCTGCTGCACATCCCGCCCGGCTGCGCCTTCAACCCGCGCTGCCCGATGGCCCAGGACGTCTGCCGCACCGACGTGCCGCCGCTGTACGACGTGGCCGAGCACCGACAGAGCGCCTGCCACTTCTGGAAGGAGACGCTCGATGCACGCTGACCACTCGGGGCGCAAGGAAGCCCGCGAGGAGGGCGAGACGGCGCGCACCCTGCTGTCCAAGTCGCGCCAGCAGAGCGCCTACGCGGGCGGCGAACCGATCCTGGAGGTGCGCGACCTCGTCAAGCACTACCCGCTGACCCAGGGCGTCGTCATCAAGAAGCAGGTCGGCGCGGTCAAGGCCGTCGACGGCGTCACCTTCGACCTCGGGGCCGGCGAGACGCTGGGCGTGGTGGGGGAGTCCGGCTGCGGCAAGTCGACGGTCGCCCGGCTGCTCGTGCACCTGGAGAAGCCGACGGCCGGCTCCATCCGGTACAAGGGCGAGGACATCACGAAGCTCTCCGGCCGCGCGCTCAAGGCCGTCCGGCGCAACATCCAGATGGTGTTCCAGGACCCCTACACCTCGCTCAACCCGCGCATGACGGTCGGCGACATCATCGGGGAGCCGTACGAGATCCACCCCGAGGTCGCCCCGAAGGGCAGCCGGCGCCGCAAGGTGCAGGAGCTCCTGGACGTCGTCGGGCTCAACCCGGAGTACATCAACCGCTACCCGCACCAGTTCTCCGGCGGTCAGCGCCAGCGCATCGGCATCGCCCGCGGCCTCGCGCTCAACCCGGAGATCATCGTCGCCGACGAACCGGTCTCCGCGCTCGACGTCTCCGTCCAGGCGCAGGTCGTGAACCTGCTGGACCGGCTCCAGGCCGAGTTCAACCTGAGCTACGTCTTCATCGCGCACGACCTGTCCATCGTGCGGCACATCTCCGACCGGGTCGGCGTGATGTATCTGGGCCGGTTCGTGGAGATCGGCACCGACGCGGAGATCTACGACCACCCCACGCACCCGTACACGCAGGCGCTGCTGTCCGCCGTGCCGGTGCCGGACCCCGCGGCGCGGGAGTACCGCGAGCGGATCATCCTGCACGGCGACGTGCCGTCCCCGGCCAACCCGCCCTCCGGCTGCCGCTTCCGCACCCGGTGCTGGAAGGCGCAGGAGCGGTGCGAGCTGGAGGTGCCGCTGCTGGCGGTCCCGGCGGCGTTCCTGGACGTGGACAGCCCGGCCCGGCACGCCTCCGCCTGCCACTTCGCGGAGGAGAAGCGGGTGGTCCCGCCGGAGGGCACGCTCGATTCCGTGCCGGGGGAGGGCGGCCAGGAGGGGGCGACGGAGCGGGCGACGGAGGCGGCGAGGCAACCCGGGCCGACGGACCCCGACGAGGGCCCGCCCCCGCCCTCCGGGAGCAGCCGGGCCGTCTGACGCGGCGTTAACACCGGGGCAACGTGCCCGATATACGGGCGCGGCATCCTGGACGACGTACGGCCGTGCGGGTGCCGTGGACCGGCCGGCGGGGTGTGACGCCCCCCGGCCGGTCGCCGTAGCGGCGGCCGGCGCAGGCCCTCTTGTCCGCCGGGCGGACGCACGGAAGTATCACCGATGTGATACTCACCCGCGGAGCAAGAGCCACCGGAGCCGTCCTGTCCGCCGTGCTCGCGGTGATCGTCGCGAGCTGGCTGATACGGGACGTCGATGCGCTGGGTTTCGGCCAACTGTGGCGGAACTGGGCTGGGTTGTACGACACGAGCCTGCGGGTCGCTCCCACCACCTCGGGCACGGACCTCGTCCTGTTCGTGGTGTACGTGGCCGTCGCCGTGGCCGCTCTGCGCGCCGCGTCCGCCGCGTCCGCGCTCGCCGTCGCCGGGATGGTCACCCTCACCGTGCGGCTGCCCGGACTCTGGACCATCGGCAGCCACCGGATGGAGGCGGTGTACTCCGACGACCTGCGCTCGCGGGCCCTGATCTGCGCCTTCGTCGCCGTCGCCGCGGGCGCCGCGATGGTCATCACCGCCGGGGCGGGCCGCCGGCCGCCCGTCGACTCCTACGAGCGGACGCCGACCGGGCCGGGCCCCGGCGCGGGCGTCCTGGCGTTCCTGGCCCTGTGCGCCGCCGGGGCGGTGCTGATCGCCTGGGAGATCCGCCAGGTCGTCCGGGACCCGGAGTTCTTCCCCGACTGGTACGTGGGCGGCGACCGGATCGCGCAGTACCTGACCGGTCCGCCGCCGGGCTGGGCGACCGTGATGCTCGCCCTGCTCTGCGTGTTCGCCGGGATCAGCGCCGCGGCCCGGGCCCGGCACGCCCGCCCGTTCGGCCTGGTGGCCGCGGCGGTGCTGCTGCCCGGCGGGGTGTTCGGGGTGGTCCGCATCGTGCACTACGACATGCTGGAGCACTTCGGCGACCTGCCGACCGAGCTCCAGCTCAGCCTGCTCAGCTCGTTCTTCCAGCTGCTCGCCGCCCTGGCCGCGCTCCTCGCCCTCGCCGTGCCCGGCCCGGTCCCCGCCCCGGGCCAGGACCCGTGGGCCGGCGGCCCGGGATGGGGCCCCACGCCGGCCACGCCCCCGTACCCCGGACAGCGGCCCGGCTACGGCTACCCGCAGGGCGGCAGCGGCGGCTTCGGTCCGCCCCCGCCGCCCTCGCAGCCGCCGCCCGGCTGGTAGCTCAGAGCCCCAGCGACCGCTTCAGGAAGTCCACCTGGAGCAGCAGCAGGTTCTCGGCCACCTTCTCCTGCGGGGTCATGTGGGTCACCCCGCTCAGCGGCAGCACCTCGTGCGGGCGGCCCGCGGCGAGCAGGGCCGAGGACAGCCGCAGGGTGTGCGCGACGACCACGTTGTCGTCCGCCAGACCATGGATGATCATCATGGGCCGGACCTGCTCGGCCGCGTGCGACAGCCCCTCGTCGGTGAGCAGCGAGTTGTACGCGTACACCTCCGGGCTCTGCGCCGGGTCGCCGAGGTAGCGCTCGGTGTAGTGGGTGTCGTAGAGCCGCTGGTCGGTGACCGGGGCGCCGACGACCGCCGCGTGGAAGACGTCGGGCCGCCGCAGCGCGGCCAGCCCGGCCAGGAAGCCGCCGAACGACCAGCCCCGGATGGCCACTCGGTCCAGATCCAGCGGGAAGCGCTCCGCGAGCGCGTGCAGGGCCTCCACCTGGTCGTCGAGGCTGAGCGCCAGATTGTTCTTGACCGCCTTCTCCCAGGCCGGTGAACGGCCGGGCGTCCCCCGGCCGTCCGCGACGACGACCGCGAAGCCCTGGTCCGCGAACCACTGCGAGGTGAGGTGCGGATGGTGGGCGGCCACCACCCGCCAGCCGTGCGGTCCGCCGTACGGGTCCATGAGGACCGGAAGCGGACCATCCGACTCCGAGTACCCGGTGGGGAGCAGCACGGCGCACGGAATCCGCCGTGCGCCCCCTTCGGTGAGCACCGGCCGCGCGGTCAGCACCGGGCGCTCCGCACGGTTCTCCACGACGGCGACCTCCTTGCCGTCCCGCAGCACCCGCGCCGTCGTCCCCGGCCGCTCCGGCGTCGCCGAGACCAGCACCGTCACCCGGCCCGACCGGACCGCCGTGTGCACGCCGGCGCCCTCGGAGACCCGCTCGACGCCCAGCTCGTTGACCCGGTACACATGGCTCTCGCCGGTCTCCGGCTCCGCCGCCTCCGCGCCCGCCGACGCCGACACCAGGACGTCGGAGTCCCCGATGTCCAGCACCGACTGGAGGTGCAACTGGCCCCCGGTCAGCGTCCGGTCGCCGACCGCGAGGCGCCGCGCCCCGCCCTCGTCCGTGATCCGCACGAGCCGCCCGTCCGGCGCCCACGCGGGGACCCCGGGGAACAGCTCCAGCCAGACCGGGTCCTCGTCCGCGTGCACGGTCCGGGTCGCCCCGGTCTCCGGGTCCACCGCGAGGTACAGCTGGCTCCGCTGGTCCCGGGCCTGGACGAGGAGGAGCGGAGCCCCGTACGAGGACCAGTGCACCCGCGCCAGATACGGGAACCGGGCCCGGTCCCAGACCACTTCGGTGCGCGTGCCGTCCAGGTCCACGACGTGGAGCCCCACCACCGCGTTGGGCGTGCCCGCCGCGGGGTACGCGACCTCGGCCGGCTTGCGCTCGGGGTGCGCGGGGTCGGCGATCCACCACCGCCGCACGGGGCTGTCGTCCACCCGGGCCACCAGCAGCCGGTCGGACTCCGGGGACCACCAGAAGCCCCGGGTGCGGCTCATCTCCTCGGCGGCGATGAACTCCGCGAGCCCGTACGTCACATGGCCGTCCTCCGGCTCCGCGAGCGCCCGGTCCGCCTCGCCGTCCACACCGACGACCCGCAGGGCACCCTTGGACACATAGGCGACGTGTCGCCCGTCCGGGGAGGGGCGCGGGTCGATCACCGGGCCGGGAACGGGCAGCGCGCGCGCCCCGCCCGCGCCCAGACCGGCGACGTACACCTTCCCGGAGAGCGCGAACGCGGCCAGTTCGGCGGACCCGTCCAGCGCGTAGCCCACGATCCCCGACGAGCCCTCGCGGCTGCGCTCCCGCCGGGCGCGCTCCTGCGCCGACAGGCGCTCCTCGGAACCGCCCAGCAGAGCCGCCGGATCGGCCACCAGGCGTTCTCGCGGCCCGGTGTCCTCGTCGAGGTCCAGCACCCAGAGCTGCCCCGAACGGTCCGTACCCGAACCCGAGCGCAGGTAGACCACGCGTCCACCGTCGGGTGACACCGTGAACGCGCGCGGTGCCCCAAGGGTGAATCTCATGGTCCGGGCCAACTGGAGCGGAAACGTGATCTCTGACGAAGTCATGCGCCGAACCTATCGGCCGCGCCCGTCCGTGCGCCCCTCGTGCTGCTGTGCCCCGACCAATGCGTTGCCACGGATAGTTATGATCCGTAGCGCTCGGTGGGTATGAACCTGCTGGCTCCACGCGTGCTGCCCGTCCCGACCGTACAGATGGAGGTGAACCGCCGTGGCGCTCTCGATTTCGGCGGTGGTGCTGCTGGCGATCATCGTCTTCCTGCTGATCCGGAAGTCCGGACTGAAGGGAGGACATGCGGTCGTCTGCGCGCTGCTCGGTTTCTATCTCGCCAGTTCGTCCATCGCGCCCACCATCTCCGAGCTCACCACGAACGTGGCGGGCATGATCGGCGGCATCAAGTTCTGACGCGGTCACCCGTCGGCGGGCGGCCGTCGCGCAGGCTCGTAGGCTGGTCCCATGACGGACCTTCCCGCCCGGCGGCTGCTCCTGGTGCACGCGCACCCGGACGACGAGTCGATCAACAACGGCGCCACCATGGCCAGGTACGCGGCCGAGGGCGCCCTGGTCACGCTGGTGACCTGCACGCTCGGCGAGGAGGGCGAGATCATTCCGCCCGCCCTCGCCCACCTCGCCGCCGACCGCGACGACGCGCTCGGCCCGTACCGCGTCGGCGAACTGGCGGCGGCCATGAAGGAGCTGGGCGTCACCGACCACCGCTTCCTCGGCGGTCCCGGCCGCTACCGGGACTCCGGGATGATGGGCACCGAGCAGAACCACCGCCCCGGCGCCTTCTGGTCGGCCGACCTCGACGAGGCCGCCGGACACCTCGCAGGCGTGATCCGCGAGGTGCGCCCCCAGGTCCTGGTGACGTACGACCCCGACGGGGGCTACGGGCACCCCGACCACATCCAGGCCCACCGGGTCGCCACCCGCGCCGCCGAGCTCGCCGCCGACGCCGCATACCGCCCCGGCTCCGGAGCCCCGCACGCCGTCGCGAAGGTCTACTGGAACCGGGTGCCGCGCTCGGTCGCCGAAGAGGGGTTCGCCGCGCTGCGCGCCGAGGCCCCGGACGCGTTCCCGGGGATCGCCGAGCTCGGCGACGTACCGGGGGTGGTGGACGACGACCGCATCACCACCGTGATCGACGGCGCCGGCCACGAGGACGCGAAGGCCGCCGCGATGCGGGCGCACGCCACCCAGATCGCCGTCCAGGGACCGTACTTCGCCCTGTCGAACGACCTCGGGCAGCCCCTGTTCACCACGGAGTACTACGAGTTGGTCACCGGTGTACCCGGCGCACCGGCGGGCGAACGCGAACGGGACCTCTTCGCGGGCGTGCCGGGGGCGGACCGGTGAGCGGCAGCAGCAGGGCGCGGGCCGGCGGCAGCCGGGCGGAAGCGCAGAAGAGGGACATTCCGGCCAGTGGTCTGGCCGCTCCCGTCAACCCCGCCCGGATCGCCGCCCTGTTCGGGCTCGCGGTCCTCGGTGCCGTCGTCGGCATCGCCGGGGCGCTCGTCCAGCCCGCCTGGTTCCCGGGCGGGCTGCTGCTCGCCCTGGCGGCGGCGGCCGGCCTCTTCTATGGCGGGCGCACGCTGATGGGCACCCAGCCCGGAGCGGTCGCACCGGCTGCGGGGTGGCTGGTTTCGGTCGTCTTTCTGCTCAGCGGGCGGCCCGAAGGGGACTATGTCTTCGGTGACGCGCTCGGCCTCGGCCTCTTCATGCTGGGCGGAATGGCCCTCGCTGTGATCTGCGCCACCATGTCGCGATCGTCCGGGCAGCGGGCCGAAAGCGGCCGACCTGCCAAGTAATGTGCTCCGTCCGATCCCGTAATGCCCCCTGCCCGTCCGGGGGGTGCGCAGTCGTTTCCCCCGGTCGCGGGGTGTGTGCCGGCGGCGGCCAGTATGGTGGTTCGCGCGCCCGGGCTGCGGCACGGGGGGAAGTACGGGCGGCGGAGCCAATCGGGAGAACCTGCTTTGAGTCGTGAAACTGACAGTTCGTCCTCCGGGCCCCAGGGTCGCGGAGGAGCCGCGTACCCCTCGGGTACGCCGCCGTACGGATCCCGCCAGTATCCGTCGACGCACCCGTCGCAGGACGCCCCGGAAGGGTCCCGGGAACCAGGCGGTGCGGACCGGCCCGACGAGCCGAAGACCGAGACGACGCTGACGACGCGCATCCGGATCAACATCCCGGGGTCGCGCCCCATCCCGCCCGTTGTCATGCGTACGCCCATGGCCGACGCCGACGCCGAGGGCGAGCGCACCGGCTCGACCCCGCGTCCGGGCGCCTCCGCACCGGGCGGCGCGCCGCGGACGCCCCAGGCACCGGGCGCGGAGAGCGGCGAGGACGCGGACCCGGCGGAGTCCGCCGGGAATCCGGCCAAGGAGAAGAGCGGCAGCGACTGGTTCGCCCCCCGCAAGTCCCCGGCGGCAGCCAAGCCCCCGGCGGACGGACGGTCCGGCGGCGGCGACACGGACGGCGCGGGCTTCCCCGCGCCGGGCGGCGCCGGTGGTCCGGGTGCGGCTGAGGGCCC
>NZ_JAAGNI010000486.1 GCF_010550605.1 Streptomyces sp. SID9727
GGCCGGGGGCGCGCGGGGCGCGGGCGGTGCCCCGGGGGCCGCCGGACAGCTCGTCGGGGGCCGGGACGCGCATGCTCGTGTGGGTGTCCCGGTTGGAGTCCGGGGTGGAGCCGGGCACCAGCGGGACCGCGCCGCGCCTGCGGGGCTCGTCGCCGGCCGGCGTGTACTGCTGCTCGTCGTAGCCCTGCGGGGCCTCCGGCTCCTCGTCCGGCTCGTCCACCTCCAGGGGCGGGATGCCGGCCAGGTGCGGGAGCTGTTCGCGCAGCCGGGCGGCCAGTTCGGAGGCGCGCAGCCGGGAGGCGGGGGCCTTGGCCAGGCACTGGACGAGCAGCTGCCACAGCTCGTCGGGGATGCCGGGGAGCGGGACGACGGTCTCCGTGACATGGCGGCGCAGGACCGCTCCCGGATGTCCGCCGCCGAAGGGCGTGAAGCCCGCGAGGAGCTCGTACAGCACCGTGGCCAGGGCGTAGATGTCGACGGCGGCGCGTGGCGGCAGGCCCTCGACGATCTCGGGGGCCAGGTAGTCCGGCGTGCCGATGATCTTGGTGGTCCGGGTCCGGCGCGGGGTGTCGATGAGCTTGGCGACGCCGAAGTCGGTGAGCAGCGCGGGGTGGGAGTTGCCGGGGCCGAGCGGCCCCTCCATGTCCAGCAGGATGTTCTCGGGCTTGACGTCGCGGTGCACGATCCCGGCGGCGTGCGCGGCGGCGAGGCCGTCGGCGACGTCAGCGACGACGGCGACGGCCGCCTCGGGGGCCAGCCGTCGTTCGCGGTCGAGCCGGGTGCGCAGGTCGGTGCCCCGGACCAGGTCCATGACGAGGGCGAGGTCGTTGCCGTCCACCACGAGGTCGCGGACCGCGACGACGTGCGGGTGGTCGAGCCCGAGGAGCGCGGTGCGCTCCTGGACGAACCGGCCGACGAGTTCCTGGTCGGACGCCAGGTCCTCGCGGAGCAGTTTGATGGCCACGGGGCCCTCCGGGCCGTCCCCGAGCCACACCGTGCCGGCGCTCCCGCGCCCCAGTATCTGGTGGGCGGTGTACCGGCTGCCGATTTTCCGTGCCAAGACTGCTCCCTCAGCGGCTGGCGATGGACCCAACAACCCCCGGTCGACAAAGTTACGCGGCGATCGGGGGGCCGCGTGCCGTGATGGGCGCCAACCTTCGCTTCTGCGGGCGAATTACCTCGGAATTGACCCGCGGAAGTCGATATAGCTACAGAGTCGCACGCCTCCGGTGAGGTCGGTGCGCTCAGCTGCCGCCCAGTTTGGAGATCCAGTCCGACACCGTGGACACCGCGTCGGTGATCGCGTTCCAGTAGCTCTGCCCCTGCCCGATCCAGTCCTTGAGCGGGGTCAGTTCCCAGATCAGCCAGCTCGCCACGACGAGCAGCACCAGCGTGAACAGGCAGCCCTTGAGGCAGCCGAGCCCGGGGATCCTCATCGGGTTGGCGCTGCGCTGCCTCGGCTCACGGGGCGCGCGCTGCGGCTGCTGGGGCTGCTGCGGGGGCGCGTACGGCTGCGGCTGGGGCTGGTACTGCTGGCGCTGCGGCGGCTGGTACTGCTGCTGCGGTTGCGGCTGGTACTGCTGCTGCCGCTGTTGCTGCGGGTACTGCTGGGCCTGCTGGTAACCGGGCTGCCGGTCGCGCGGCTGCTGCGGTTGCGGCTGCTGCCGGCGCTGGGGGCGGCGGCGCAAGGGGTCCTGGCTCGGGTCGAGGTACTGGACCTGCGTCTGCTCGTTGCGGTCGCGGGCGGCCCGGAGCTGGGACTGCCAGGGGTGCGGGTCCTCGGGGCGCGGGTCGCTGTCGGGGCGCGGCGGCACGGGCGGCAGGACGGCGGTCGGGTCGGCCTGGGG
>NZ_JAAGNI010000204.1 GCF_010550605.1 Streptomyces sp. SID9727
GGCCGAGGCCGCCAGGCCGACGGCCACGGTGACGGCCAGCGCCACCAGCATCGGTACCGGGGTGCCCGGCACCCGTACCCCCTGCGCCGCCATCCCGCGCCGGCGCAGCTCGGCGAGCATGCCCCGGCCCGCGGCGGCGCCGACGGCCCAGGCCGGCAGAGCCGCCACCAGTGTGGTCACGGCGACCTGGCCACGCACCAGACGCCGCACCTGGCGGGGTGTCGCCGCGATGGTGCGCAGCAGGGCCAGCTCCCGTTGCTGGCGGCGCAGTGCGAAGCCCAGGGCGTTGACCACGACGAAGAACGCGACCAGTACGGCGATCTCGCCGAAGGCGCCGGCGATCACCGTCAGACCCGGTCCGCGGGCCGCCTCCCGGCCCGCCGGCGCGGTGATGTCCGCGGCGAGCAGCGAGCCGAACAGCGTGAGGGTGGCGAGGGCGAGGAAGAGCGCGGCGGCCAGGCCGGCGAAGGCGGCGGGCCGGCGGCGCATCTGCCCGAGCGCGAGCGGGATCACCGCCCTCCCCCGCCCAGCAGGCTCAGACGTTCGCCGATGCGGGCGGCCGTGGGGCGGTGGAGTTCCTCCGCCACGACGCCGTCAGCGAGCAGCAGCACCCGGTCCGCGTACCCGGCGGCCACCGGATCGTGGGTGACCATCACGCAGGTGCCGGCCTCCTCGTCCACCTGTGCGCGCAGCAAGGCGGGGATCTCGTGGCCGGTGGCCCGGTCGAGCGCGCCGGTCGGCTCGTCGGCGAACAGCATCGCGGGCCGGGAGACCAGTGCCCGGGCGATGGCCACCCGCTGCTGCTGTCCGCCCGAGAGCTGTCCGGGCCGGTGCCGCTCGCGTCCGGCCAGCCCGACGCGGGCGAGCGCGTCCTGCACGAGGCGCCGGTCGGGTCGCTCGCCGGCCAGCCGGCACGGCAGGGCGATGTTCTGCGCGGCGGTCATCGCGGGCATCAGGTTGAACGCCTGGAACACGAACCCGATCCGGCGGCGCCGCAGTACCGCCAGCCGCCGCTCGGGCAGCCGCGACACGTCCGTACCGCCCCACCAGACGGCGCCCCGGGTCGGCCGGTCCATCCCCGCCAGGCAGTGCAGCAAGGTGCTCTTCCCCGAGCCGGAGGGCCCCATCACCGCCGTGAACGTACCGGACTCCACCTCCACCGACACGCCGCGCAGCGCACGCACGGCGGCGCCGCCACGTCCGTAGTCACGATGCAGGTCTTCCGCCCGGGCGGCCATGGCCGTCCCGGTGTCCGTCGCCGTCTCAGTCATGTCCTCATCCTCGGCGGGTGAGGGGCGGCGTTCGATCGTGCCCGCACCCGGATCGGGGGTTCGGGAAACCACACCCTGCCGGGCCCCGTCACTGGTCCGGACGCGCTTGACGGGGCGGCCGGAGCCGGCGCGGCCATCATGAGGTGGGCGGTGTGCCCCCATCTGTGAGGGAGAGGCATGAAGGAGACCGACGCGGACGTGGTGCGGGAGGAGCTCTCCGGGGGTGTGGATCTGCGGCGCGTCGGCGCCGGTCCGGATCACTGGTACCCGGTGGCGCTGACCCGGGACGTGCGGGTCGGGAAGGTGGTCGCCGCCGTGTTCGCCGGTGAGCGTCTCGCGCTCTACCGGGGGCGGAGCGGGGCCGTCCACGCGCTGGAGGACCGGTGTGCGCACCGGCAGGTTCCGCTGAGCATGGGGGTCGTGGAGGGTGAGGTGCTCCGCTGCCGGTATCACGCGTGGGCCTACCGCGGTGACGGGCGCATCTCGCAGATCCCGTATCTGACGAAGGACGACCGCAGGCCGCCCCGGGGTGTGCGCAGCTATCCCGTGCGCGAGGCGTACGGCCTGGTGTTCGTCTTTCCCGGCGATCCGGAGAAGGCGCGGGCGTCCGCGCTGCCGCGGCTGCCCGCCTTCTCCTCGCCGCGGTACAAGACGCTGACGTACTCCCGGATCGTGCGCTGCCACTACTCGTTCATGCACGAGAACCTGCTGGACATGAACCACCAGTTCCTGCATCAGGGCGTCGTCGGCCGGCTCCGTCCCGAGCTCATCGGTCACCGGAGCGACGACCGCTCGGTGGAGGCCAGGTACCTGTTCACGCACGCCGGGGGCAAGCGCAACGCCGGCGCCAGCATGCTGGCGGCCGAGGGCATCGCGGGCGGCTCCCGGGACGTGATGACCATCCGTACCGAGTACCCGTACCAGACCCTCGATCTGGTGCCGGAGGGTGCCGACGAGCCGGTCTTCAGCCTCTGGGCGGTGTACGTGCCCGTGGGCGCCGACCAGCGCGCCTGTCACGTCCATGGGCTGCTCATGATCAAGAAGCCCCGCGTGCCGGCCGTGCTGACCGCGGCCGCGCCCCTGATCAGGCGCTTCACCGAGCGCATCTTCGCGCAGGACCGCATGGCGGTCGAGGCGGAACAGCGGGCGTGGGACGAGCAGGGCGAGGACCGCAACCACGAGGTGTTCTCCCTGATCCTGGACGTGCGCGAAGCGCTGCGGTCCAACGGCGTCCCGCTGTCCGTCTCCGCGGGCCCGCGTGGGGCGGGACCCTGCGGTGGCGGGGCCGGGCTCTGTGGCGGCGGAGACGAGGAACCCATGCAGGCGGACGCGGCACCCGCGCACTGACCCACCCGCGGCGTGCGCGCGTCGCGAACCGGCTCCTGCTCTCCCCGAGTAGCCGTACTCGTGCGCGACGCACTGGCGACGCATCCGGCCGCGGGCTGCAAGCCTTTTGACGGCTCGCCATACCTCACACGCACCACCTCACACCCCACCGCGCCCGTTGCGGGTCCCGGCCCAGCGTGCCCGTACCTCTCGGCGCCGGCGCGGGGATGTTCGGCTACTTCGCCGCATGCGGATGGACGAGGCGAAAACACGCTCGCACCCGCCCGAGGCCCGTTGCTACAAGTGGGGCATGGGAATATGGACCGACGCCTTCGTCGCACCCCCCGAGCCGGTGCTCCTCCGTCCGGAGGCGTTCGAACAGCTGGCGGTCGCGTTGGCGCGTGAGCGTGTGGTGCGGACGCCGTGGACGCTGGTCGCCGGCCGGCTCTGTGTCAACGCGAGCCTCAACTGGGGCGGCGTCAGCGGGCGGGCCAGGTGGGACAAGCCGCCCGTGGGTACGGTGCTGCGGACCGAAGAGTTTCCGTGGGACGCGACGGAGCCGGACGACGAACCGCCGCCGTGGGGCCCCTCCCACGAGGAGGCACGGCTGCTCGCCTCCGGTGACAAGCTGCTCGATCTGCCGGTGGCGCTGCGTGCCGCCCCGTACGGGACCGAGGACGTCGCCGTCGTCTTCGCCCACATGGACTTCGGCAACCGTGCGATCACCGACTACTTCTGGTTCGAGGACAGACGTACGACGCTGGCGTGCTTCGCCCTGGCGCACCCGCAGAACCGGCCGTTGTCCGCGAACGCCCTCGGGGACATGGACGACGGACCGGTGCATCCCGTGCGCACCTGCGTGGTGCATACCTTCAAGCACGCGAGGGGTTTCGAGGAGGGCGAACCGCTGCCCGCGCTGGCCTCGGTGACCGCCCGCTACTTCGGACCGGACCAGGTGAGCGGCCGGACCGTGAGCTGAGGCGTCCGGTGACACCGGCGGCCCCGCACCGGGCCGGAGGCCCGTGTGCGGGGCGACGCGGAGTGACCGGGTTCTCAGACTCCGGTCAGGTGGTACGTGCCCGTTCCGTCCTGCCGGCCGCTGGAGTACTGGCGGATGAACTCACCGTCCGCGTAACGGTCGTGGCCCATCATCGAGCCGGTGTACTTGTTCTGCACCCCGATCGAGGTGCTGCCGGGTACGTCGCGGTAGATGTAGAACCGCTGGAGGTCGTCCTCCGCGCAGGAGGCGGTCGTCAGGATCGCTCGTTCGGCGGAGGCGTCCTGCTCGGCGACGGTCGCGCAGCCGCCGTTGCCCCAGTTCCACAGGGTCGCTTCGAGGACGCCGTTGTTCTCCGTCACGTTGCACAGGCGCCAGTTGTCCAGGTGGGCGCTGAAGATGGAGGAGGGTCGCAGGCGGACGCCGTCGTTCGCGAGGAGCGGCGCGCCCCAGGACAGGGGCTTGCCGGGTACTTCGATCTTGTAGACGGCGGACTGGCAGTCGAGGGCGGCGAGCGCGGCGCTCCTGGGCCGCTCAGTGAGGGCCGCGTGCTGCGCGGGTTCGTCGTCCTGAAGCTGCTTCGCCGTCGGCGCGACGGCGCCCGCCGGGTGCGCGGCCTTCGCGGTGGGCGAGCCGCAGTCGAGGAGGGCCCGCGCCTTCGCCATGACGCTTCCGGCGGGGACCTGGTCCTCGCAGCGCACGGCGCCCTCTTCGAGGGTGGTGTACGTGGTGAAGCTGCCGCTGCCCGGGCCCTCGGCCCACCGCAGCGCCCAGCTGCCGTCGGCCTGCTGGGCGCGGTTGCAGTTGAGGCTTCCGTAGGTGCCGGTGACCTTCTTGGTGCCCTTGTAGACGCCGTAGTAGCCGGGCTGGTTGAAGCTCCAGGTGACCGCGTTCGACTCGGTGCTCGTGGTGGAGGACTCCATCTTCACGCTGAGGCCCACGCTCACACCGGCCTTGTTCAGGGCGTCGACGGCGAAGCTCGCGTCGATCTTGTCGTCGAGGCCGACGGAGACCGTGATGGTGGTCGCCGTGGTGGTGGTGACGGATTGTTCGCCGGTGGTGCCCTCGGTGACGTACCAGCCCTTGAAGTGGGTGATCGTCGGGGACACCTCGGTGCTCTTGATGTACGGGTGGCGGGTGCCGAGGTCGGCCGTCGTACAGGCGTCGCCGGGCTGGGGCGAGGTCGCCTCGGTGGGTGCCGCGGCGGCCGGCGCGGCGGCGGGGCCGATCGCGGTGGCCGCCAGGGCCGTCGCTGTGGCGGCCGCCGCGATGAGTAGACCGGCGGAGCGCAGGCGTATGACTCGCATCGTCACGTGTTCCCCCTCAGGTGTACGGGTCCGGGTCGGGGTGAATGTAACGGCCACGGGTGTTGCGGCGTGAGGGCGTAACTGGCCAGAGATGCGCGGTGAGCGGCCGGAACCCCGGGGCTCGGACCGCCTCGCTCCGGCGCTCGGGCGCAGCCACCGGCGCCGGCCGCACGGCCGCACCGGGCGTCATCCGGAACACCAGGACCGCGGCGACCAGGCTGACGAGGCTGATTCCGCCGGCGTAGAACGTGACGCCCAGCGACGATCCGGTGGCGTCCCGGAGTGCCACGGCGGTCATGGGCGCGAGGCCGCCTCCGATGATCGGCGACTCGGAGGCGTACGAAGAGGTGCCCTCGGCTCACCCCGGCCGGCGGACCTGCCGCACTACCCGTGGAGCCCGAGCCGGTGAAGCTGGTCACCCGGGCCGGGCACCCGGCGCAGCGCGGGGCCCCGGCACCGGGGCCCTGCTCCAGCAACTGCGGGAGGTGGCGGCGGAGATCCGGGGCATGCCGGCCGACGTCTGAGCCCGTCAGCGCGTCAGCGCGACGAGTGGTGCGGGCAGCGGGCCCGGGTCACCGGTACGGGCGAAGGACGCCCAGGCCGCGCGCATCCCCCGGCCCACCGCGTCCACCTCCGCCCAGCCGAGGCCGCCCAGCATCGGGGCGTGCCGCCAGGCGTGCTCGGTCCCCAGGAGCAGCGGGATCTCGACGCAGTGCGTGGCGCCGTGCGGCGAACCGGCGGGCCGCCAGTCCAGCCGGTAGCCGTGGGCGCGGGCACCGTGGCGTTCCAGCCGAGCGCGCAGGTCCCGCAGGGGCTCCTCGTAGAGCCGGCGGGTGCGCTCGGCGACGCTTCCCGAGTCGGACGGGCCCTCGGGGAAGGCCGACATGTCGTCCGCGTTCCACCCGTACAGCACGTCCGGGGCGGGGCCGGTGAAGGGCGCGGGGCCGGCCACGGCGGGCAGGGGCGCGACGCCGCCGACCGGTCCGAACGGCGGGGCCAGGAAGTTTCCCGTCAGCTGCCGGTGGTCGGCCGCGGTGCGTGCCTGGGCGGCGAGCAGGTCCGCCGCCGGGGCGGTGCGGGGGTCGGCGGAGAGGTGGGCGGCGAAGCGCCGTCCGGTCTCCCGCGCCTCGGCCGCGGTGCGGGTCGCGATGGACAGGGGCGGGCTCTGCAGGATCACCCGGCCGAAGAGTTCACGGGCCTCGGGGACATCGAGGAGGAGCAGGGCGGACAGGGCTCCGGCGGACTGCCCGAAGACGGTGACGTTACGGGGGTCGCCGCCGTGGTCCGCGATGTGCGCCCGGACCCAGCGCAGCGCTTCGATCTGGTCGTACAGACCGAGGTTGCCCTCGCTGACCCCGTCCTGCAGGAGGTAGCCGAGGGCGCCGAGCCGGTAGTTCGCGCTGACCACGACGACGTCCTGTTCGGCGGCGAGGGAGCTGCCGTCGTACCAGTCGAGGATGCCGGCGCCGCTGCTGAAGCCTCCGCCGTGGAACCAGACGAGGACGGGGCGGCCCGTCGTCGTTCGGGTGGCGGGTGCGGTGACGGTGAGGTGGAGGCAGTCCTCGCTCTGCGGGTGCCGGCCGGGCGGCGGCCCCATCAGCGCCTCCAGGCGCGAGGGCGGCTGGGGGCAGACCGCGCCGGTCTGCGGTGCGGGGTCCTCGGCCGTTGCGGGGCGCGGCCGGGCGAAGCGGGGCGCTGCGGCGTAACGGATGGGGCCGGTACGGGATGTCCGGGGGGTGTTCATGCCTTGCCTGCCGTTTCGGGGACGAGTGGGGCCCGTTCCACAGGAGTCTCGGGAACCATCCGGAACAGCGCCACCGCGCCGACGAGGCTGAGCGCGCACATGCCCACGAGATACCAGGTCACACCGGTCGAGGAGTCGCCGCTGCCGAGGAGCGCGCTGGAGATCATGGGGGCCAGTCCGCCGCCGAGGACCGCGCCTATCTGGAGGACCAGCGAGGTGCCGGAGTAGCGCACCCGGACCGGGAAGGTGTCGGCGATGATGGCGCCCTGGACGCAGTGGGTCACCGGGATGATCACGCCCATGCCGGCGAGCGCGAGCAGGGCGGACGCCCCGTTGCCGGTGTCGAGCAGCGGGAAGAACACCGCGCACCACAGGAGGATGGCGACGGAACCGCCGATGAAGAGGGTGCGACGCCCCTTGCGGTCGGCGATCTTCGTCCATACGGGGATCGACACGAACCACAGCACGGCGGCGCCGCTCACCCCGAGGACGAGGAACTGCTGGTCGAAGCCGAGGTGTTTGGTGCCGTAGGACAGCGTGAAGACCATGAAGACGTACGCGACCGCGGAGTTCGCCACGACGGCGAGCAGGGTGACGGCCAGCCGGGGCAGTCCGGCCTTCATCGCCTCGGCCAGCGGGAAGCGGACCACCTCGTCCTCCTGCCGGGCCCGGTCGAAGGACGGCGATTCGGTGACGCGCAGCCGTACGACCAGTCCGACGCCGACCAGGACGAAGCTCAGCAGGAACGGGACGCGCCACGCCCAGGCGGTGAACGTGGCGTGTCCGGCGAGCGAGTTGGTGGCCAGGAAGATGAGGTTGGCCAGCACCAGGCCCGCGGGCGTCCCCATCTGCGGGAAGCCCGCGTACAGGTTGCGCCGCCCCTCGGGGGCGTGCTCCATCGACATCAGGGTGGCGCCGGCGCCCTCGCCGCCGAGGCCGATGCCCTGGACGACGCGCAGGAGGACCAGGAGGACCGGAGCCCACAGGCCGATGGAGTCGTAGCTCGGGACGGCGCCGATGAGGGTGGAGCCCAGACCCATCATCACCAGCGAGACCACCAGGGTGGAGCGGCGTCCCAGGCGGTCGCCGAAGTGGCCGAAGACGAGACCGCCGAGGGGCCTGGCGACGAAGCCGACCGCGAGGGTGGAGAACGCGGCGAGGGTGCCCGCCGCGGGGCTCAGGTCGGGGAAGAACTGCTTGTCGAAGATCAGTGCGGCGGCCGTGCCGTACAGGAAGAAGTCGTACCACTCCAATGTGGTCCCGAGAAGGGTGGCAAGCGCAGTCCTGCTCGCGCCCTTGGGACGGTCCGCGTCGCTCATGGAATACCTCGTCTGCTGGGGAAGGCGGGGAAGCCCGCGCTTTCGGTGGATCCTGGGTCCCCGGGCAGAGGCGAACAAATGCCGTTTCGTCCCGCCGCTATAGCGGGACGGGTATACCGGGCGACCGGACCCGTTCCCCGCCGTCGCCCGCCCCCTCGGAGAACGCCTGCTCGCCGGGGGCATACCGAAGTCGGCATAGCTGAGCCCCGAATCGTCATTTGTGGTCATGGCGGCGTGATCCCAGGGTGTGAGTCATGACGGCACAGACTTCGCGGTGGATCCGCAACTTCGTGGACGGGCGTTTCATCGACCCGGACGACGGCGGCAAGAGTTTCGAAGCGACGGACCCGGCCACCGGCCGTGTGCACTCCCTCGTCCACGAGGCCGATGCCCCCCTGGTCGACCGGGCCGTCTCGGCGGCGCGCAAGGCGCTCGGGCCGTGGTCGGCGACCCCGGTCCGGGAGCGCACCGAGGTCCTGCGCCGGGCGGCCGATCTGATCGAGGCCCGGTTCGAGGAGTTCGTGGCCGCCGAGGTGGCCGACACGGGCAAGCCCGTGACCCTCGCCCGCGACCTCGACGTGGCCAGGGCCGTTTCCAACTTCCGTACGTTCGCCGACGTCGTCGCGGCCGCCGGCCAGGAGTCCTTCCTGACCGACCTGCCGGGCGGCCGCCACGCCCTCAACTACGCGGTGCGCAAGCCCCTCGGGGTGGTCGCGGTCATCGTTCCCTGGAACCTGCCGCTGCTGCTGCTCACCTGGAAGGTCGCCCCGGCCCTGGCCTGCGGCAACGCCGTCGTGGTCAAGCCCAGCGAGGAGACGCCCGGCACCGCGGCGCTGCTGGCGGAGGTGCTCGCCGAGGCGGGTCTGCCGGCCGGCGCCTACAACGTCGTGCACGGCTTCGGGGGCGGCTCGGCCGGGGAGTACGTCACGACGCACCCCGGGATCGACGGCGTCACCTTCACCGGCTCCACGGCGACCGGCGCGCACGTCATGAAGACCGTGGCACCGCGCGTGCGCCCCGTCTCCTTCGAGCTGGGCGGCAAGAACGCGGCACTGGTCTTCGCCGACGCGGACGTCGAGGAGACCCTGGACGGCCTGACCCGGTCCGTGTTCGCCAACACCGGCCAGGTGTGCCTGTGTACGGAGCGGGTCTACGTCCACCGTTCGGTCTTCGCGGACATCGCGGACGGCCTGGTCGAGCGGGCCCGTTCGCTGCGGCTCGGCAGCCCGCTGGACCCGGCCACGACGACGGGGCCGCTGATCTCGCAGGCGCACCGGGAGAAGGTGCGCGGCTACCTGGACCTGGCCGGACAGCTCGGTGCGAAGGCCCTCACCGGGAGCGGCACGCCGGTCCTCGGCGCGGAGCTGGACGGCGGATCGTGGATCGAGCCGACGCTGTGGACGGGGCTGACGAACGCCGACCGCCCGGTACGTGAGGAGATCTTCGGACCGGTCGCGGCGCTGATCCCGTTCGACACGGAGGAGGAGGCGATCGGGCTGGCCAACGACACGGAGTACGGCCTCGCCGCCTCCGTGTGGACCCGGGACCTGCGTCGCGGGCACCGCGTGGCCCAGGCGATGAACGTCGGCATGTCCTGGGTCAACACCTGGTTCCTGCGCGACCTGCGCTCGCCCTTCGGCGGCGTCGGCCTCTCCGGTCTCGGCCGCGAGGGAGGCGCCTCGTCCCTGCACTTCTACACCGAGCCGACCAACGTGTGCGTCCAGCTGTGACGCCCGGCCCCGCCTCGGCTTCCCCGACTCCGACCGAGCAGGCCGCCCCCGAGCCGGGCGGCCGGAAGGACATGACCATGGGCGACAACGCCCCGCACCCCGGTGAAGGAGGCCCCCATTGATATCCGAGGAAACGGTCCGGACGCTGGCCGCGCGGCTCGACACCGCGCAGCGCACCGTCACGGACACCCTCAGCCTGGCCGACACGCACACCCTGGCCGTTGCCGACGCCTACGCCGTCCAGGGCGCGCTCCTCGCCCTGCGCGAGGAGCGGGGTGAGCGGATCACCGGCGTGAAACTGGGATTCACCAGCAAGGCCAAGATGGAGCAGATGGGAGTCTCCGAGATCATCGTCGGCCGGCTGACCGACGCCATGTGTGTTCCGGACGGCGGTGCGATCGAGCTGTCCCGGTTCATCCACCCGAAGGTGGAACCGGAGGTCGCCTACCGGCTGAGCCGGGACGTGGACCCGGACGACCCGGCCACCGACCTCGTCTCCTGCGTGGACGCCGTCGCGCCCGCCCTGGAGATCATCGACTCCCGCTACCGGGACTTCCGCTTCACCTACGAGGACGTCGTCGCGGACAACACCTCGGCGGCGGCCTATGCGATCGGCGCCTGGGCCCCCGTACAGGACGTGTCCGGCCGTGCCGTACGGCTGTCGGGCGCCAACCGGGAGGTGTCGGGTTCGACCGAGGCCATCCTCGGTGGTCCGGTCAACGCCCTGCGGGCCCTGCTCGACCTGGCACGGCGACGGCACATCCCGCTGCGGGCCGGCCAGGTGGTGCTGGCCGGGGCGGCCACCGCGGCGATCCCGCTGGAGCACGGGGAGACCATGTGCGAGGTCGACGGCATCGGCCGCGTCGGCGTGAGGGGGATCTGATGGAACAGGGACGGGTCGTCCCCGGCAAGGCGCGCCCGCGCGGCCGGTTCCCGCACTTCCGCCGCGCCGGAGACCTCGTCTTCGTCTCCGGCACCAGCTCGCGCCGGCCCGACAACTCCTTCGCGGGAGTGGCGACGGACGAGCTGGGCACCACCGACCTCGACATCCGCGCGCAGACCCGCGCGGTCATCGAGAACATCGGTGACATCCTCGCCGACGCGGGCGGCGGCCTCGCGGACGTCGTCCAGGTCACCGCGTACCTCGTCTCCATGAACGACTTCGGCGGCTACAACGAGGTCTACGGCCAGTACTTCGACGAGACGGGCCCGGCCAGGACCACCGTCGCCGTGCACCAGCTCCCCCACCCCCATCTGCTCATCGAGATCCAGGCCGTGGCGCATCTGCCGGCCGCGACCGCCACGAAGGAGACACCGTGACCGACATCCCCGAGGTCATCGACTTCCAGGGTTGGATCGACGCCCACGCGCACCTGCTGAAGCCCCCGGTGAACAACCGCACCATGTCGCTCGGCAACGACTTCATCGTGCAGATCGTCGGCGGCCCCAACCAGCGCACGGACTTCCACCTCGACCCGTACGAGGAGTGGTTCTACCAGGTCAAGGGGGACATGCACGTCAACCTCATGACCGACGAGGGCCCTCGGACCGTCCACATCAAGGAGGGGCAGGCGTGGCTGCTGCCGGGCAACGTGCCGCACTCCCCGCAGCGCCCCGACCCCGACTCCATCGGCCTGGTGATCGAGCGGGTGCGTGAGGAGGGCACGCTGGAGAAGTTCCTGTGGTTCTGCCCCTCCTGTTCGGCGACCGTGTACGAGGTCGAGCTCCAGGTCCGCGACATCGTCGCCGACCTCCCGCCGGTCTTCGAGAAGTTCTACGAGGACGAGCGGGCCCGGGTCTGCTCCGCCTGCGGTGCGCTCCACCCCGGGAAGGGCTGACCGGTGGCAGACCTGATCGACGTCCACACCCACTACGTCCCGCGCGGCTGGCCCGACCTGTCGGAGCCCGGCGGCCCGGACGCCCCGTGGCTGCGGATCGAGTCCGAGACCGAGGCCATGATCATGACCGGTTCCTCGGAGTTCCGCCGGATCCAGGCGGACTGCTGGGACGCCGGAGTCCGGCTGCGCGACATGGACGCGGACGGGGTGCGTGCCCAGGTGGTCTCCCCCACCCCGGCGTTCTTCCATTACGGCCGCAGCGGCGCCGAGGCCGCGAAGATCGCCCGCATCTTCAACGATCTGGCCCTGGAGATCACCGCTCCGGCGCCGGACCGGCTGATCCCGTTCTGCCAGGTGCCGCTCCAGGACCCGGACGCCGCCTGCCGGGAGGTGGAGCGGGCGGTCGCCGCCGGCCACCGGGGGGTGGAGATCGGCAACCATGTCGGTGACCGGGACCTGGACAGCGAGGGGGTCGTCACCTTCCTCCAGCACTGCGCGTCGCTCGATGTGCCGGTGTTCGTCCACCCCTGGGACATGGACTCCTCGCCCCGGCTCGACCGCTGGATGGCACGGTGGCTGACGGCGATGCCGGCGGAGACCCATCTGTCGATCCTGGCGCTGATCCTGGGCGGTGCGTTCGACCGTATCGACGAGCGCCTGAGGATCTGCTTCGCGCACGGCGGCGGATCGTTCGCGTTCTGGCTGGGCCGGATGGAGAACGCCTGGCACGGGCGCAACGACGTCATCGGTACGTCGCAGTACCCGCCCTCGCACTATCTGGGCCGGTTCCACGTGGACTCGGTCGTCTTCGACGACCGCGCGCTGCGCCTCCTTGTGGACACCGTCGGCGAGGACCGGGTCATGGTGGGCAGCGACTACCCGTATCCGCTGGGCGAGCGTCCGGCGGGCGCGGTGGTGCGCAAGAGCCGTTCGCTGAGCGAGACGGCCCGGCAGAAGATCACGTACGGGAACGCGGAGCGCTACCTCGGGCTCTGATCCCACGGCTCGTCCGGCCCCCGGTCCGCGCCTCGCGGGTCCGGGGGCCTTGCCGTCATCCCGACGGCCGCCTCCTCCAGGCTCTCCATCAGCGCCCGCGCCGACGGGCTGAGGGTGCGGTCGGCCGACAGGGTCAGCCCCACGCGGTGGCCGATGCGGTCCAGCGGCACGGGGAGCTCGGCCAGTCGGCCGTCGTCCCGGACCAGGGAGCCGGGCAGGACGGCCACCACCTCGGTCTCCAGGAGCAGCTGGCGCACGGTCAGGAACGAGGTGGCCTCGACCCGGTTGCGCGGCAGGCCGAGGCCCTGGAGCGCGAGGAGTTCCTCCACCTCGCGGCGGAGCACGGTCTGCTGGCCGGGCAGGATCCAGGGGAAGTGGAGGGTGTCCGCGAGTTCCGCCCCGGGTGCGGCGGTCAGCGGGTGGCCGGCGCGCACGACCAGGCCGATGGACTCGTCGTAGAGGGGGCGGCGGATCAGGCCCTCGCCGGAGGACGCGGTCAGCCTGCCCACGATGAGGTCGACGCGCCCCGCTTCCAGGTCGAGCAGCAGGTCCTCGGGGGACGCCTCGCGCACGACGACCGTGAGGAAGGGGTGGGCCCGCTTGAGCGCGGCGACGGCCCGGGGCAGCAGGATGTTGGAGCCGGCCAGGTGGGTGCCCACGACGGCGGTGCCCCGGTCCGCCTCGGCGAGTTCCACCACGTGCCGGCCGGCCTGGGCGAGCTGGGCGAGGACGGCGCGCGCGTGCTGGGTGAACGCCTCGCCGAAGACGGTCGCGCTGACGCCCCGGGGGCCCCGTTCGAAGAGCGGGACGCCGAGGATGTCCTCCAGCTCGTGCAGGCTCCGGGTGGCCGCGGGCTGGGTGGTGTGCAGTTCACCGGCGGCCGCGACGACCGATCCCTGCCGCGAGAGGGCGTCCACCAGGAGCAGGTGCCGCATCTTCAGCCGGCCGTCGAGCAGGCGGGGAATGTCCACGTTACGACCCTAACGGAGCCGTTCCCGGCTCCCGTCCCGAAGCAGCGGCGGGCCCGCTCGTCACCGTGGTGCACGACCGGGCCCGTCCGTTCGTCTCACGCGTGGGCGTCCGTCCTCGTCAGGTCGAGCGCGATGTCGGTGATCATGTCCTCCTGGCCGCCGACCATCTTGCGCCGCCCCACCTCCACGAGGATGTCGCGGGTGTCGAGACCGTACCTGCGGGCGGCGGTCTCGGCGTGGCGCAGGAAGCTGGAGTAGACGCCCGCGTACCCGAGGGTCAGGGTCTCCCGGTCGACGCGCACCTCGCGGTCCTGGAGCGGGCGGACCACGTCGTCGGCGGCGTCCATCAGGGGGAACAGGGCGCACCCGTGGTCCCAGCCCATGAGGTCGGCGACGGCGACGAACGCCTCCAGCGGGCAGTTCCCGGCGCCCGCGCCCTGGCCGGCGAGGGAGGCGTCGACGCGGGTGACGCCGTTCTCGACGGCGACGACGGAGTTGGCGACGCCCAGGCCGAGGTTGTGGTGGGCGTGGATACCGAGTCCGGTGGCCGGGTCGAGTACGTCGCGGTAGGCGCGGACGCGGTCGCGGACGCCGTCCATGGTGAGCCGCCCGCCGGAGTCGGTCACGTAGACGCAGTGGGCGCCGTAGGACTCCATCAGCTTGGCCTGGCGGGCGAGTTCGGCCGGTTCGGCCATGTGGGACATCATCAGGAACCCGGCGACGTCCATGCCCAGTTCCCTGGCCGCCGCGATGTGCTGGGCGGAGATGTCGGCCTCGGTGCAATGGGTGGCGACGCGGACGGAGCGGATGCCGAGCGCGTGTGCCTGCCTCAGGTCGTGGAGGGTGCCGATGCCGGGGAGCAGCAGGGTGGTGGGGACGGCGTGCTCGACGCTGTCGCAGACCGCCTCGATCCACTCCCAGTCGGTGTGGGCGCCCACGCCGTAGGTGATGCTGGAGCCGGACAGGCCGTCGCCGTGCGCGATCTCGATCGCGGCGACCCCGGCGGCGTCGAGAGCCGTGGCGATGGTGCGGGCCTGGTCCACGGTGTAGCGGTGGCGGACGGCGTGCATGCCGTCGCGCAGGGTCACGTCCTGCAGGTAGAGAGCGGTCATCGCGGGGCCACCTCCGTGGCGCGGTGGGCGGCCATGCGTTCGGCGGTGCGCAGGGCGGCCGATGTCATGATGTCGAGGTTTCCGGCGTAGGCGGGCAGGTAGTGGGCGGCGCCCTCGACCTCCAGGAACACCGACACCTTGGCGGCGTCCTCGGACCGGGTGGCGGCCGGGAGGAGCGTGCGCAGCGGGTCGTCGCCGGTGACCCGGTCGAACTGCACCTTCTGCTTGAGGCGGTAGCCGGGCACGTAGGTCCGGACCCGGGCCACCATCTCCTCCACCGAGGCGGTGACCGCGGCGTCGTCGCAGTCGCCGACCAGGCAGTGCACCGTGTCCCGCATGATCAGCGGGGGTTCGGCCGGGTTGAGGACGATGATCGCCTTGCCGCGTGCGGCTCCGCCGACCTGTTCGATGGCCGAGGAGGTGGTCTCGGTGAACTCGTCTATGTTGGCCCGGGTCCCCGGTCCGGCCGAGCGGGAGGAGATCGAGGCGACGATCTCCCCGTAGTGCACCGGCGTCACGGCGTTCACCGCCGCGACGACGGGGATGGTGGCCTGGCCGCCGCAGGTGACCATGTTGACGTTGGCGGCACCCAGGTGGGCGTCGCCGTTGACGGGCGGCACGACGTAGGGGCCGAGGGCGGCCGGGGTGAGGTCCACGACCGTACGTCCCAGGGCTCGCAGCACCTCGTCGTGGCGGCGGTGCGCGCCGGCCGATGTGGCGTCGAAGACGAGGGACACGTCCGCGAACTCGTCCAGCTCCACCAGTCCGTCGACGCCTCCGTGGGTGGTCGCCACCTTGAGGCGGCGGGCCCGGGCGAGGCCGTCGGATGCGGGGTCGATGCCCGCCATGGCGGCGATCTCCAAGGTGTCGGAGAGCCGCAGCACCTTGATCATCAGGTCGGTCCCGATGTTTCCGGACCCGATGACGGCGACCTTCGTGGTCATGCGCGCGCTCCTTGCGTGGTGGCGGACCCGAACGCGGCGGAGACCGTGCCCAGTCCTTCGATGCGGGCGGTGAACTCGTCGCCCTCGGCCGCGACGGCCATGGGGCCCAGCGCGCCGGTCAGGACGAGGTCCCCGGCACGCAGCGGATCGCCCAGCCCGGCCAGGGTGGTGGCGAGCCAGAGCGCCGCGGTAAGCGGGCCGCCCAGGCAGTCGCGGCCGGTGCCCTGCGAGACGGTCTCGCCGTTCTTCGTGAGGGTCATCGCCACCTCGCGCAGGTCGACCCGGTCCAGCGGGACCGGCGTGCCGCCGAGCACGTAGAGGCCGCAGGAGGCGTTGTCCGCGACGGTGTCCACGATGCCGATGTCCCAGCCGGCGATGCGGCTGTCCACGATCTCGAGCGCCGGCAGGGCGAAGGCGGTGGCGCGCAGCAGATCGGCGACGGTCGGCTCGCGGTGCGGCAGGTCCGCGCCCAGGACGAGCGCGACCTCGGCCTCCACCTTGGGCTGCATCAGCCTGCCCGGGGCGATCGGCAGGCCCTCGGGCACGGCCATGTCGGCGAACAGGGCGCCGAAGTCGGGCTGTCCGACCCCGAGCTGCCGCTGCACGGCGGGCGAGGTCAGGCCGATCTTGCGGCCCACCAGGCGCCGGCCCTCGGCGAGCGAGCGCTCGACGTACAGCCGCTGTACGGCGTACGCGGACGCGACGTCCTCCTTGGGGAGCAGCGTGCGCACCGGGGGGCACGGCACGCCGGTGCGTGCGGCTTCCCGCAGGACGGCCGCCGCCTCGTTCACGGCCTCGGGCGCGGTCACGGCCGCCTCCCCTCGGATGCGGCACTGCGGTGTGGGACGAACATGCGCGTTACCTCCGGCGGGGATGGGGCGGGGCGGCCGTCGGCCGCACGACAGGTATAGGCGTGGCGCCGAGGAGGCGGCAAAATATGTTCCATGACACGGAACAGCACGTCGGGGAACATGCTCGACAAGGCGGCGGCCGTCCTGGAGTGCTACCGCCCGGACGGCGGAGCGTTCCGTCTGACAGAAATCGCCGCGCGTACCGGCCTGGCCAAGACCACCGCGTTCCGGCTGTGCGCCGATCTGGTGCGCCTCGGCCTGCTGGAACGTGCGGGCGAGACGTACCGGCTCGGCGGCAAGCTCTTCGAGCTGGGCTCCCTGGTGCCGCGCCGGCAGGATTTGCGCGAGGCGGCGCTGCCCTTCCTCCAGGACCTCTTCGAGGCGACGCACGAGACCGTGCACCTGGGGGTGCGCGAGGGCTTCGAGGTGGTGTACGTGGAACGCATCCACGGCCATGACGCCCTGGCGCTGCCGTCACGTATCGGCGGCCGGCTGCCGCTGACGTGCACGGGAGTCGGGAAGGCCCTGCTGGCGTTCTCGGAGGGCGCCCTCGTCGAGGAGGTGCTGGACCGGCCGCTGCCCCGGCTGAGCCCGCACTCGATCACCGACCCGGCCCGGCTGCGCACGGTCATCGAGCAGATCCAGGTCGCCGGGCTGGCCTACGAGGAGCAGGAGGCGGCCCTCGGGGTCAGCTGCATCGCCTCACCGGTGTTCGACGGCCCGACGGCGGTGGCGGCCCTGTCCGTGGCCGTGCCGCGCGCCCGGTTCCGGCCCGCCCAGCTGGCACCGGCCGTACGCACGGCCGCCCTCGGGCTCTCGCGGGTGATGCGCGGCACGGGGGCGGCACGCGGCCGCGCCTGAGGGACGCGGCT
>NZ_JAAGNI010000054.1 GCF_010550605.1 Streptomyces sp. SID9727
GCCGGAGGCCGTGGTGCTGCTGCGGCCGCCGCCGTACGCGGACGCCTCCGCCCCGGCCGCCGAGGCCGTGGTGGGGGCGCTGACCGACCTCGGCGGCCCCCTCGTGCTCGGCGCGTTCTGCGGGGGCGGCGAATGCGCCTACGCGCTCGCCGGGCAGCTCGTCGCGGCCGGCCGCAGGCCGCCCGGAGTGGTCCTCACCGGCACCGCGACGCCGGCCGGGACCTTCGCCCACATCCTCGAAGCGGTGGTCCGCCGCACCCGGTGACCGCCGCGGTCACGCCAACCGCCCCACCTCACACCTCAGGAGAGTCATGACGACACGTCTGTTCACCTCGGAGTCCGTGACCGAGGGACACCCCGACAAGATCGCCGACCAGATCAGCGACGCGATCCTGGACGCGCTCCTCGCACAGGACCCGGGTTCCCGCGTCGCGGTGGAGACCCTGATCACGACCGGGCAGGTCCACATCGCGGGCGAGGTGACGACGTCGGCGTACGCGGACGTGCCCGGCATCGTGCGCCGGACCATCCTCGACATCGGCTACGACTCCTCCGCCAAGGGCTTCGACGGCACCTCCTGCGGGGTCTCCGTCTCCATCGGCGCGCAGTCCCCGGACATCGCGCAGGGCGTCGACACCGCGTACGAGAAGCGCGTCGACGGCTCCGGCGAGGACGCGCTCGACCAGCAGGGCGCCGGCGACCAGGGACTGATGTTCGGCTACGCGTGCGACGAGACGCCGAGCCTGATGCCGCTGCCGATCGACCTGGCGCACCGGCTCTCGCGCCGCCTCACCGAGGTCCGCAAGAACGGCACCGTCCCCTACCTGCGCCCCGACGGCAAGACCCAGGTGACGATCGGCTACCTGGGCAGCCGTCCGGTGCGCCTGGACACGGTCGTCGTCTCCAGCCAGCACGCCGCGGACATCGACCTCGACGGCCTGCTGGCCCCCGACATCCGCGAGCACGTCGTGGAGCACGTCCTCAACGAACTCGCCGACGAGGGCATCAAGCTGGAGACCGACGACTACCGGCTCCTGGTCAACCCGACCGGCCGCTTCGAGATCGGCGGCCCGATGGGCGACGCCGGCCTCACCGGCCGCAAGATCATCATCGACACGTACGGGGGTTACGCCCGGCACGGCGGCGGCGCCTTCTCCGGCAAGGACCCCTCGAAGGTGGACCGCTCGGCGGCGTACGCGACGCGCTGGGTCGCCAAGAACGTCGTCGCCGCCGGCCTCGCCACCCGCTGCGAGGTCCAGGTCGCGTACGCGATCGGCAAGGCCGAGCCGGTCGGTCTCTTCGTGGAGACCTTCGGCACCGCGAAGGTCGCGCAGGCCCGGATCGAGAGCGCCATCCGCGAGGTCTTCGACCTGCGCCCGGCCGCCGTCATCCGCGACCTGGACCTGCTGCGCCCCGTCTACCGGCAGACCGCCGCCTACGGGCACTTCGGCCGCGAACTGCCCGACTTCACCTGGGAGCGCACCGACCGCGTCGAGCAGCTCAAGGCCGCCGCCGGTCTCTGACCGGCGTCCACCGGCCCAGTCGAGAGGGACAGGAGTGTTCGAATGCGTATCGCGGTGACGGGCTCCATAGCCACCGACCACCTGATGGTCTTCCCGGGCCGGTTCGCGGACCAGCTCATCGCCGACCAGCTCGCCCATGTGTCGCTCTCGTTCCTCGTGGACGACCTGGAGGTGCGGCGCGGCGGAGTGGCGGCCAACATCGCCTTCGGGCTCGGCTCGCTCGGACTGGATCCGCTGCTGGTCGGCGCCGTCGGCAGCGACTTCGCCACGTACGAGGTGTGGCTCAAGGAGCACGGCGTCGACACCGGTGCGGTGCGCGTGAGCGACGAGCGGCAGACCGCCCGTTTCTCGTGCATCACCGACCAGGACGACAACCAGATCGCGGCGTTCTACGCGGGCGCCATGGCGGAGGCCCGGGAGATCGACCTGGCGGCGGAAGCGGACCGGGCCGGCGGCGTCGGCTTCGTCCTCGTCGCCCCCGACGACCCGGCCGCCATGCTCCGGCACACCGCGGCCTGCCGGACCCTCGGCGTCCCCTTCGCCGCCGACCCCTCCCAGCAGCTCGCCCGCCTCGACGGCGACGAGGTGCGCGAGCTGGTCGACGGCGCCCGGTGGCTGTTCACCAACGAGTACGAGGCGGCGCTCCTGCTGGAACGCGCCTCCTGGGAGCGCGACGACGTGCTGGCCCGCGTCGGCACCTGGATCACCACGCTCGGCGCGCGGGGCGTCCGCATCGAGACCGCCGGCGCCCCCGCCCTGACCGTGCCCGGCATCGCCGGCGTCGAGACGGCCGACCCGACCGGGGTGGGCGACGCGTTCCGCGCGGGCTTCCTCGCCGCCACCGTCCGGGGCGCCGCCCCGGAGCAGGCGGCGCGGCTGGGCT
>NZ_JAAGNI010000086.1 GCF_010550605.1 Streptomyces sp. SID9727
GCCGGGCGCTCTCGGCGGGCCGCCCCGACCTCGCCGCCGCCCTCCTCGGCCCCTGGCGCGAGCTGTACGGCGACGGCCTGCGCCTCGAAGCCGTCCACCATGGGCGGACCGGCACCGGGCCCGGTTCGCTGCGGCTCGCCGCCCGTACCGTCGGCCTCGCCGCCGAGCAGGGCGTACGGGCCGTGCTGACCAACGCCGTCCGGTACGCCGACCCGGGGCAGGGCCCGGTCGCCGACGTGCTCGACGCCGCCCGC
>NZ_JAAGNI010000104.1 GCF_010550605.1 Streptomyces sp. SID9727
GGAGGGCGCGGCACAGCTGGTGCTGGCCCCGCTGTTCGGACGGGTGGGGGAGGCGGACGGGGCGCCCGCGGCGGGCTGACCCGGGGGCGCGTCTCGCGGCGGCGGGCGGTCGGGGCGCACGTGCTCGGCGGGACGGGTTGTTCCGGGGTGCGTGCCCCTGCCGGGTCCGGGCCGGTTGGTGCGTGTGCCTCTCGCCGGATGCGGGTTGTTCCGGGGCGCATGCCCCCGCCGGTTCGGGCTGGTCCGTGAGCGCGTCCCTCGCCGGATGCGGCTGCTCCGGGGCGCACGCCCCTGCCGGGATCGGGCCGCTTGGTGCGTATGCCTTTTGCCGGATGCGGGTTGTCCCGGGGTGCACGCCCCCGCCGGATTCAGGCCGAGTCGTCCGTATGCCCCTCGCCGGATGCGGGCTGCCCCGGGGCGCACGCCCCGCCGGATTCGGGTCGATGCGTGCGCACGCTCCCTGGCTTCCGCCGGGCGCACGCCCCCTCGCTGAAGCCGGTCGCGCGTACCCCCGCCGCCATCCGGGCGGCCCCCCGGCACGCCTGCGCCGGGTGCTCGCGCGCGCGTGGCAGGGTCGGCCACCCCTAGGGGCGCCCG
>NZ_JAAGNI010000152.1 GCF_010550605.1 Streptomyces sp. SID9727
GCTGCGTTCCGCGCTGGCCTGCGCCCGGGCGGGCGCCGACGAGGGGGCGGCGGGGCGCATGGCGGCCGGGGGCCCGGAGAGCCTGAGCGCGCTGGCGGCGGCCGTCGCCGAGTACACCGGCGGGTCGATCACCATCGAGGACACGCGCCTGCGGGTCCTGGCCCACTCCGCCACCGGCCCCGAGGCCGACGTGCTGCGCCGGTCCACCATCCTGGGCGGCCGGGTCCCGGAGTGGCGGGTCGCGGAGCTGCGGCGCAGCGGGTTGCTCCGGACGCTGTGGACGTCCCGGGACGTGATCCACCGCGCGGCCGACGCCGAGGGTCCCGAACGCCTGATCATCGCGGTCCGCAGCGGCCCGGAGGTCCTGGGCTCGATCTGGGTGGCCGGCGACGGACGCCCCCTGCGCCCGGACGCGCCGGACGCCCTGCGCCGGGCCGCCGAGGTCGCCGCTCCCCTGCTGGTGCGGCACCGGCTGCGGGAGAGCGGCGCGGCCCGACGCAGCGAACTCGCCCTGCGCGGACTGCTGTACGGGGACGGGGACGCCCGTACGCACGCCTGGTCGCTCGGCCTCTCCCCCGACGCCGCCTGCGCGGTCGTGGTCGCCGAACCCCTCACCGCCGCGTCCGGCCCCGGCGACCGCACGCTCGATGTGGCCGCGCTCCAGGCGGCGACGTACCGCCCGGCCGTGCGCGTGC
>NZ_JAAGNI010000219.1 GCF_010550605.1 Streptomyces sp. SID9727
GACGTCCGCCCCGCGCGGGACCGCCAGACCGGCCGCGACGAGCCGGTCGGCCACCGCCCGCACGGCGTCGGCGGCGGCGGCCGACGCGCGGACCGGAGCTATCGGCGACTGGCCCTCCGGTCCTATGGCGTGGATCACCGTACGTTCCACCTCGTCGCGGCCGTCGGGGTCCACGACCGTCGCCCACCCGGTGTGGGCCAGCAGCAGCCGGCGCCGCAGATGCATCGAGACCAGTGCCAGGTCGGCGACCCGGCCCGGCCCGCCCGCCAGGAACGCCGCCTCGTACAGGGTGAGTTGCCGTCCGCGTCCGCCGGTCGTGCCCACCGGCCGCCGGGCCGCGCGGGCCCCCGCGAGACAGAGCCGGGCGCAGGAGAGACCCGCCGCACCCCATGCGACCAGCAGCAACAGAAACGGCACCATGCCGGATTTCTATGCCGGAACCGCCCGTGGCGCCATAGCTCGTCCAGCAGGTGGACGGCCGTCTCAGGAGCCTCCGCCGCAGCTCGACCCGCCCCCGCAGCTGGAACCGCCGCCGCAGCTGCTGCCGCCGCCGCAGCTCGATCCGCCACCCCCGCAGCCGCTGCCGCCGCCACAACTCGACCCGCCCCCGCAGCCCGACCCGCCGCTTCCACCGCAGCTGCTGCCCGAGGAGCTGCCGCAGCCGCCGCCCGGGCTCGCCCCCGCACACCACACGGCCGGCGCGACCAGCAGCGCCGAGGAGCCGTACGCGGTGTACGAGGAGGCGGTGGGCCGGGTCCTGGCCGCCGCGACCAGGTGCGTCCGCAGCTCCGGGTCCGGGACGCCGCGCAGCCCCCGGGTCGCCACCAGGAACCCCGGGTCGGTCCGGTGGGCGTGCGCGGCCCCGAAGTCCGCCGCCGCCCTGCGCCCCGCCCGGGTGATCCGGGACCGGGCCACCGCCGCGCAGACCAGGCCGGACACGAAGCCGACGACGACGGCCGGGATCAGCGCCACCGCGAACGGGTAGCTCCAGCCGGCGCCGTCGTCGCCCTCCATGAACCGCGCGATGGCCAGGCCGATGGTGACCGGGCCGGACGCGAGGCACAACAGCGTCTGCAACAGGCCCCAGACGCGCCACACCGCACCGGCGCGGGGCGGGGCCAGCAGCCCGCGCTCGGCGAGACCGTCACCGGTCTCCTGCACCGCGGGATGCCGCATCACGGCCGCACGCAGCGTCGGCAGCGCCCCGCTCGGCGCGGCGGCCAGTTCCTGGAGCACCGCCCGCTCCACCGGGTCGTACGCGACCGGCCGCAGCACGGCGACGATGCCGGGCCCGCCGACGGTCAG
>NZ_JAAGNI010000260.1 GCF_010550605.1 Streptomyces sp. SID9727
GCCGGGTCCGTCGCGCCGCGCCCGTACCGCAGCCGGCGGCCCGGTTCCGTCGCCTCGCCGTCCACGGCGGCGGCCGTGCGTACGAGCAGGCCCTCCGTGACCGGCGGGCCGGCCGGCTCCACGTCGCCGGAGAGCGGGGCCCAGACGCGTACGTCGATCGCGGCCTTCAGTTCGCCGCCCAGCGCGGACCAGACGTCCACCGTGGACGGGCGGTCGCCCGAGCCCGCCGACGCGGCCTCCATCTCGACCGTGAGACCCAGCTCGGCGAGGCTGCCCGTGAGGGTGCGGGCGGGCAGCGCGCGGGTGCGGATCAGGCAGCGCAGGACCTCGGAGAGCAGCCGGTGTTCGTCCTGGGGGCGGTTGGTCCACGCCGTCACCAGATAGGTCAGCTCGAACCAGCGCGCGGGCGTGCGGCGGCCGGTGACCAGGCCCTCGGCGTCGTACTCCTCGGACGTGCCGCTGCTGCGGCGCGTCGCGTCCTCGCGGATGCCGTAGAGGAAGACGCTCACCGTGGGCGCGTTGCGGCGGGCGGACCAGTCCCGCGTCGGGGCGTCGAAGACCAGGTCCACGCCGCTGTCCTCCAGGCCCGCGTCCACCAGCAGCAGCCGCAGCGCCTCGTCCACCTCGTGGATCACCGGCGCCCCATCTCGTCCGGCGGGACCAGGTTGCCCGTCACCACGAGGAAGTCCGTCTTCACCGGCGAGAAGCCGGGGCCGGACGCGGTGATCGTGCGCGGCCCGGTCCGGTCCTTGACCACGATCAGGAGCTGGGCGATGAACGTGCCGTCCCGGCCGGGCAGGGTGGGCGCCGCGGCGACCGTGATCCCGGGCTTCCAGGCCAGCTTCACGGGCACGCCGGGCGGGAAGTCCTTGCCGCGCACCGAGGTGACGAACCCGGGCTTGCCGATCTCCGGCACCGAGACGATCCGGGGCTGGAGGATGCGCAGCGGGATGCGCGAGACGTTGTCGCCCCGGTCCGCGTCGGTGCCGGTGGTCGTCAGCGTGCCGGTGATACGGGTCGTGACGGCGTGGTCCGGGGCGAGGACGACCCGCAGCACCGAGGAGGCGCCCGGTGCCAGGTCGGGCAGCGCGCACACCCCGCCGGTGCAGCCCGCCGGGAGCGTGGCCACGGGGATGCGGGAGGGCAGCCCGAGGCGCAGCCGCAGACCGGTGGCCAGGGCGTTCTCGCCGTTGCGGACGGTGTACGTCACCACGACCCGGCCGCCGACGTAGCCGGGGCTGGGCTGCGCGCGGACGACGACACCGGGGCCGGCCTCCGGGGCCGGCGGCAGCGGCTGCGCGGGCGGC
>NZ_JAAGNI010000291.1 GCF_010550605.1 Streptomyces sp. SID9727
CGCGGCGCCCCCCGTACCGCCCGGCCCGCCCGTCCCCCGGCTGCCGCTGCTGCGGCGCGACGAGGAACGCGAACGGCTGACGCGTCTCCTGGCCCGCGGCCGCTCCGTCCGGCTCACCGGACCGGCGGGATCCGGCCGTACCGCCCTGCTCGACGCCGTCGCCGCCGACTGTGCGGACTTCGCGCCCGACGGGGTCGTCCGCCTCAGCGGCCACAAGCGCACCGCCACCGACCTGATGTACGCGCTCTTCGACGCCGTCCACGACGCCCCCCTGCACCGCCCGGACCGGGCGCTCCTGCTGAAGACGCTGCGCTCGACCGGCGCCGTCGTCGTCCTGGACGACCTGGAACTCGGCGGCGCCGCCCTGGACGAACTGCTCGACGCGACCCCCGAGTGCGCCTTCCTGTTCGCCGCGACGCCCGAGGTCGCCGCACCCCACGCCGACTCCGCCATCGAAGAGGTCTTCCTCACCGGCCTCGACCGCGCCACCTCCGCGGACCTGCTGTGCCGGGTGGTCGAACGGCCGCTCACCGAGGAAGAGGCCAACTGGGCCGGAGACCTCTGGTTCGAGTCCGAGGGCCTGCCACTGCGCTTCGTCCAGGCCGGTGCGCTGCTGCGCCAGCGCGACCAGCTGCACGCCGACGCCACCGCGTACGACGAGTACGGATATCTGGAGAACCGGCCCGCCGACGCGCCGCCCGCGCCCGAGGCGGCCGAGGGCTCCGACGTGCCGCTGCCCAGCCTCGGCGAGGGCGCGGCGCCCGCGGCTCTGCTCGCCTCCCGGCTGAGCGACGCCGCCCGCGACACGCTCCGGTTCGCGGTGGCCCTCGGTGGCGAGGTGCCG
>NZ_JAAGNI010000308.1 GCF_010550605.1 Streptomyces sp. SID9727
GGCGGCCAGCCGGGCGCCCTCGCCGCGCGCGACGGGCGCGGTGCGCATGGAGCGCAGGGGGCAGGGCCCGGCCGTGCGGCGCTGCGCGGGGGTGCGCTCGGCCTGAGCCTCCGTCAGGACCGAGACGATCAGGCCGTCGTAGTTGGTGACGACCCGGGCGAACTGCCCGTGGTCGGAGCGGAGCGCCAGACAGAGCCCGCAGAGATGGGCCATCCACTCGGTCTTGAGCCTCTCGGAGAGGCGGTGCGTACAGGGCCTGACTATTCCGAACACGGCCGTCCCCCGGGTTTCGTTCACGTGTGCGCCGCACTCGGGCGCGGGCGCGACGGCATCGTACCCAGCGCCCCGTTCACCCGTACGTCCCTCATGTCACCCGTACGGCCGGAGCATCATATTTTCTTTCTTCAGGTCCCCTTACCGGGGCGAAACCTGACGAATCGCCACATCCTCTGCACCAGTACCGTCACGAATGCCCTGCGCGCCGCCTATCCCCTTGGCGCACGATCCGCATCATGGACGACCATAGGGATACGAAAGAGATGCGGAACAACAAGGAACCGCGGTGAGAGGAGGCGTCCATGGGATCGGTGCGCAAGGCGAGTGCCTGGCTGGGCCTCGTAGAGGACAACGACGAGCGGTACTACGACGACGACGAGTACGCCGAGGGTGCACGGACCGGTACCGGTCAGGCATGGGTGACCGATCCCCGGGTGCGGGTGGCCTCCGAGAGCGCCGAGGAGACGGGCCGCCGGATCGCCACCGTGACCCCCGACAGCTTCCGGGACGCCCGCGCCATCGGCGAGCTCTTCCGGGACGGCGTCCCGGTGATCATGAACCTCACGTCCATGGACTCCGCCGACGCCAAGCGCGTGGTGGACTTCGCCGCGGGCCTGATCTTCGGCCTGCGCGGGTCGATCGACCGCGTCGCCACCCGCGTCTTCCTGCTGACCCCCGCCGACACCCAGGTGATGAACGGCGAAGCCGTCGGCCGGCCGGCCGACGGCTTCTTCAACCAGAGCTGACCGCCCTCCGGGCGCTCATCGGAACGCGTCCAGGCCGGTGAGCGCCTTCCCCAGGACCAGCTGGTGCATCTCCACGGTGCCCTCGTAGGTGAGCACCGACTCCAGATTGGTCGCGTGCCGCATCACCGGGTACTCCAGCGAGATCCCGTTGGCGCCGAGGATCGTGCGCGAGGTGCGGCAGATCTCGATGGCCTCCCGCACGTTGTTCAGCTTCCCGAAACTGACCTGCTCGGGGCGCAGCCGCCCCGCGTCCATCCGCTGCCCGAGGTGATGGGCGAGCAGGATCCCCTTGTGCAGCTCGACGGCCATGTCGGCCAGCTTGGCCTGGGTGAGCTGGAACCCGCCGATCGGCTTCCCGAACTGCTCCCGGGTGCGCGCGTAGTCGACGGCCGCCTCGAAGCTGGACCGGGCCGCGCCCATGGCGCCCCAGACGATGCCGTAGCGGGCGTGGCTCAGACAGCTGAGCGGTCCGCGCAGCCCGGTGACCCCGGGCAGGACCGCGTCGGCGGGCAGCCGCACCTCGTCCAGGATCAGTTCACTGGTCACCGAGGCGCGCAGCGACCACTTGTGCCGGATCTCGGGCGCCGAGAAGCCCGGCGCGTCCGTCGGGACCACGAAGCCCCGGACTCCGGTGCCGGCGGGCCCCTCGTCGGTCTGCGCCCAGACGACCGCGACGCCGGCGACGGAGCCGTTGGTGATCCACATCTTGCGGCCGCTGAGCACCCAGTCCTCGCCGTCGCGCTTGGCGTACGTGCGCATGGCGGCGGGGTCCGACCCGTGGTCGGGCTCGGTGAGGCCGAAGCAGCCGATGGTCTCGCCCGCCGCCATGCCGGGCAGCCACCGCTGCTTCTGCTCCTCGGAGCCGTAGCGGTGGATCGCGTACATCGCGAGGGAGCCCTGGACGGAGACGAGTGAGCGGATGCCGGAGTCGGCCGCCTCCAGCTCCAGGCAGGCCAGCCCGTACTGGACGGCCGTCGCACCGGCGCAGCCGTAGCCCCGGAGCGACATGCCGAGCGCGCCGAGGGCGCCCAGTTCGCGGGCCAGCTCGCGGATGCCGGGCAGCTCGCCGTTCTCGTACCACTCGGCGATGTGCGGCAGGACGCGGTCGGCGGCCCAGGTGCGGACGGTGTCGCGGATCGCGAGGTCCTCGGGGCTCAGCAGGTCGTCGACGCCGATCGGGTCACGGGGGTCGAAGGGCGGGAGCTTCGAGGTGGGGGCGGTGGACATGAGGGTGTGCCTCCGGCGGGGGTGCTCGAAAACTAGCAGCGTTAGTTACGGTGCCGTGCCGACGTTACGACCCGGTGTGCCGGACGTCCAGAGTGTCCGGAGCCCGCCCCGCCCGGCCGGCGCCGCGCGGGCACCCGGGACGGCGCGTCGAGCCGGTCCGCGGCCTCGCGCGACGGCGT
>NZ_JAAGNI010000325.1 GCF_010550605.1 Streptomyces sp. SID9727
TGGCCGAACGGCCGCTCGTGCTGGTGCCCCTGACCACGGCGGGCGAGGCGGGCGCCCCGCTCGGCGCGCTCGTCGGCACGGACCGGGAGGCGCCCCGGCTGCTGGCCGTCGCCCAGCCGCGCGACCGGGACCTGCGGTTCGCGTTCCTCGCCGAGCTGGCCGAGGCGGTCCTGCCGCACATCGAGGCGTACGCGGACGTCGTCGAGCCCGCCGAGCGCAACGAGACGGATCCGGCGACCGGGAAGCGGGTCAAGGTCGAGACGGAGCTGTGCGTGGACGCGGCGCAGATCGTCGTCCCGAGCCGGGCGGGCATCGAGTTCGTCCGGCTGCTCGGCCGCTCCATGCGCTTCCGGCGGACCGCCGAGGACGACCCGGACACGCCCTATCCGGCGCCCGCCCGGGTCCCGCTGCTCGGCCGCTGGCTGACGCACTACGGGGAGCGGGCCCGGGTCCCCGGCTCGTCCCTGCTGCTGGCCTGCACGGACCTGCTGAACCGGCACTGGGCGACCGGGCAGTCGAATCTGGAGGACCAGCATCTGGGGGCCCTGCTCGCCTGGATCGACCCACCGGCCGGTGAATCCGGTGCGGAGGCGGCGCTCCGGGCCGAGCTGGCCCGGGACGCGGCGGGCCAGCTGCTGTGTCCGCCGGCCGGCCCGGCGACCGATCCGGACTTCGACAACCGGCTGCTGGCCCCGGCGATCGAGAAGTACGACCGGGCGCGCGCCTCGTTCGCGGCGGCCGAGGACGGGCTCGCGGCCGATGCCCGGCTGGCCGAGCTGTCCGGGGCCGAGCGCGGGATCCGGGCGCTGCTGGCCGGGGTGCTGCTGCCGACCTGGGACGCGGTGTGGCACGGCCTGGACCTGCTGCGGGAGCTGCCCGAGGGGACCAGGACCGAGGACCGCTGGACCCGGGACCGCTGGTCGTTCACCGCCCACCGCGACCGGGTGCGCTCAGGTGAGCCGCCCCAGCCGCGCCGGGACGACGCGGTGACGGCCGCCCGCAAGCTGGCCGCCCGGGAGACGGCCCAGGCGCAGCTGGAGGCGCAGGAGGCGCTGGACGATCCGCTCGTCCTGGCGGGCCGCCGGCTCGCCGGGGAGGCGTTCATCGGTGAGGTGAGCGCGGTGGAGATGGCGTACAGCGAGTCGAAGCGGCCCTCGCCGCGCCCGCTGGTCACGGTCCGCACCGAGGAGCGGCCGCAGCTGGGCGCGGGGGTGAAGGTCTACCGCTCGCTGGACGGCAAGCCGCAGACCGCCGAGTTCGTGGCGTACGGCCCGGTGGACGGGGAGGACGGCGGCGGGCCGGCGCTGGTGCTGCGGATCACGGACCGGATGGGGCGCGGCAAGGAGCCGGCCCCGGGGTCGGTCCCGGAGGCGGGCGACCGGATCGCCTGGACCCTGTTCGAGCACGACCAGCGCGGCGGGCCGCAGCTGCCGGACGCGGAGGAGACGCCGTGGACCCACGGCGGCCCGCCGGGCGGCCTCGAAGCGGCCGAGCTGCCCGACCCCGTGACCCCGGAGGACGTTCTGTGACGGCCGTATTCGACCCGGGCGCGGCGGCGGGCCTGGCCACCGCGAGGATCCTGGACGACACGCTGAACGGCACGGCCCGGGGGGTCGTCGTGGACTCCCCGCCGGGGGCGGGGAAGTCGACGCTGGTGGTGCGCGCGGCGCTGGAGCTGGCGGCGGCGGGCCGGCCGCTGATGGTGGTCGCCCAGACGAACGCCCAGGTGGACGACCTGGTGGTGCGGCTGGCGGAGAAGGACCCCGGGCTGCCGGTGGGCCGGCTGCACAGCAGCGACTCCGATCCGTACGACAAGGTGCTCGACGGCCTGGCGAATGTGCGCAAGTCGGCGAAGGCGGCGGATCTGGCCGGGCTCGACGTGGTCATCTCGACGGCGGCGAAGTGGGCCCACGTGAAGAACGTGGAACCGTGGGGGCACGCGATCGTCGACGAGGCGTACCAGATGCGTTCGGACGCGCTGCTGGCCGTGGCCGGGCTCTTCGAGCGGGCGCTGTTCGTGGGCGACCCGGGCCAGCTGGACCCGTTCTCGATCGTCGGCGCCGACCAGTGGGCGGGGCTGAGCTACGACCCGTCGGCCAGCGCGGTGAGCACGCTGCTCGCGCACAATCCGGAGCTGCCGCAGCACCGGCTGCCGGTCTCCTGGCGGCTCCCGGCGTCGGCGGCGCCCCTGGTGTCGGACGCGTTCTACCCGTACACCCCGTTCCGCAGCGGCACGGACCACGGGGACCGGCGGCTGTCCTTCGGGGTGGCGTCGGACGGGTCGGCGGCCGACCGGGTGCTGGACGAGGCGGCGGAGTCGGGCTGGGGGCTGCTCGAACTGCCGGCCCGGCACACCCCGCGCACCGACCCGGAGGCGGTGCGGGCGGTCGCCCTGGTGGTGCGGCGGCTGCTGGACCGGGGCGGCGCGGCCCTCAGCGAGCGGTCGCCGGACCCGGCCCCGGTGACGGCGGACCGGGTGGCGGTCGGCACGGCCCACCGCGACCAGGCGGCGGCGGTGCGCGCGGCGCTGGCGGAGCTGGGTGTGTCGGGGGTCGCGGTCGACACGGCGAACCGGCTCCAGGGCCGCGAGTTCGACGTGACGGTGGTGCTGCACCCGCTGTCGGGGCGGCCGGACGCCACCGCGTTCCACCTGGAGACGGGCCGCCTGTGCGTCCTGGCGTCCCGGCACCGGCACGCGTGCGTCGTGGTCTGCCGGGAGGGCGTCGCGGACCTGCTGGACGAGCATCCGTCGACGGAGCCGGTCCAGCTGGGCGTCACGGTGAAGTTCCCGGACGGCTGGGAGGCGAACCACGCGGTGCTGGCGCATCTGGCGGAACACCGGGTGCGCTGGGGGTGTTGAGTGCGCCGGGGGCGGGGCCCGGACGGCGCACGCCCCCGCGACGGGGACCACCGCGCCCTTGCGGCGGTCTGGACAATGGGAGGGTGGCCGTCGGGCCGTCCGAGGAGGAAGACCACATGGCACAACCCGAGCAAGGTGAGCAGCGGCGGCTGCGTCCCGCCCCCCTGCTCTTCGAGCCGGCGGCGGCCGTCGCGGACCCGGAGCACTTCTTCGACCTGGAGTCGATGGACGATCCGAAGGAGCTGCTGGGCCGGGCGACGGAGCTGGCCCTCGCCTTCCGCGCCGCGACCGACCGCGCGGTGGAGTTCCAGGCGATAGCGGCGGCCCAGCTGGCCGACCCGCGCCGGTTCGACCGGCTCACGACGGCGGACATCGCGCGGCGCGCGGAGTGGACCGAGGACTACGCGAAGAAGATGGTCGAGTTCGGCCGCAGTTTGCTGAACACTCCGCAGCCCTAAGGGCTGTCCCGCAATTCCCGGCGGGCGCACGACGACAGCTGCGGCACCTCGCCGCGTTGTCGAAACGCCCGAATACGTCCAGTATGCGGGCGCCTCTCCGCCTTGCGATGCACCGCATCTGACGCCGCGCGCTGATCCACCGGGAATTGCGGGACAGCCCTTAGGCAGGGGCCCCCGGGTACCACCACCGGCATATGCCCGGGCGAACCATACTCCCCGCGCTGTCCTTCTGTCCCGATTTCCGGCAACTCTCGGAATCCGGTTGATCACTCCGGGTAGACCTGTGCACATGACCGCATGGCTGCCCGACGAAACGACCCTGCACCACGGCGACGGACCCTGCCTCCCCGCCGGCCACGAGGCCGACCTCTTCTCGGCACTGCGCGAGCCCGCGCGGAACCAGACGGCCCAGATCACGGCGGCCGGTGCCGCGTGGCTGGCCGGGGCGACGGCGTACCCGCGCAGCGCCCTGGCCCAGTGGGAGTCGCGCCCGACGGCGCCCGGGGTCCTGCCGTGCGGCACGGCGTTCGACGTGGTGAACGTACCCACGCTGTTCGGGCGCCGGATGCTGGAGCACCTGTGGGCGGACGGCCCGGGGTCGGGTCCGGTCGCCTCGCACCGGGGCCGGATGCTGCTCTTCGCCTCCCCCGGAACGGCCCAGCGACTGCCGTCGCTGCTGGACTGGGAGGAGTGGGGCGGCGGCCCGCAGAGCCGGAACGGCGGTGGTACGAAGGTGCCCCCGCTGCTCTGCCACGGCACCGGGGACGCGGTGACGGTCCCACCCCTGACCTGCACAGAGAGCGACACGGGGCCCCGCTGGCTGGTGGCTCCGGACACGCGGACCCCCTGGCTCCCGGGGCCGGACGTGCTGCTCTGGGCGTGCGTCCGGGTGGCCCGGTCGGCGCCCGCCCCGACGCCCCGGATTTCGATTTTTCCTCTCACGGATCCGAGTGCTAAGGTCTACGACGTCAGCAGGCGCCGCTAGCTCAGTTGGTTAGAGCAGCTGACTCTTAATCAGCGGGTCCGGGGTTCGAGTCCCTGGCGGCGCACAGACGGAAGAAGCCCCTCGCGGAAGCGGGGGGCTTCTTCGTCGTCCGGCGCCGGTCCGGTCAGGTCCCGGTGGTGATGCGGACCGTGTACGCGCCCGAGGGCGTCCGGTCGGCCACCTCGACCGTGGCGTGCGCACCGGGCACGGAGTACGTCTCGCCGACGCGCAGCGGCGCGTCGGCGAGCGGCGGGTAGACCGAGCGCTCCCAGCAGGCGTCGCTGTCCGGATGCGTGTCGAGCACCTCGACCGGGCCGCCGCCGGACGGGGTCTCGTTGCGCACCCGGTAGAGCAGGATGCCCTCGGCGCAGGTCGAGAGGTCGTTGCCGGTGGAGCCGCGCGCCTCGACGGCCACCGCACTGCCCTCGCCGGTCCTGAGCACGGCGAGCCGGGTGCCGAGGGAGGCGCCGGGCACGGGCACGTCGGCCATCGGTTCGAGGGTGACGACGCGGTCGCTCTGGACGCAGACCACCTGCCGGTCGTCCAGCCAGCCCAGCTTCCACTTGTGCCAGCCGAAGAGGTCCGGCGACAGGCCGAACTGGCTGCCCATGACGTCCCAGTCGCCGACGTAGGTGTCCCAGTCGCCCTTGCCGTCGGTGGGCCGGTGGTAGAGGTCGGGGAGGTCGAAGACGTGTCCGGTCTCGTGGGCGAGGACGTTGTGGTCCGGCGGGTGCTGCTCGAAGACGGTGACGACGCGCCTGATGTCCGTACCGTCGGCGTGCAGCGGCCGGTCGAAGTTGACGACCTTGGTGGCGTCCGAGTCGACGCCGGGGGCGTCCGGGTCCGCGACGAGGTAGACGATGTCGTAGCGCGAGAAGTCGATCCGCTCGTCGGCCACGCGGATGGCGTCGCGCAGATAGGCGCTGCGCCGGTCGCTGGCCCAGTCGCGCCGTATGCCGTACCAGGTCGAGGGCTTCGGCATCCGGATCCACTCCCGCTGCGGATGCGGGCGCAGCGTGAACTTCCCGTACGAGGCGCGCCGGAAGAACCGCGTGGTGGACGGGAAGTAGTCCGAGGCGATTTCGGCGGGGGTGGTGGCCGGCTCGGCGTCCGGGAACGAGAGGAAGACCATCACCGCGTCCAGGGCGTGGTCGGGGCGCGGATAGGCGCCGTTCCAGCGGTCGACGCCGAGGGAGTGGTGCGCGGGGGTGCGGGGCAGCGCGCAGGGGGCGGCGTCCCCGGCTGCGGCGGCGGCGGGCCCGGCGACGAGGGAGGTGGCGGCGAGCGCCAGCAGCGAGACCAGCCCGGCGGCCAGTCCGCGCGGACTCGGCCTCTCCACCCCTGAGGGCCCGGGCTGACGCGGCACATCTACCTCCGGTACGGGGAGCGGACACCTAGGGCCGCGGATGGCTCCGGCACGGGGCACGGACCCAGGAACCCTTCCGTCCACTTTGTAGCGTTATGGCCGTTTCGTCATGCTGGACTCCCCCAGCCGTGTCGCCCACTTCCCCATCCACGCTCTTCACAGACAGTCACAATCGATCACCGATGCAGCCCGAGCGAACAGAGGTGCACAGAAAGAATCAGTCAGGGACAAACCGGATCGGCGTCCGCATGGGCCGTGCGAGTCGCGAACGGGGTGCCCTAGGGCCGGGGCGCTGGATCGGCCCCGGACGCGCCCTCTATGCTTCACCTCGCTTTCCCGCGCGGATTCCGCCTCCGACGACGGCGCTCCACGCGGCGGGCCAGTCCGGTCAGAGGCGTCCGGGACAGAACTGCAGGGCGGAGCGAACGGTGAGCGCAACCTCCGGAGGGCCGGACCCCGAGGCGCCCTCCGCACAGCGACCCGGCATCACGCAGAGTCACGGAACGTGGCCGCCCACCGCGCCCGCCACCGGGGCGCACGACTACCGGGCCGCGTTCCGTGCCGCGGCCCTGCCGATGGCCGTGGTCGACCACGAGGGCCTGATCGTCACCGCCAACGAGGCGCTTGGCGCACTGGCGGGCACCGGGGCGGCGGCGCTCACCGCGCAGTCGGCGGCCGACCTGGTCGACCTCGCGGCGGACGCCCGCGCCTGGCACGCGTACCGCGAGGTGCTGCACGGCCGGCGCTCCCGCTTCCGCTGCACCCGCCGCCTCAAGCACCCCGACGGGCGCTCGCTGTGGGCCGAGATCACCGTCGTACCGCTGCCCGACGCCCGGCAGGCACACCGCGACGGCGCGCCCGGTCAGGTGCTGCTCTCCGTCGCGGACGTCAGCGACCGGCGCGAACTCCAGAAGCGGCTGCGCCACCTCCAGATGCACGATGCGGTGACCCGGCTGCCCAATCGGGCGCTGTTCTTCGAGCGGCTGTCGGCGGCCCTGCGCACCCCGCCGCACGAGGACGGCGCCGGTTCCCGGGTCGGGCTCTGCTACCTGGACCTGGACGGCTTCAAGGCGGTCAACGACACCCTGGGGCACCGCGTCGGCGACCGGCTGCTGGCGGCCGTCGCCGCCCGCCTCACGGACTGCGCCGAGCAGGAAGGGGCGTATCCGGCCGGCGCCCCGCTGGTGGCCCGGCTCGGCGGCGACGAGTTCGCGGTCCTGGTCGAGGGGTCCACCGGCCCCGAGCAGCTGACCGGCCTCGCCCGCACCGTGCTGGGCGCCCTCCAGCAGCCGTTCGACCTGGGCGGGCAGCGGCTGGCGGTCTCGGCGTCGATCGGGGTGGTGGAGCGGCCCGTCGCGGGCACCTCCGCCACCGGTCTCATGCAGGCCGCCGACACCACGCTGTACTGGGCGAAGGCGGACGGCAAGGCCCGCTGGACCCTGTTCGACCCGGAGCGCAACGCCCACCGGATGACCCGCCAGGCGCTCTCGTCCACGCTCCGCCCGGCCGTGGAACGCGGCGAGTTCACCATCGAGTACCAGCCGCTGGTCGGCCTGGCCGACGGGGTGGTGCGCGGGGTCGAGGCCCTGGTGCGCTGGAACCACCCGCAGTTCGGCATGCTCTCGCCGAATCGGTTCGTCGCGATCGCCGAGGAGGACGGCTCGATCGTGCAGCTCGGCCGCTGGGTGCTGCGCTCCGCCTGCCGTCAGGCCAGGCGCTGGCAGCTGGACCACCCGGCGCGGCCGCCGCTGTTCATCAGCGTCAACGTCGCGGTGCGCCAGGTCTGGGACTCCGACCTGGTCACCGATGTCGCCGAGATCCTCGCGGAGACCGGGCTCGACCCGGCGCTGCTCCAGCTGGAGCTGACCGAGTCCGCGGTGATGGGCTCGGCCGGCCGCCCGCTGCGGGCCCTTCAGGCGCTCAGCGACATGGGCGTGCGCATCGCCATCGACGACTTCGGCACCGGCTACTCGAACCTCGCCTACCTGAGCCGCCTCCCGGTGTCCGTGCTCAAGCTGGACGGCGCGTTCGTACGCGGTTTCCGGTACGAGGACGGCGCGCATCCCAGCCCCGCCGACGAGACGATCGTCGAGGCCATGGTGGAGCTGGCGCACCGGCTGGGCCTGACCGTCACCGCGGAGTGCGTGGAGACCGCCGGCCAGGCCGAGCGGCTGCGCCGGATCGGCTGCGACACCGGACAGGGCTGGCTCTACTCGCGGGCGGTCGCCCCGGAGCGCATCGCCGAACTGATCGGGACCCGCGCCCCGGGGGTGTGACGCCTACACCTCGGGCATGCCGTACGCGTCCGCGATCAGGCCGTAGCTGCGCAGCCGGGCCTCGCCGCCGTGGGCGTTGGCGGTGATCATCAGCTCGTCGGCGCCGGTGCGCTTGGCCAGGTCGTCCAGGCCGGAGCGGACCTCGTCGGCGGTGCCGTGGACGATGTTGACCAGCCAGTTGTCCACGAACTCGCGCTCCATCGGGGAGAAGGCGTACGCCTCCGCCTCCTCGGGCGTGGGTACGAGACCGGGCCGCCCGGACCGCAGCCGGAGCATCGACAGCGCGCCGGTCAGCACCTGGCGCCGCGCCTCGCGCTCGTCGTCGGCGGCCAGCGCGGCCACGCCGATCAGGGCGTACGGGGCGTCGAGCACCGTGGACGGCTTGAAGGAGTCCCGGTACAGCTCCAGGGCCGGCACGGTGTTCTGGGCCGAGAAGTGGTGCGCGAAGGCGAACGGCAGCCCGAGCACCCCGGCGAGCCGGGCGCTGAAGCCGGAGGAGCCGAGCAGCCAGATGGGCGGGCGCCCCGGGGACTGGACGCCGCCCTCGGCGGTGGCCTGGACGGGTCCGGGGACCGCGTGGATGCGGGCGTAGGGGTGGCCGTCGGGGAAGTCGTCGTCCAGGAACCGGGTCAGCTCCATCAGCTGCTGCGGAAAGTCATCCGCACCCTCGTTGAGCCGGTCCGTGCGCCGGAGCGCCGCCGCCGTGGCGCCGTCCGTGCCGGGGGCGCGGCCCAGGCCGAGGTCGACGCGGCCGGGGGCCATCGCCTCCAGGGTGCCGAACTGCTCGGCGATGACGAGCGGGGCGTGGTTGGGCAGCATGACGCCGCCCGAGCCGAGCCGGATGCGCTCGGTGCGGGCGGCGGTGTGGGCCAGGATCACGGCCGGGGACGAGGAGGCGACGCCGGGCATCGAGTGGTGCTCGGCGACCCAGTAGCGGTGGAAACCCCGGCGCTCGGCCAGCTGGGCGATCTCCACGCCGGTCCGCAGGGCCTGGCTCGCCGTGCGGCCCTGGCCGACGGTGACCAGGTCCAGCACGGACAGCGGCACGGGGGCGGTGCCCCGAACCCTGCCGCGGATCTCGTCGCCCTGGATCTCTTCGCCTCGAATCTCGTCCACGTTCTGGCCTCTCCGGTGGTGCGCTTCAGTGCCTCGTCTGTCCGGAGAGCACGAACAGGAGGAGGGCTCCGTTTATTCCGGGCGCAGCCCTCGCCGCCTCTTCCTACACGCTCTTCCTCCCGTGCGCGTACGCCCTCCCGCTGCCCCGGCTCACCGGGGCCGGCGGCTGCTCGCGGTGGGCGAAGAGCGTCCCGAGCCGCGGCGCCCAGGCCGGGCGGTCGGCCAGCCGCAGGGCCTCGCGGGCCGCCACCTGGTTCGCGGTGAGGACGGGTTTGCCGAGCGCCTCCTCCAGCTCGGGGAGGTGGGCGACGGTGTGCAGGGCCGTGTCGGGGATCAGGACGGCCTCGGCCTCGGGGCGGTCGGCGGCCCTGGCCAGTTCGAGCACCCGTCCCGCGTCCCAGGAGGCGGCCTCGGCGGCTTCGGTGACGCCCGCCGCGTGGGTTCCGGTCACCTCCAAGCCGGTCTCCCGGAGGAACGCGGCGAACCGCTCGGCCACCGCTTCCGGGTAGCTCGCGGCGACCGCGACGCGCTCGGCGCCCAGCTTCCGTACCGCGTGCACGAAGCCGATCGAGGTGCTGGACGCGGGCACGCCCGCCGCCCGGGCGAGGGCCGCGACCTGGTCGTGGGCGCCCTGCCACCCGTACAGGAAGCTGCCGCCGTCGCAGGCCCAGACGATGGACTGGACCCCGGAGCGCTGCAGCTCCTCGATGCCCGCGGCGAGCCGGCCGGGGGTGCCCAGCGCGCTCAGGGCCTCCTCGCGGTAGGTGGCGTCCGGGCTCTCGGTGTGGTGGACGACGAGTCTGATGGTGCTGTCGAGGAGGACCTCCATGCGCGGGTAGTCGTCCTCGGCGAAGTGGCCCGGGTAGAGGAATCCGACGGTCGTCATGTCCACCCTTTCTCTGCGCCTGCGTCTGTGCCGCACGCGATCGCGACGGCACTGACCGGTTTCCCCGCTCCTGTTCCAGTATTCCGCCATCCGGCCCGGTTCTCGCCCCGGGCGGCCCGTGCGCGCATGAACGGCGGAGGGACGGGCACCCGTCGCGGTACGGAGCCGGGGCGCGCGGACATCCCGCGCAAACCCGCCATCCGGCCTGCGCGTGGACACGGGAAGGTCACCCTCCGGCCACCGTTCGATTACATGCGTCCTCTTCCTGAATAGAAACCCCGGATCGGGCAGGCGCCAAGGGCCTGTCCGGCGGGTCCTCGTGAT